>NZ_JBXQQB010000012.1:62337-225890 GCF_057220535.1 Kitasatospora sp. NEAU-CNBT7 | reverse complement strand
GCCGCAACTGGTCGAGCTCCGGGTTCTTCGCCGCCGCCGCGGTGTGCACCACGAGGATCTGGCTGAAGCCGGTGCGCGTCGCGGTCAGCTTCAGGTCCACGTCCGGCAGGATCGAGCGGTACTCCGCCGTGCTGCCGTCCACCACCGGCTTCGGCAGCGCGTGGGGCCAGCCGAGCGTCAGCTCCCTGCCCTGCGAGGCCATCCGCACCAGCGGCTGCGAGAGCCCGCCGCCGGAGAACACCACGTCCGCCGTCGCCGCCTTCGGCGCCACCGAACCGTCCGCCCGCACCGTCAGCGCCGGGTCGATGTCCACCCAGCCACCACCCGCCTTGCGCACCCGGTGCGGCTGCACGTACGTCGTCGCCACCAGCCTGCCGTCCGGCTGCGCGACCACGTCAACGGTCTCGGTGCGCTTCGACGCCACCTCCACCGGCTTCCCGGTCCGCCTCGCCTCGGCGACGGCCTCGCTCTCGGGTGAGGTGTCCTTGGCCGGTCCCGACTGCGCCGGGTTGGCGGGTGTTCCGGCGGCGGCCGTTGCCGCCACCGCCGGAGTGATCCCCGCACCGACGAGTGCCCCTACGGCAACCGCGGCGGCCAGCCAGCCGCGTGCGGACCGTCTCCACTCTGTATGTGCCACTGTGCCCCAGTTCCCAATTCTTAAGATCTTTTAATGCAGGCTGGCGGAGCTTCGCCGACGGCCGAACTGGGTGTCAAAGCGGTATTGCTGAGCGTGACTCTTTGTGTTGGATCAAGGGTGGTGAGACGTGCCAAATGGGTCAAAGGGGTGGTCAACTGTGGTCAAAGTCACGGCAATGCGTGACCCAGTGTCACATTTGGGGGGTGGGGACGGCGATGCCGGCGGCCCTCGTCAATGACGCATCCCGAGAGTATTCTTGACGGATGATCAGCCGGTGGCCACATGGGATCCCGTCCGCAGCAGCCCCGCGACGATGTCGACGCCCTCGCGGGTGAGGACCGACTCCGGGTGGAACTGGAGGGTGGCGAAGCCCGGGCCGCGCAGCGCGTGGACGTCGCCGGTCAGCGGGTCGCGGGAGAGCTCGACGGAGTCCAGCGCGAGGCGGGCCGCCTCGGCGTCGGTGCAGCGGGCGGTGAAGGTGCTGTAGAAGCCGACGGTGCGCCGGGTGCCGAACAGGTCGATGCTCTCCTGGGCGCCCTGGTAGGGGACGCCCTTGCGGACCAGCGGCAGCCCGAGCCGATGGGCGATCAGCTGGTGGCTGAGGCAGACCGCGAGCAGCGGCGCGCCGCGGCTGCCGGAGCGGGCGGCGGCGAGCGCGTCGGCGGCAATCGGCCGCAGCAGCGCCATCTTGGGGTCGGCCGGGTCCGCCGGGTCGCCCGGTCCGGGGCCGAGCACCAGCGGGCCGCGGTGCTCGGCCGCCAGCGCGCGCAGGCCCGGGGTGTCGTACCGGACCACGGTGACCCGGTGGCCGAGCGAGCCGAGCAGGTGGGAGAGCATCGAGGTGAAGGTGTCCTCGCCGTCCACGACCAGGGTGTGCGGGCCCTGCAGCGGCGCGGCGGGCTGCTGCATCCGCAGCCAGAACGGCGCCAGCCCGGCGCGCCGGGCGTCCAGCGCTGCCTGCACCCGGTGGTCGTCGGCCAGCCGCCGGGCCCCGCCGCCGGCCGCGCCGCCACCGCCGTCGACCGCGCCGCCGCTGCGCGCCGGGCCCGGGCGGGCGCCGATCGCGGCGAGCACCCCGGCCGCCTTGGCGTGGGTCTCGGCCACCTCGGAGTACGGGTCGGAGTGCCGGACCAGGGTCGCGCCGACCCGGACCACCAGGTCGCCGGTGGCGGGGTCGACGTCCGCGGTCCGGATGCAGATCGGGGAGTCCAGCTGCTGTCCGCCGCTGGCGCCGCGGCCGATCAGGGCCAGCGCACCGGAGTAGTAGCCGCGCCCGCCGCGCTCGTACCGCTTGATCACCCGGGTGGCGTTCTGGACCGGGCTGCCGGTGACGGTGGCCGCGAACATGGTCTCCTTCAGCACCTCCCGGACGTCCAGCGAGGTGCGCCCGCGCAGCTCGTACTCGGTGTGTGCGAGGTGCGCCATCTCCTTGAGCCGGGGGCCGAGCACCTGGCCGCCGAGGTCGCCGACGGTGCACATCATCTTGAGCTCCTCGTCGACCACCATGGTGAGCTCCTCCAGCTCCTTGGGGTCGTGCAGGAAGGCGAGCAGCGAGTCCAGGTCGGAGCCGCCGGCCGGATAGCGGTAGGTGCCGGAGATCGGGTTCATCACCACCGTGCCGCCGGACTGCCGGACGTGGACCTCCGGCGAGGCGCCGACCAGCACCCGGTCGCCGGTGTGCACCAGGAAGGTCCAGTACGCGCCGCGCTCCTGTTCCAGCAGCCGGCGAAGCAGCGTCAGCGCGGTGCCGGTGGTGAAGCCGTCGAGGCGGGCGCGGAAGTCGCGCCGGATGACGAAGTTGGCGCCCTCGCCGTTGCCGATCTCGTCCTCGATCACCCGGCGGACGATGCCGGCGTACTCCTCGTCGTCGATGTCGAAGCCGCCGCCCTCCAGCCGGACCGGCTGCCGCGGCAGTGCGGCGAGCAGGTCGGCCAGCGGGAAGGCGTACTGCTCCTCGACGGCGAGCGCCTGCAGCGGGGTGGCGTCGTCGTGCGCCTCGAAGCCGCGTTCGCGGATCTGCCGGTACGGGACCAGGGCGAGCAGGTCGTGGCGCGGCCCGTCGGCGGGCAGGCCGGTGGGCACCGGCAGGTCGGCGAGCGTGTCGTGGCTGCCGACGGTGCCCAGCAGCACCTCGACGGTGTCCGGCGCGAGCCTGGGGGTGCGGCGGTGCAGCACCGCGAAGGCGGGCGCGCCGGGGGAGGTGAGACGGGCGAGCAGGGCGGCGGGGCCGGTGGTGGTCACGGGTGCGGCGGTCCTTCCGGGAGGGTGGGCGGGGAGCTGTGCTCCGGTCCGCTGTCCGGGAGGGCCGTCAGAGCCTCGATACGCCGACGGCCGCCCCGGGGGGCGGCCGTCGTTCGTCTCAGGGACGCGCGTTTCGTGGACCACCCGAGGGGTTGGTCCACCACCAGCAGAGGGTGTGCGGCGCGTTCATGGGCACGAGCGTAACCGATGGGCCGGGGGTGTGAACCCGATCACCGAAATGTCCAGCAGATGTCTCACCCAGCGGTCGGTCGTCACAATCCGGTTGTCGCACCCCGTAGCCTTGATCCTGTGACCGTGACGACTGAGACATCGAGGACTGGCCACTCCTGGCAGTCCCTGCCCGCGGCGCAGCAGCCTGAATGGCCGGACCAAGAGGCGCTGCGCAAGACCCTTGCGGACCTCGCCTCGTATCCGCCCCTCGTCTTCGCCGGCGAGTGCGACCAGCTGCGCGCCAGGCTCGGTGCCGTCGCGCGCGGTGAGGCCTTCCTGCTGCAGGGCGGTGACTGCGCCGAGGCGTTCGACGGGGTCTCCGCCGAGCAGATCCGCAACAAGCTGAAGACCCTGCTGCAGATGGCCGCCGTGCTCACGTACGCGGCCTCGGTGCCGGTGGTGAAGGTCGGCCGGATCGCCGGGCAGTACTCCAAGCCCCGCTCCAAGTCGACCGAGACCCGCGACGGTGTGACCCTGCCGGTCTACCGCGGCGACTCGGTGAACGGCTTCGAATTCACCCCGGAGTCCCGGATCCCGGACCCGGAGCGCCTGAAGCGGATGTACAACGCGTCCGCCGCGACGCTCAACCTGGTCCGCGCCTTCACCACCGGTGGCTACGCCGACCTGCGCCAGGTGCACGCCTGGAACCAGGACTTCGTGCGCAACTCGCCGGCCGGGCAGCGGTACGAGAAGCTGGCCCGCGAGATCGACAACGCGCTGGCCTTCATGAACGCCTGCGGGGTCGCCCCCGAGGAGTTCAAGACGGTCGAGTTCTTCTCCTCGCACGAGGCGCTGATCCTGGACTACGAGACCGCCCTCACCCGGACGGACTCGCGCACCGGCCACCTGTACGACGTCTCCGGCCACATGGTCTGGATCGGCGAGCGGACCCGGCAGCTGGACCACGCGCACATCGAGTTCGCCTCGAAGATCCGCAACCCGATCGGGGTCAAGCTCGGTCCGACCACCACGGTCGACGAGGCGCTCACCCTGATCGACCGGCTCGACCCGGAGCGCGAGCCGGGCCGCCTCACCTTCATCACCCGGATGGGTGCGGGCAAGGTCCGCGAGCACCTGCCCAACCTGGTCGAGAAGGTCACCGCGAGCGGTGCCCAGGTGGTCTGGATCTGCGACCCGATGCACGGCAACACCTACGAGGCCGAGACCGGGCACAAGACCCGCCGCTTCGACGACGTGCTCGACGAGGTCAAGGGCTTCTTCGAGGTGCACCGCGCGCTCGGCACCCACCCGGGCGGCATCCACGTCGAGCTGACCGGTGACGACGTCACCGAGTGCGTCGGCGGTGGCGACGAGGTGTTCGAGGACGACCTGCACCAGCGCTACGAGACGGCCTGCGACCCGCGGCTCAACCGCAGCCAGTCGCTGGACCTGGCGTTCCTGGTGGCGGAGATGTACCGCAGCCACTGAGACCCGCCGACGGCGCCGGCCCGCGCCGGTGTGACGAAAGCCCCTCCCCGCTCGGACGATCCGAGCGGGGAGGGGCTTTTTCCTGTGCCGATCGCCGGGTAAGGTAAGGCTTAGCGAGGTAAGGCAAGGCTTTGCTGATCTTGCTCGCCGTAGCGCCGGCACCGTCCAGTACCTGCACCGTCCAGCACCGCCAGCACCACCGGGAGAGACCGCGATGTACGTCTGCATGTGCCATGCGGTCACCGAGGCCCAGGTGAAGGACGAGATCGAGGCCGGCGCCGTCACCCCGCGCCAGATCGCCAAGGGCTGCAAGGCCGGCACCGACTGCGGTTCCTGCGTCCGGCGGATCCAGGCCCTGCTCGGGGAGCACGGTGCCCGCCCGTGCCCGACATCCAGGCTGGCGGCCCGGCTGGGGCTCGCCGAGCCGGACTCCGCGCCGCTGGCGGCGTAGCGCCGTAGCGGCGGGGGCGGGTCAGGACTCCGGCTGCTCGATCAGCTGGGCCAGGTAGAGCGGCTCGCCGAGCTTCTCCAGCAGTTCGAGCTGGGTGTCGAGGTAGTCGATGTGGTGCTCCTCGTCGGCCAGGATGTCCTCGAAGATGTTGGCCGAGGTGACGTCGTTCTTGGCGCGCATCACCACGATGCCCCGGCGCAGCCGGTCGATCGCCTCGACCTCGACCTGCCGGTCGGCCTCGAACATCTCCTTCACGGTCTGCCCGATCCGGACGTGGAACAGCCGCTGGTAGTTGGGCAGGCCGTCGAGGAACAGGATCCGGTCGGTGAGCGTCTCGGCGTGCTTCATCTCGTCGAAGGACTCGTGCCGGGTGTACTTGGCGAGCTTGGTCCAGCCGTTGTTCTCCTGCATCTTCGCGTGCAGGAAGTACTGGTTGATCGCGGTCAGCTCGGCGGTGAGCTGCTCGTTGAGGAATTCGATGACCTCGGGGTCGCCCTTCATGGCGGTGCCTTCCTTGTCCCATGCGTCGCACGCGCTACCGCGGTTGGTGGCATCGTGGCACCCTTGCGGCCGGTAATTCCAGTAAGTTCACACTCACTCGGACATGTGTCGTATTGTCCGATATCCGCCAATCGGGGGGCGTGCGCGAGGGGCGCGCGAGGTGCGGCGCCCGCCGTCTGTCACCATGGAGAGATGGGTCAGCACCAACCGGAACAGCCTCAGCCGTCTGACCCGCGGATCCCCCCGGGCCAGCGGCTGCAGCGCGGCTGGCCGGTGCTGCACTACGGACCGGTGCCCCGCTTCAAACCGCAGAGCTGGGACTTCCAGGTGTTCGGCGCGACCGCCTCCGCCGAGAAGCACAGCTGGGACTTCGCCGCCTTCCACGCCCTGCCCCGGGTCACCGTCCGCGGCGACCTGCACTGCGTGACCCGCTTCTCGATGCTCGGCAACGAGTGGGGCGGGGTCGCCGCCAAGACCGTCCTCGACCTGGTCCCGCCGGCCGCCGGCGTCACCCACGTGATGGTCTGGGCCGAGTACGGCTACAGCGCCAACCTGCGGCTCGCCGACTTCGCCGACCCCGGCACCGTCTTCGCCACCCACCACAACGACGAGCCGCTCACCCTGGAGCACGGCTTCCCGGTCCGGCTGGTGGTGCCGCACCTGTACGCCTGGAAGGGGCCCAAGTGGGTCCGCGCGGTCGAGTACATGCGGGCCGACCGCCGCGGCTTCTGGGAGGAGCGTGGCTACCACAACCTCGCCGACCCCTGGGCCGAGCAGCGCTACTCGTACCAGGAGGAGCCCGGCGACGGGCCGCTGCGCTGAGCCCGCTCCCCGCCGCCGCGCCCTAGAACAGGCTGAAGGAGATCGTCACCACGGTGCCCTGCGGGCGCGGCTGCCCGGCCGGCGGGGTCTGCGAGGAGACCTTCCCGGTACCGAACAGGTTGAGGCCCGCGGTCTGCACCTTGAACCCGGCGTCGGTGAGCGCCTTGGTGGCCGCGTCCTTGTCCATCCCGACCACGTTCGGCACCGGGACCTGGCCCTTGCTGACCACCAGCGCCACCGGCGCACCCACCGCGAGCTGCCCGCCCGTGGCCGGGGAGGCACTGATCACCGAACCCTTGGGCACCGCGTCGTCGAACGCCTCGGTCACCGTGCCCGGGGTCAGCCGGGCGTCGGTGAGCGCCTTGCGCGCCGCCTCCAGCGGCTTGCCGGCCAGCTCCGGCACCTGGACCCGCTCCGGACCCCGGGAGAGCACCACCCGCACCGAGTCGCTCTTGCGGGCCCGCTGCCCGACCCCGGGGTCGGTCGAGATCACCTGCCCGGCCTGCACCGACTCGCTGAACTCCTGGACGTAGGTGCCGTGCAGCCCGGCCTTGTCGAGGGTCGCCTGGGCCTGCGCCTGGGACTGCCCGAGCACGGCGGGCACCGTGGTGTACACCGCGCCCGACAGCAGGTACGTGGTGACGGCGACCGCCGCCAGCAGCACCGCGATCGCACCCGCCCAGACGAACGGCTTGCGCGAGCGGCGCGGACGCGGCGGGCGGACCCGGCGCAGCTGCACGGTGTGGTGCGCGGCGGGCTCGTCCACCGGCGGGCGCGGCGGCAGCAGGTCCGGCGGCACCTCCAGCACGCTGGTCCGCTCCACCGGCGGCGAGATCACCGAGGTGACCTCGCCGGTCGAGTACTGCGGCGTCAGCCGGGAGGAGGCCGGCGGCTCCGCGTCCAGCTGGGCCTGGCTCAGCGTGCGCCGGGCCCGCTGCAGGGTGGCCAGCAGCTCCACCGCGTCCCAGGGCCGGGCCTCGGGGTCGTGGGCGGTGGCGGCGGCCACTATCGCGTCCAGCTCCGGGCCCACCGCCGGGGCGGACAGCGACGGCGCCGGGACCCGCTCGTGCAGGTGCTGGTACATCACCTGGGCGGGGTGGTCGCCGGAGTGCGGCTTGGTGCCGGTGAGCAGCTCGTACAGCAGGATGCCGGCCGCGTACACGTCGACCCGCTGGTCGGTCGGGGCCTGCCGGATCTGCTCCGGGGCCAGGTACGAGACGGTGCCGAGCACGGTGCCCGCCTCGGTGGTGCTGGTGACCTCGCCGCCGGCCGCCGAGAGCAGCCGGACCAGGCCGAAGTCGGCGACCTTGACCATGCCGCCCTCGGTGATCAGGACGTTCTCCGGCTTGATGTCCCGGTGCACCAGGCCGGCCCGGTGGGCGGCGCCGAGCGCGGCCAGGATCGGCTCCATCACGTCCAGCGCGGCCCGCACCGACAGCGCGCCCCGGTCGCGCAACACGTCCCGCAGGTTGGAACCGGGCACGTACTCCATCGCCAGGAAGACGGTCTGGCCGTCGGCGCCCTGGTCGAAGACGTTCACCACGTTGGGGTGGGCCAGCCGGGCGATGGCCTTGGCCTCGCGGATGAACCGGGCCGTGAAGTCGCTGTCGCCGACCAGCGACGGGTGCATCACCTTCAGCGCCACCACCCGGTCCAGCCGGGTGTCCAGCCCCCGGTAGACCGTGGACATCCCACCGGCGGCGACCCGCTGCTCGATCCGGTACCGGCCGTCGAGCAGCGTTCCGATCAGGGGGTCGCGCAGCGTCATGTCCACCAGAGGAGTGTAGAGGCGCAGGCCCCGGGCGGGCCCGGGGCCTGCCCGTCGCGGGCCGGTCTGTGCCGAAGTTGAGACCCGGTCAGAACGCCGGGCGCTCCCGCACGTCCAGTTCGGCCCGGCCGGCCATCGCCGAGGAGGCCTCGGCGTGGAACCGGCGCGGGATCCGCCCGGCCCGGTGGGCGAGCCGCCCGGCCTCCACGCCCCGGCGCATCGCCTCGGCCATCAGCACCGGGTCCTGGGCCCGGGTCACCGCGGAGGCCAGCATCACCGCGGCGCAGCCCAGCTCCATCGCCAGCGCCACGTCGGAGGCGGTGCCGGCGCCCGCGTCCAGCACCACCGGGACGCCCGCGTTCTCCACGATCAGCTGGAAGTTGTGCGGGTTGCGGATCCCGAGGCCGGAGCCGATCGGCGAACCCAGCGGCATGATCGCCGCACAGCCGACGTCCTCCAGCTTGCGGGCCAGCACCGGGTCGTCGTTGGTGTACGGCAGCACCGTGAAGCCGTCGTCGACCAGCGTCTCGGCGGCGTCCAGCAGCTCGATCGGGTCGGGCAGCAGGGTCCGCTCGTCGGCGATCACCTCCAGCTTCACCCAGTCCGTGCCGAGCGCCTCGCGGGCGAGCCGGGCGGTCAGCACCGCCTCCCCGGCGGTGAAGCAGCCGGCCGTGTTGGGCAGCACCCGGATGCCGTTGCGGGTCAGCACGTCGAGCACCGACCCCTGGGTGCCGGGGTCGACGCGGCGCATCGCGACCGTGGTCAGCTCGGTCCCGGAGACCAGCAGCGCCTGCTCCAGCACGTCCAGGCTGGGGGCGCCGCCGGTGCCCATGATCAGCCGGGAGGTGAAGGCCGTCCCGGCGATGGTGAGAACGTCGTCCGCCACGGCGCTCAGCCGCCCTGGACGGCGGTGAGGATCTCGACCCGGTCGCCGGCGCTCAGCACCGTCGCGGTCCACGACCCGCGCGGCACCACCGCCTCGTTGAGCGCCGCGGCCACCCCCGAGGGCGCCTTGCTCAGCTGGGCCACCACCTCGGCCAGCGTGGTCGAGGCGGGCAGCTCGCGGGGCTCGCCGTTGACGGTGAGCGGAATCTGGTTCATGACGGGACCTCTGCGGTGAAGCGGCTGGGGGAGAAGGGGGCGGCGAGTCCGGGCAGCACACCGGTGGCCAGCTGCTCGGCGATCAGATCGGCGGTGACCGGGGTGAGCAGCACGCCGTTGCGGTAGTGGCCGGTGGCGGCGGTGAGGCCGGGCAGTGCGGTCGGGCCGAGCAGCGGGGCGTTGTCGGGCGAGCCGGGCCGCAGCCCGGCACCGGTCTCCGCCAGCGGCAGCTCGGTGATGCCGGGGATCAGCTCGTGCGCGTCGCGCAGCAGCTCGTACACGCCGCCGGCGGTGACGGTGGTGTCGTGGCCCAGCTCCTCGCTGGTCGCCCCGATCACCAGCTCGCCGTCGGCCCGCGGCACCAGGTAGATGTGCTGCCCGCGCACCACGGCCCGCACGTTGCGGGACAGGAACGGCGCGTACGGCTGCGGGATCCGCAGCCGCAGCACCTGGCCCTTGACCGGACGGACCGGCGGCAGCACCCCGGCGGGCAGCCCCGGCAGCAGGTGGCTGCGGCAGCCCGCCGCCAGGACCAGCTGCCCGGCGGTGAGCTCGGAGCCGTCGGCCAGCCGGACCCCGGTGGCCCGGCCGTCCTCGACCAGCAGCGCGGCGGCCTCGGACCGGTGCAGCAGCACGCCCTCGCGTTCGCACGCGGCCAGCAGGGCCTTCGCCAGCCGCCGGCCGTCCACCTGGTGATCGCCCGTCACCTGCAGCCCGCCGCGCACTCCCGGGGCCAGCATCGGCTCGAGCTTGCGGCACTCGCGGCCGGTCAGCCAGTGCGACTCCAGTCCGAGCCGCTGGTGGAAGGCGAGCAGCTCGCGCAGCTCCTCGCGGTCGTCGGAGTCCAGCGCCACCGCCAGCGTGCCGGTCCGGCGGTAGCCGGTGTCCAGGCCGGTGGCGGCGGTCAGCTCCGCGGCGAAGTCGGCGTACCGCTCGTTCGACGCCATCCCGAGCCGCAGCAGCGGCTCCTCGCCGTACTGCAGCTCCGTGACCGGCGCCAGCATGCCGGCCGCGACCTGCGCCGCCCCGCCGCCCGGCGCCGGGTCGACGACAGCGACCGCCAGTCCGCGCTGCGCCGTCCGCCAGGCCACGCCCAGGCCGATGATCCCGCCGCCGATCACCAGCACGTCGGGCGTGCGCGCCGCCGGCGTCCCGGCCGCAGATGTCCGTGCCAAAGTCGGTAACTCCCTTCGCCGGCATGACCCGGATCAGGTTCGGACGGTCGCAGGCCGCACCAGCCCGCCTCTCAGCCCGGTGCACCGGGCTCCCGTGTGAGGTGCCCGTCCACCATAACGCCGGGCGCCGCCCATCCCGAAGGTGCGTACGGAGGGTGGACACCCCGCTGGATAGGCTGACCCGGTGGTCGAACTGAAGAGAACCGGACGAGTGGTCGTGGTCGGGGCGGGCATGGCGGGCGCCCAGGCCGCCCTGGGCCTGCGGCGCGGAGGCTGGGAGGGCCGGATCTCGCTGCTCGGCGACGAGCCGCACCGCCCCTACGACCGGCCGCCGCTCTCCAAGAACGTGCTGCTCGGCCAGGCCGACAGCACCGCCTTCGACATCGACTGGGACCACCTCGGCATCGACCTGCTGCCCGGCCGCCGCGCCCTCGCCCTCCACCCCGGGGTGCTGCACACCGACGCCGGCGAGCTCCCGTACGACGGCCTGGTGATCGCCACCGGCGCCGCCCCCCGGCCGCTGCCCGGCGCCCCCGGCGCCCGCCTGCTGCGCACCCTGGACGATGCCCTCGCGCTGCGGGAACGGCTGCGCCCGGGCGTGCGGCTGGTGCTCGCCGGGGCCGGCTGGATCGGCGCGGAGACCGCGACGGTGGCCCGGCAGCTCGGCTGCGAGGTGACCGTGGTCGAGGCGGGACCGGCCCCGCTGGCCGGAGCGCTGCCCGGACCCGTCGGCGCGGCGATGGCCGGCTGGTACGCCGCCGCCGGGGTCGACCTGCGCTGCGGGGTCGGCGTCCTGGCGGCCGAACCCGCGGCGGTGGTGCTCACCGACGGCACCCGGCTGGCCGCCGACGAACTGCTGGTCGGCGTCGGCGCCCGTCCCGCCACCGGCTGGCTGGCCGGTTCCGCGGTGGAACTCGACCCCGACGGCGCGATCCTGGTCGACGACCGGCTGCGCACCACCGCCCCCGGCGTGTGGGCGGTGGGCGACTGCGTCTCCTACCCCTCGGCCCGCTCCGGCACCCGGCTGGCCGTCCAGCACTGGGACCACGCGCTGCAGTCCGGCGGCGCCGCGGCCGCCGTGATGCTCGGCGCCGACACCCCCTACGACCCGGTGCCGTACTTCTGGTCCGAGCAGTTCGGGCACATGGTCCAGTACGCGGGCCGGCACGCCGGTGCCGACGAGCTGATCCACCGCGGCTCGCCCGAGGAGGCGTCCTGGTCGGTGCTGTGGCTGCGTCAGGGGGCGCTGGTCGCGACCCTGTCGGTGGACCGCCCGCGCGACCTCAACCAGGCCAAGCGGCTGATCGACCGGGGTGCGGTGCTCGACCGCGCCCTGGCCGCGGACCCGTCCGTCCAGCTCAAGGCGGCGGCCGCCGGACCGGGGTCCTGACCGGGGGCCGGCCGGGTGGCCGACCGGGGGAGCGGCGGGGCCCGGCCGGGGAGGTGGTGCGCGAGGGCCTCGGGAGGTGGCAGGCTGGGGGCGTGAGCAAGATTGATCCCAAGATTGAAGCCCTTGTCCCCGCGTGGCTCTACCTGCCCGACATCTCGGAGCTGTGGGGGGTGCAGATCACCGAGGTCCGGGACCAGGTGAGGAACCGGACCCTGCTGGCCGTCCGCCGCGGCGAGAACAACTCGCTGCAGGTGCCCGCCGACTTCATCGAGCCCACCGGGCCGGTGAAGCACCTGGTCGGGACGTTGACCGTGCTGCGCGACTGCGGGCTCAACGACGAGGAGATCCTCGAGTGGATGTTCACCGAGGACCCGTCGCTGCCCGGCAGCCCGATCCAGGCGCTGCGGGAGAACCGGGGCACCGAGGTGAAGCGCCGCGCCCAGGCGATGCTGCTGTGACGGCCGACCCCCGCACCGCGCTGGCGGACGCCCGGCTGTACCTGTGCACCGACGCCCGCCGCGAGCAGGGCGACCTGCCCGAGTTCCTGGACGCGGTGCTGGCCGGCGGCGTGGACATCGTCCAGCTGCGGGACAAGGGGCTGGAGGCGAAGCAGGAACTCGAGTACCTGGAGGTCTTCGCCGACGCGGCCCGCCGCCACGGCAAGCTCTTCTCGGTCAACGACCGGGCCGACGTGGCGCACGCGGCCCGGCCGCAGGTGCTGCACCTCGGGCAGGACGACCTGCCGGTGCCGGCGGCGCGGGCGATCCTCGGGCCCGACGTGCTGATCGGCCGCTCCTGCCACGCCGAGTCCGAGGTCGACACCGCGCTGACCGAGGCCGGCGTCGACTACTTCTGCACCGGCCCGGTCTGGCCCACCCCCACCAAGCCCGGCCGCCACGCACCGGGGCTCTCGCTGGTCTCGTACGCGGCGAAGCAGCCGACCGACCGGCCCTGGTTCGCCATCGGCGGCATCGACCTCACCAACCTGGACGAGGTCCTCGCGGCCGGCGCCGACCGGGTGGTCGTCGTCCGCGCCATCACGGCAGCCGACGACCCGGGCGCAGCCGCCGCCGAACTCGCCCGCCGCCTCCGCAACCGCTGACACCTCCCGGCGGACGCGCGGTGGATTTCAGGGGCGCCGGGGGGCACCCATAGGGGCGCTGGGGGCACCTCCCGGCCGAAGGCTGGGGGCGGAACTGCGCGAAACGGCAGGGCACCACCTGCAACTCGGTCACCGACCCCGGCTGAACGGTGATCCGCTTCCGACCTCGCGCAGTTCCCCGCGCCCCTGGGGGGTGCCCCCGTCTCCCGGTGGGCGCTCCTGGATTCCCCGGGGGGTCAGTACTTGCGGGTGGTGGCGGCTTCGGCGAGGGAGAGGAGGACGGTGCGGGTGGGGCCGGGGGCGAGGGGGGCGGCGTCCAGGGCGGCCAGGGACTCCCGCATCAGCTCGTCGATCCGCTTCTCCACCAGATCCGCCGCCCCGCTGCGCTCGACCAGCGCCCGCAGCACCGGCACCTCCTCGGCCGTCAGGTCCGCCGCGCCGAGCCGCTCGTCCAGGTGCCGCGCGTCCGCCGCGGGCAGGCCCCGCATGGCGTGGGCGACCAGCAGCGTCCGCTTGCCCTCGCGCAGGTCGTCGCCGGCCGGCTTCCCGGTGACCGCGGGGTCGCCGAAGACGCCGAGCAGGTCGTCGCGGAGCTGGAAGGCCTCGCCGAGCGGCAGGCCGAACGCGGCGTAGGCGGCGACCAGGTCGGGGCCGGCCCCGGCGAGGACGGCGCCGACCTGGAGCGGGCGCTCGATGGTGTACTTCGCGGACTTGTAGTGCAGGACGGTCCGGGCCCGGTCGAGGGCGTCGGGGTCGGCGGAGTCGCCGGCCACCGGTTCGAGGACGTCGAGGTACTGGCCGACCATGACCTCGGTGCGCATCAGGTCGAAGGCGGGCTTGGCGGCCCGGACGGCCTGCGGCGGCAGGCCGCAGTTGTTGAACAGCTCGTCGCACCAGATCAGCAGCAGGTCGCCGAGGAGGACGGCCGCGGAGGCGCCGTACTGTTCGCGGTCGCCGCGCCAGCCGCTGCTGCGGTGCAGCGCCTCGAACCGGCGGTGCACGGAGGGCAGGCCGCGGCGGGTGTCGCTGCGGTCCATCAGGTCGTCGTGGACGAGTGCACTCGCCTGGAGCAGTTCGAGGGCGGCGGCCGCCCGGGTGATGCCGGGGTCCCGGTCGCTGCCGCCGGCGCCGCGCCAGCCCCAGTAGCAGAAGGCCGGCCGCAGCCGTTTCCCGCCGTCGAGCAGGAAGTCGCGCAGGGCGTCGGCGACCGGGCGGAGCTGGGGGGAGATGCCGTCCAGCAGGGCCGTGCGGCCGTCCATGAACTCGGCGAGGGCCGTGTTGACGCGGGTCCGTACGGCTTCCGCGTCGAGGGGGTGGCTGGGCAGACCGGTGGGCGAACGCACGGGGAACTCCGGATCGATTGGCTGACAATCAGACTATCGGGGTGTCCGGCGGCCCTCTCACCACGGCGCCCGGCACCCGCCTCCCAGGGTGGCCGAAACCGTCTCGACGGGTGTCTCACTTGGTGGACCTCGTTTGGTCGGCCTCTCCGCATCCCGGCTAACCTGCGAGCATGGCACTAGGGATTCCCTCCACCAGGACCGACCGTGCGCAGACCGTGCGCGATCTGCTGGCGGCAGGTGACCGCTCGTTCTCGTTCGAGTTCATGCCCCCGCGCAGCGAGGAGGCCGAGCGCCGGCTCTGGGACGCGATCCGCCGGGTCGAGTCGCTCGATCCCAACTTCGTCTGCATGACCTACGGCGCCGGCGGCTCCTCCCGCGGCCGCACGGTCAACCTGGTCGGCCGGATCGCCACCGAGACCACGCTGACCCCGGTCGCCCACCTCACCGCGGTCGACCACTCGGTCGCCGAACTGCGCAACATCATCGGCCAGTACGCCGACGAGGGCGTGCGCAACGTCCTCGCGGTGCGCGGCGACCCGCCCGGCGACCCGATGGGCGAGTGGGTCCGCCACCCGGAGGGCGTCACCTTCGCGTACGAGCTGGTCGAGCTGATCAAGGGGATCGGCGACTTCTGCGTGGGCGTGGCCGCCTTCCCGCAGATGCACCCGCGCTCGGAGAACTGGGACGACGACATCCGGCACTTCGTCGCCAAGTGCCGGGCCGGTGCGGACTACGCGATCACCCAGATGTTCTTCGAGGTCGAGGACTACCTGCGGCTGCGCGACCGGGTCGCCGCCGCGGGCTGCGCGACGCCGATCATCCCGGAGATCATGCCGGTCACCAACATCAGGCAGCTGGAGCGCTTCCCGCAGCTGTCCGGCTCGGACTTCCCGCCCGAGCTGGTGGAGCGCTTCCTGGCGGTCGCCGACAACCCCGACGCGGTCCGGGCGATCGGCATCGAGCACGCCACGACCATGTCCGAGCGGCTGCTCGCGGAGGGCGCGCCCGGTCTGCACTTCATCACGCTGAACCACTCCACCTCGACCCTGGAGATCTACCAGAACCTCGGTCTGCACCAGCGCTGACCGCCCGCCCGCGGCCCGCCCCGCGCGGGGCCGCCGGGGATGTGGGTCTGCGGGCCGGGAGCGGGTACAGTCGCCCGCAACCGCGCGGTACGCGACTGGAGGTAGCGGGGATGGGCATCGGATACCTGCTGCTGTACGTCGCGTTGGCGCTGGTGGCGCTCTGGCTGGTGGCCGAACTGCTGCTGCAGAACCGCGCCCCGCTGCTCTGGCGGGCGCTCGCGCTGGCCGGATTCCTCTGCGTGGTCGCCGGGATGCGGCTGAGCTCGGTCCTGGTGATAGGGGCCGGAGCGGCCGTCTTCGCGGTCGGGCAGACCTTCGTCACGCTGGCGGTCAAGCGCGGCCGCCCGGTCGGCTGGTCGCTGCGCGGGGCCGACGGCTCCCTGCCGGGCCCGCTGGCCAGGGTTCCGCTGCTGGGCGCCGTCACCGGCGGCGCCGCCGCGGTGGCCGCCGTCGAGGCGGTGGCGCCGGTCGGCGAGGTCGGCCCGGTGGAGGCGGAGGAGGCCGAGGCCCCGTACGCCTACGAGGAGCTCCAGGAGATCGGCCCGGACGACGGCGTCTACACCGCGCAGCAGCCAGCCGCCTACCAGCAGGACCCGCAGCAGCCGCAGGAGCAGCAGGCCTACGCCTACGACGCCTACGGCCAGCCGCAGTACCAGCAGCAGGCCGCGCAGGGCTGGGAGTACCAGCAGCAGCAGCCGTACGGGTACGACGTGTACGGTCAGCCCGTCTACCAGCAGCAGTACCAGGACCCGTACGGCCAGCCGCAGTACCAGGACCCGTACGCGGCGCAGCAGCAGGCGGCGCAGGGCTGGGAGTACCAGCAGCAGCCGTACCAGGGCATCCCGCAGCAGCCGCAGGCCTCGCCCGAGTACCAGCCGCAGCCCTGGGACTACCAGCAGCAGGGCTGAGCCGGTCCCGGGGGCAGACCGGTCCCGACGGCGGGCCGGGGCGCGGTCAGGCCGGGCCGATCAGGCCCGCCGTGATCGAGGCGGACATGCCGACCCGGGCCAGCCCGCCGCCGGGGTGCGCGTGCGCGCCGACCAGGTACAGGCCGGGGACCGCCGCCCGGTTCGGGGCACCGAGATAGGCACCGCCCGCCCCGGCGAGCGCGGGCGGCGGCATCGGCGCGCTGATCCTGCTCTCGTACCGGCGGACCCGCCCGCGCAGGTCCGGGCCGGCCGCGGCCAGGCGGCCTCGGTGCCGGTGGTGAAGGTCGGCCGGATCGCCGGGCAGTACTCCAAGCCCCGCTCCAAGTCGACCGAGACCCGCGACGGTGTGACCCTGCCGGTCTACCGCGGCGACTCGGTGAACGGCTTCGAATTCACCCCGGAGTCCCGGATCCCGGACCCGGAGCGCCTGAAGCGGATGTACAACGCGTCCGCCGCGACGCTCAACCTGGTCCGCGCCTTCACCACCGGTGGCTACGCCGACCTGCGCCAGGTGCACGCCTGGAACCAGGACTTCGTGCGCAACTCGCCGGCCGGGCAGCGGTACGAGAAGCTGGCCCGCGAGATCGACAACGCGCTGGCCTTCATGAACGCCTGCGGGGTCGCCCCCGAGGAGTTCAAGACGGTCGAGTTCTTCTCCTCGCACGAGGCGCTGATCCTGGACTACGAGACCGCCCTCACCCGGACGGACTCGCGCACCGGCCACCTGTACGACGTCTCCGGCCACATGGTCTGGATCGGCGAGCGGACCCGGCAGCTGGACCACGCGCACATCGAGTTCGCCTCGAAGATCCGCAACCCGATCGGGGTCAAGCTCGGTCCGACCACCACGGTCGACGAGGCGCTCACCCTGATCGACCGGCTCGACCCGGAGCGCGAGCCGGGCCGCCTCACCTTCATCACCCGGATGGGTGCGGGCAAGGTCCGCGAGCACCTGCCCAACCTGGTCGAGAAGGTCACCGCGAGCGGTGCCCAGGTGGTCTGGATCTGCGACCCGATGCACGGCAACACCTACGAGGCCGAGACCGGGCACAAGACCCGCCGCTTCGACGACGTGCTCGACGAGGTCAAGGGCTTCTTCGAGGTGCACCGCGCGCTCGGCACCCACCCGGGCGGCATCCACGTCGAGCTGACCGGTGACGACGTCACCGAGTGCGTCGGCGGTGGCGACGAGGTGTTCGAGGACGACCTGCACCAGCGCTACGAGACGGCCTGCGACCCGCGGCTCAACCGCAGCCAGTCGCTGGACCTGGCGTTCCTGGTGGCGGAGATGTACCGCAGCCACTGAGACCCGCCGACGGCGCCGGCCCGCGCCGGTGTGACGAAAGCCCCTCCCCGCTCGGACGATCCGAGCGGGGAGGGGCTTTTTCCTGTGCCGATCGCCGGGTAAGGTAAGGCTTAGCGAGGTAAGGCAAGGCTTTGCTGATCTTGCTCGCCGTAGCGCCGGCACCGTCCAGTACCTGCACCGTCCAGCACCGCCAGCACCACCGGGAGAGACCGCGATGTACGTCTGCATGTGCCATGCGGTCACCGAGGCCCAGGTGAAGGACGAGATCGAGGCCGGCGCCGTCACCCCGCGCCAGATCGCCAAGGGCTGCAAGGCCGGCACCGACTGCGGTTCCTGCGTCCGGCGGATCCAGGCCCTGCTCGGGGAGCACGGTGCCCGCCCGTGCCCGACATCCAGGCTGGCGGCCCGGCTGGGGCTCGCCGAGCCGGACTCCGCGCCGCTGGCGGCGTAGCGCCGTAGCGGCGGGGGCGGGTCAGGACTCCGGCTGCTCGATCAGCTGGGCCAGGTAGAGCGGCTCGCCGAGCTTCTCCAGCAGTTCGAGCTGGGTGTCGAGGTAGTCGATGTGGTGCTCCTCGTCGGCCAGGATGTCCTCGAAGATGTTGGCCGAGGTGACGTCGTTCTTGGCGCGCATCACCACGATGCCCCGGCGCAGCCGGTCGATCGCCTCGACCTCGACCTGCCGGTCGGCCTCGAACATCTCCTTCACGGTCTGCCCGATCCGGACGTGGAACAGCCGCTGGTAGTTGGGCAGGCCGTCGAGGAACAGGATCCGGTCGGTGAGCGTCTCGGCGTGCTTCATCTCGTCGAAGGACTCGTGCCGGGTGTACTTGGCGAGCTTGGTCCAGCCGTTGTTCTCCTGCATCTTCGCGTGCAGGAAGTACTGGTTGATCGCGGTCAGCTCGGCGGTGAGCTGCTCGTTGAGGAATTCGATGACCTCGGGGTCGCCCTTCATGGCGGTGCCTTCCTTGTCCCATGCGTCGCACGCGCTACCGCGGTTGGTGGCATCGTGGCACCCTTGCGGCCGGTAATTCCAGTAAGTTCACACTCACTCGGACATGTGTCGTATTGTCCGATATCCGCCAATCGGGGGGCGTGCGCGAGGGGCGCGCGAGGTGCGGCGCCCGCCGTCTGTCACCATGGAGAGATGGGTCAGCACCAACCGGAACAGCCTCAGCCGTCTGACCCGCGGATCCCCCCGGGCCAGCGGCTGCAGCGCGGCTGGCCGGTGCTGCACTACGGACCGGTGCCCCGCTTCAAACCGCAGAGCTGGGACTTCCAGGTGTTCGGCGCGACCGCCTCCGCCGAGAAGCACAGCTGGGACTTCGCCGCCTTCCACGCCCTGCCCCGGGTCACCGTCCGCGGCGACCTGCACTGCGTGACCCGCTTCTCGATGCTCGGCAACGAGTGGGGCGGGGTCGCCGCCAAGACCGTCCTCGACCTGGTCCCGCCGGCCGCCGGCGTCACCCACGTGATGGTCTGGGCCGAGTACGGCTACAGCGCCAACCTGCGGCTCGCCGACTTCGCCGACCCCGGCACCGTCTTCGCCACCCACCACAACGACGAGCCGCTCACCCTGGAGCACGGCTTCCCGGTCCGGCTGGTGGTGCCGCACCTGTACGCCTGGAAGGGGCCCAAGTGGGTCCGCGCGGTCGAGTACATGCGGGCCGACCGCCGCGGCTTCTGGGAGGAGCGTGGCTACCACAACCTCGCCGACCCCTGGGCCGAGCAGCGCTACTCGTACCAGGAGGAGCCCGGCGACGGGCCGCTGCGCTGAGCCCGCTCCCCGCCGCCGCGCCCTAGAACAGGCTGAAGGAGATCGTCACCACGGTGCCCTGCGGGCGCGGCTGCCCGGCCGGCGGGGTCTGCGAGGAGACCTTCCCGGTACCGAACAGGTTGAGGCCCGCGGTCTGCACCTTGAACCCGGCGTCGGTGAGCGCCTTGGTGGCCGCGTCCTTGTCCATCCCGACCACGTTCGGCACCGGGACCTGGCCCTTGCTGACCACCAGCGCCACCGGCGCACCCACCGCGAGCTGCCCGCCCGTGGCCGGGGAGGCACTGATCACCGAACCCTTGGGCACCGCGTCGTCGAACGCCTCGGTCACCGTGCCCGGGGTCAGCCGGGCGTCGGTGAGCGCCTTGCGCGCCGCCTCCAGCGGCTTGCCGGCCAGCTCCGGCACCTGGACCCGCTCCGGACCCCGGGAGAGCACCACCCGCACCGAGTCGCTCTTGCGGGCCCGCTGCCCGACCCCGGGGTCGGTCGAGATCACCTGCCCGGCCTGCACCGACTCGCTGAACTCCTGGACGTAGGTGCCGTGCAGCCCGGCCTTGTCGAGGGTCGCCTGGGCCTGCGCCTGGGACTGCCCGAGCACGGCGGGCACCGTGGTGTACACCGCGCCCGACAGCAGGTACGTGGTGACGGCGACCGCCGCCAGCAGCACCGCGATCGCACCCGCCCAGACGAACGGCTTGCGCGAGCGGCGCGGACGCGGCGGGCGGACCCGGCGCAGCTGCACGGTGTGGTGCGCGGCGGGCTCGTCCACCGGCGGGCGCGGCGGCAGCAGGTCCGGCGGCACCTCCAGCACGCTGGTCCGCTCCACCGGCGGCGAGATCACCGAGGTGACCTCGCCGGTCGAGTACTGCGGCGTCAGCCGGGAGGAGGCCGGCGGCTCCGCGTCCAGCTGGGCCTGGCTCAGCGTGCGCCGGGCCCGCTGCAGGGTGGCCAGCAGCTCCACCGCGTCCCAGGGCCGGGCCTCGGGGTCGTGGGCGGTGGCGGCGGCCACTATCGCGTCCAGCTCCGGGCCCACCGCCGGGGCGGACAGCGACGGCGCCGGGACCCGCTCGTGCAGGTGCTGGTACATCACCTGGGCGGGGTGGTCGCCGGAGTGCGGCTTGGTGCCGGTGAGCAGCTCGTACAGCAGGATGCCGGCCGCGTACACGTCGACCCGCTGGTCGGTCGGGGCCTGCCGGATCTGCTCCGGGGCCAGGTACGAGACGGTGCCGAGCACGGTGCCCGCCTCGGTGGTGCTGGTGACCTCGCCGCCGGCCGCCGAGAGCAGCCGGACCAGGCCGAAGTCGGCGACCTTGACCATGCCGCCCTCGGTGATCAGGACGTTCTCCGGCTTGATGTCCCGGTGCACCAGGCCGGCCCGGTGGGCGGCGCCGAGCGCGGCCAGGATCGGCTCCATCACGTCCAGCGCGGCCCGCACCGACAGCGCGCCCCGGTCGCGCAACACGTCCCGCAGGTTGGAACCGGGCACGTACTCCATCGCCAGGAAGACGGTCTGGCCGTCGGCGCCCTGGTCGAAGACGTTCACCACGTTGGGGTGGGCCAGCCGGGCGATGGCCTTGGCCTCGCGGATGAACCGGGCCGTGAAGTCGCTGTCGCCGACCAGCGACGGGTGCATCACCTTCAGCGCCACCACCCGGTCCAGCCGGGTGTCCAGCCCCCGGTAGACCGTGGACATCCCACCGGCGGCGACCCGCTGCTCGATCCGGTACCGGCCGTCGAGCAGCGTTCCGATCAGGGGGTCGCGCAGCGTCATGTCCACCAGAGGAGTGTAGAGGCGCAGGCCCCGGGCGGGCCCGGGGCCTGCCCGTCGCGGGCCGGTCTGTGCCGAAGTTGAGACCCGGTCAGAACGCCGGGCGCTCCCGCACGTCCAGTTCGGCCCGGCCGGCCATCGCCGAGGAGGCCTCGGCGTGGAACCGGCGCGGGATCCGCCCGGCCCGGTGGGCGAGCCGCCCGGCCTCCACGCCCCGGCGCATCGCCTCGGCCATCAGCACCGGGTCCTGGGCCCGGGTCACCGCGGAGGCCAGCATCACCGCGGCGCAGCCCAGCTCCATCGCCAGCGCCACGTCGGAGGCGGTGCCGGCGCCCGCGTCCAGCACCACCGGGACGCCCGCGTTCTCCACGATCAGCTGGAAGTTGTGCGGGTTGCGGATCCCGAGGCCGGAGCCGATCGGCGAACCCAGCGGCATGATCGCCGCACAGCCGACGTCCTCCAGCTTGCGGGCCAGCACCGGGTCGTCGTTGGTGTACGGCAGCACCGTGAAGCCGTCGTCGACCAGCGTCTCGGCGGCGTCCAGCAGCTCGATCGGGTCGGGCAGCAGGGTCCGCTCGTCGGCGATCACCTCCAGCTTCACCCAGTCCGTGCCGAGCGCCTCGCGGGCGAGCCGGGCGGTCAGCACCGCCTCCCCGGCGGTGAAGCAGCCGGCCGTGTTGGGCAGCACCCGGATGCCGTTGCGGGTCAGCACGTCGAGCACCGACCCCTGGGTGCCGGGGTCGACGCGGCGCATCGCGACCGTGGTCAGCTCGGTCCCGGAGACCAGCAGCGCCTGCTCCAGCACGTCCAGGCTGGGGGCGCCGCCGGTGCCCATGATCAGCCGGGAGGTGAAGGCCGTCCCGGCGATGGTGAGAACGTCGTCCGCCACGGCGCTCAGCCGCCCTGGACGGCGGTGAGGATCTCGACCCGGTCGCCGGCGCTCAGCACCGTCGCGGTCCACGACCCGCGCGGCACCACCGCCTCGTTGAGCGCCGCGGCCACCCCCGAGGGCGCCTTGCTCAGCTGGGCCACCACCTCGGCCAGCGTGGTCGAGGCGGGCAGCTCGCGGGGCTCGCCGTTGACGGTGAGCGGAATCTGGTTCATGACGGGACCTCTGCGGTGAAGCGGCTGGGGGAGAAGGGGGCGGCGAGTCCGGGCAGCACACCGGTGGCCAGCTGCTCGGCGATCAGATCGGCGGTGACCGGGGTGAGCAGCACGCCGTTGCGGTAGTGGCCGGTGGCGGCGGTGAGGCCGGGCAGTGCGGTCGGGCCGAGCAGCGGGGCGTTGTCGGGCGAGCCGGGCCGCAGCCCGGCACCGGTCTCCGCCAGCGGCAGCTCGGTGATGCCGGGGATCAGCTCGTGCGCGTCGCGCAGCAGCTCGTACACGCCGCCGGCGGTGACGGTGGTGTCGTGGCCCAGCTCCTCGCTGGTCGCCCCGATCACCAGCTCGCCGTCGGCCCGCGGCACCAGGTAGATGTGCTGCCCGCGCACCACGGCCCGCACGTTGCGGGACAGGAACGGCGCGTACGGCTGCGGGATCCGCAGCCGCAGCACCTGGCCCTTGACCGGACGGACCGGCGGCAGCACCCCGGCGGGCAGCCCCGGCAGCAGGTGGCTGCGGCAGCCCGCCGCCAGGACCAGCTGCCCGGCGGTGAGCTCGGAGCCGTCGGCCAGCCGGACCCCGGTGGCCCGGCCGTCCTCGACCAGCAGCGCGGCGGCCTCGGACCGGTGCAGCAGCACGCCCTCGCGTTCGCACGCGGCCAGCAGGGCCTTCGCCAGCCGCCGGCCGTCCACCTGGTGATCGCCCGTCACCTGCAGCCCGCCGCGCACTCCCGGGGCCAGCATCGGCTCGAGCTTGCGGCACTCGCGGCCGGTCAGCCAGTGCGACTCCAGTCCGAGCCGCTGGTGGAAGGCGAGCAGCTCGCGCAGCTCCTCGCGGTCGTCGGAGTCCAGCGCCACCGCCAGCGTGCCGGTCCGGCGGTAGCCGGTGTCCAGGCCGGTGGCGGCGGTCAGCTCCGCGGCGAAGTCGGCGTACCGCTCGTTCGACGCCATCCCGAGCCGCAGCAGCGGCTCCTCGCCGTACTGCAGCTCCGTGACCGGCGCCAGCATGCCGGCCGCGACCTGCGCCGCCCCGCCGCCCGGCGCCGGGTCGACGACAGCGACCGCCAGTCCGCGCTGCGCCGTCCGCCAGGCCACGCCCAGGCCGATGATCCCGCCGCCGATCACCAGCACGTCGGGCGTGCGCGCCGCCGGCGTCCCGGCCGCAGATGTCCGTGCCAAAGTCGGTAACTCCCTTCGCCGGCATGACCCGGATCAGGTTCGGACGGTCGCAGGCCGCACCAGCCCGCCTCTCAGCCCGGTGCACCGGGCTCCCGTGTGAGGTGCCCGTCCACCATAACGCCGGGCGCCGCCCATCCCGAAGGTGCGTACGGAGGGTGGACACCCCGCTGGATAGGCTGACCCGGTGGTCGAACTGAAGAGAACCGGACGAGTGGTCGTGGTCGGGGCGGGCATGGCGGGCGCCCAGGCCGCCCTGGGCCTGCGGCGCGGAGGCTGGGAGGGCCGGATCTCGCTGCTCGGCGACGAGCCGCACCGCCCCTACGACCGGCCGCCGCTCTCCAAGAACGTGCTGCTCGGCCAGGCCGACAGCACCGCCTTCGACATCGACTGGGACCACCTCGGCATCGACCTGCTGCCCGGCCGCCGCGCCCTCGCCCTCCACCCCGGGGTGCTGCACACCGACGCCGGCGAGCTCCCGTACGACGGCCTGGTGATCGCCACCGGCGCCGCCCCCCGGCCGCTGCCCGGCGCCCCCGGCGCCCGCCTGCTGCGCACCCTGGACGATGCCCTCGCGCTGCGGGAACGGCTGCGCCCGGGCGTGCGGCTGGTGCTCGCCGGGGCCGGCTGGATCGGCGCGGAGACCGCGACGGTGGCCCGGCAGCTCGGCTGCGAGGTGACCGTGGTCGAGGCGGGACCGGCCCCGCTGGCCGGAGCGCTGCCCGGACCCGTCGGCGCGGCGATGGCCGGCTGGTACGCCGCCGCCGGGGTCGACCTGCGCTGCGGGGTCGGCGTCCTGGCGGCCGAACCCGCGGCGGTGGTGCTCACCGACGGCACCCGGCTGGCCGCCGACGAACTGCTGGTCGGCGTCGGCGCCCGTCCCGCCACCGGCTGGCTGGCCGGTTCCGCGGTGGAACTCGACCCCGACGGCGCGATCCTGGTCGACGACCGGCTGCGCACCACCGCCCCCGGCGTGTGGGCGGTGGGCGACTGCGTCTCCTACCCCTCGGCCCGCTCCGGCACCCGGCTGGCCGTCCAGCACTGGGACCACGCGCTGCAGTCCGGCGGCGCCGCGGCCGCCGTGATGCTCGGCGCCGACACCCCCTACGACCCGGTGCCGTACTTCTGGTCCGAGCAGTTCGGGCACATGGTCCAGTACGCGGGCCGGCACGCCGGTGCCGACGAGCTGATCCACCGCGGCTCGCCCGAGGAGGCGTCCTGGTCGGTGCTGTGGCTGCGTCAGGGGGCGCTGGTCGCGACCCTGTCGGTGGACCGCCCGCGCGACCTCAACCAGGCCAAGCGGCTGATCGACCGGGGTGCGGTGCTCGACCGCGCCCTGGCCGCGGACCCGTCCGTCCAGCTCAAGGCGGCGGCCGCCGGACCGGGGTCCTGACCGGGGGCCGGCCGGGTGGCCGACCGGGGGAGCGGCGGGGCCCGGCCGGGGAGGTGGTGCGCGAGGGCCTCGGGAGGTGGCAGGCTGGGGGCGTGAGCAAGATTGATCCCAAGATTGAAGCCCTTGTCCCCGCGTGGCTCTACCTGCCCGACATCTCGGAGCTGTGGGGGGTGCAGATCACCGAGGTCCGGGACCAGGTGAGGAACCGGACCCTGCTGGCCGTCCGCCGCGGCGAGAACAACTCGCTGCAGGTGCCCGCCGACTTCATCGAGCCCACCGGGCCGGTGAAGCACCTGGTCGGGACGTTGACCGTGCTGCGCGACTGCGGGCTCAACGACGAGGAGATCCTCGAGTGGATGTTCACCGAGGACCCGTCGCTGCCCGGCAGCCCGATCCAGGCGCTGCGGGAGAACCGGGGCACCGAGGTGAAGCGCCGCGCCCAGGCGATGCTGCTGTGACGGCCGACCCCCGCACCGCGCTGGCGGACGCCCGGCTGTACCTGTGCACCGACGCCCGCCGCGAGCAGGGCGACCTGCCCGAGTTCCTGGACGCGGTGCTGGCCGGCGGCGTGGACATCGTCCAGCTGCGGGACAAGGGGCTGGAGGCGAAGCAGGAACTCGAGTACCTGGAGGTCTTCGCCGACGCGGCCCGCCGCCACGGCAAGCTCTTCTCGGTCAACGACCGGGCCGACGTGGCGCACGCGGCCCGGCCGCAGGTGCTGCACCTCGGGCAGGACGACCTGCCGGTGCCGGCGGCGCGGGCGATCCTCGGGCCCGACGTGCTGATCGGCCGCTCCTGCCACGCCGAGTCCGAGGTCGACACCGCGCTGACCGAGGCCGGCGTCGACTACTTCTGCACCGGCCCGGTCTGGCCCACCCCCACCAAGCCCGGCCGCCACGCACCGGGGCTCTCGCTGGTCTCGTACGCGGCGAAGCAGCCGACCGACCGGCCCTGGTTCGCCATCGGCGGCATCGACCTCACCAACCTGGACGAGGTCCTCGCGGCCGGCGCCGACCGGGTGGTCGTCGTCCGCGCCATCACGGCAGCCGACGACCCGGGCGCAGCCGCCGCCGAACTCGCCCGCCGCCTCCGCAACCGCTGACACCTCCCGGCGGACGCGCGGTGGATTTCAGGGGCGCCGGGGGGCACCCATAGGGGCGCTGGGGGCACCTCCCGGCCGAAGGCTGGGGGCGGAACTGCGCGAAACGGCAGGGCACCACCTGCAACTCGGTCACCGACCCCGGCTGAACGGTGATCCGCTTCCGACCTCGCGCAGTTCCCCGCGCCCCTGGGGGGTGCCCCCGTCTCCCGGTGGGCGCTCCTGGATTCCCCGGGGGGTCAGTACTTGCGGGTGGTGGCGGCTTCGGCGAGGGAGAGGAGGACGGTGCGGGTGGGGCCGGGGGCGAGGGGGGCGGCGTCCAGGGCGGCCAGGGACTCCCGCATCAGCTCGTCGATCCGCTTCTCCACCAGATCCGCCGCCCCGCTGCGCTCGACCAGCGCCCGCAGCACCGGCACCTCCTCGGCCGTCAGGTCCGCCGCGCCGAGCCGCTCGTCCAGGTGCCGCGCGTCCGCCGCGGGCAGGCCCCGCATGGCGTGGGCGACCAGCAGCGTCCGCTTGCCCTCGCGCAGGTCGTCGCCGGCCGGCTTCCCGGTGACCGCGGGGTCGCCGAAGACGCCGAGCAGGTCGTCGCGGAGCTGGAAGGCCTCGCCGAGCGGCAGGCCGAACGCGGCGTAGGCGGCGACCAGGTCGGGGCCGGCCCCGGCGAGGACGGCGCCGACCTGGAGCGGGCGCTCGATGGTGTACTTCGCGGACTTGTAGTGCAGGACGGTCCGGGCCCGGTCGAGGGCGTCGGGGTCGGCGGAGTCGCCGGCCACCGGTTCGAGGACGTCGAGGTACTGGCCGACCATGACCTCGGTGCGCATCAGGTCGAAGGCGGGCTTGGCGGCCCGGACGGCCTGCGGCGGCAGGCCGCAGTTGTTGAACAGCTCGTCGCACCAGATCAGCAGCAGGTCGCCGAGGAGGACGGCCGCGGAGGCGCCGTACTGTTCGCGGTCGCCGCGCCAGCCGCTGCTGCGGTGCAGCGCCTCGAACCGGCGGTGCACGGAGGGCAGGCCGCGGCGGGTGTCGCTGCGGTCCATCAGGTCGTCGTGGACGAGTGCACTCGCCTGGAGCAGTTCGAGGGCGGCGGCCGCCCGGGTGATGCCGGGGTCCCGGTCGCTGCCGCCGGCGCCGCGCCAGCCCCAGTAGCAGAAGGCCGGCCGCAGCCGTTTCCCGCCGTCGAGCAGGAAGTCGCGCAGGGCGTCGGCGACCGGGCGGAGCTGGGGGGAGATGCCGTCCAGCAGGGCCGTGCGGCCGTCCATGAACTCGGCGAGGGCCGTGTTGACGCGGGTCCGTACGGCTTCCGCGTCGAGGGGGTGGCTGGGCAGACCGGTGGGCGAACGCACGGGGAACTCCGGATCGATTGGCTGACAATCAGACTATCGGGGTGTCCGGCGGCCCTCTCACCACGGCGCCCGGCACCCGCCTCCCAGGGTGGCCGAAACCGTCTCGACGGGTGTCTCACTTGGTGGACCTCGTTTGGTCGGCCTCTCCGCATCCCGGCTAACCTGCGAGCATGGCACTAGGGATTCCCTCCACCAGGACCGACCGTGCGCAGACCGTGCGCGATCTGCTGGCGGCAGGTGACCGCTCGTTCTCGTTCGAGTTCATGCCCCCGCGCAGCGAGGAGGCCGAGCGCCGGCTCTGGGACGCGATCCGCCGGGTCGAGTCGCTCGATCCCAACTTCGTCTGCATGACCTACGGCGCCGGCGGCTCCTCCCGCGGCCGCACGGTCAACCTGGTCGGCCGGATCGCCACCGAGACCACGCTGACCCCGGTCGCCCACCTCACCGCGGTCGACCACTCGGTCGCCGAACTGCGCAACATCATCGGCCAGTACGCCGACGAGGGCGTGCGCAACGTCCTCGCGGTGCGCGGCGACCCGCCCGGCGACCCGATGGGCGAGTGGGTCCGCCACCCGGAGGGCGTCACCTTCGCGTACGAGCTGGTCGAGCTGATCAAGGGGATCGGCGACTTCTGCGTGGGCGTGGCCGCCTTCCCGCAGATGCACCCGCGCTCGGAGAACTGGGACGACGACATCCGGCACTTCGTCGCCAAGTGCCGGGCCGGTGCGGACTACGCGATCACCCAGATGTTCTTCGAGGTCGAGGACTACCTGCGGCTGCGCGACCGGGTCGCCGCCGCGGGCTGCGCGACGCCGATCATCCCGGAGATCATGCCGGTCACCAACATCAGGCAGCTGGAGCGCTTCCCGCAGCTGTCCGGCTCGGACTTCCCGCCCGAGCTGGTGGAGCGCTTCCTGGCGGTCGCCGACAACCCCGACGCGGTCCGGGCGATCGGCATCGAGCACGCCACGACCATGTCCGAGCGGCTGCTCGCGGAGGGCGCGCCCGGTCTGCACTTCATCACGCTGAACCACTCCACCTCGACCCTGGAGATCTACCAGAACCTCGGTCTGCACCAGCGCTGACCGCCCGCCCGCGGCCCGCCCCGCGCGGGGCCGCCGGGGATGTGGGTCTGCGGGCCGGGAGCGGGTACAGTCGCCCGCAACCGCGCGGTACGCGACTGGAGGTAGCGGGGATGGGCATCGGATACCTGCTGCTGTACGTCGCGTTGGCGCTGGTGGCGCTCTGGCTGGTGGCCGAACTGCTGCTGCAGAACCGCGCCCCGCTGCTCTGGCGGGCGCTCGCGCTGGCCGGATTCCTCTGCGTGGTCGCCGGGATGCGGCTGAGCTCGGTCCTGGTGATAGGGGCCGGAGCGGCCGTCTTCGCGGTCGGGCAGACCTTCGTCACGCTGGCGGTCAAGCGCGGCCGCCCGGTCGGCTGGTCGCTGCGCGGGGCCGACGGCTCCCTGCCGGGCCCGCTGGCCAGGGTTCCGCTGCTGGGCGCCGTCACCGGCGGCGCCGCCGCGGTGGCCGCCGTCGAGGCGGTGGCGCCGGTCGGCGAGGTCGGCCCGGTGGAGGCGGAGGAGGCCGAGGCCCCGTACGCCTACGAGGAGCTCCAGGAGATCGGCCCGGACGACGGCGTCTACACCGCGCAGCAGCCAGCCGCCTACCAGCAGGACCCGCAGCAGCCGCAGGAGCAGCAGGCCTACGCCTACGACGCCTACGGCCAGCCGCAGTACCAGCAGCAGGCCGCGCAGGGCTGGGAGTACCAGCAGCAGCAGCCGTACGGGTACGACGTGTACGGTCAGCCCGTCTACCAGCAGCAGTACCAGGACCCGTACGGCCAGCCGCAGTACCAGGACCCGTACGCGGCGCAGCAGCAGGCGGCGCAGGGCTGGGAGTACCAGCAGCAGCCGTACCAGGGCATCCCGCAGCAGCCGCAGGCCTCGCCCGAGTACCAGCCGCAGCCCTGGGACTACCAGCAGCAGGGCTGAGCCGGTCCCGGGGGCAGACCGGTCCCGACGGCGGGCCGGGGCGCGGTCAGGCCGGGCCGATCAGGCCCGCCGTGATCGAGGCGGACATGCCGACCCGGGCCAGCCCGCCGCCGGGGTGCGCGTGCGCGCCGACCAGGTACAGGCCGGGGACCGCCGCCCGGTTCGGGGCACCGAGATAGGCACCGCCCGCCCCGGCGAGCGCGGGCGGCGGCATCGGCGCGCTGATCCTGCTCTCGTACCGGCGGACCCGCCCGCGCAGGTCCGGGCCGGCCGCGGCCAGGTGGCCGAGGAGCCCGTCGGTGTAGGACTCCAGCTCGGCCGGACCGGGTTCGCCCTGCTCGGGGACGGTGACGGTCAGGGTGACCGCCTCGTGCCCGCCGGAGGGGACCAGCGAGGCGTCGTCGGGCCGCAGCACCTGGACGGTCGGCCGCTCGGGCAGGACACCCGCCCCGAACACCTGCTCCCACTCGCGCGCCGGGTCGGCGGCGTGCACCACGGTCCGGTGCGGGGTACCGGCGGGCCGCGCGCCGTCGAGGGCGAGGAAGACCGTCAGCAACCGGGCCCCGGCCGACGGGACCGGCCGGGACGAGGGCCCGGGGACCAGCCGGTCGTGCCCGCCGGCTGCGACCACCAGGTCCGCGTCGAGCGGCTTCCCGTCCGCCAGCACCCCGCTCACCCGGCCGCCGGCGGTCAGCACCTCGGTCACCGGGGTGCCGAAGCGGAACTCCACCCCGCGCAGCTCGCACCGCCGGTACACCGCCTCGGCCAGCGCCCGGATGCCCCCGCGGACGTACCAGACGCCGAAGGACTGCTCCATGTACGGCAGCACGGTCGCCCCGGCGGGGGCCTCGCGCGGGTCCAGGCCGAAGCGCAGCGCGTACTCGTGCAGCAGCTGGGCCGGGCCGGGGTGCCCGCCCAGTTCGTGGCGGGCGACCTCGGCCAGCGTGGACCCGGGGCGGCGGCGCAGCCGGGCCAGGCCGCGCCGGGGGGCGGCGGGGTAGGGGTCGGTGCGCAGCGGCGAGGTGTCGTCCGGGAGGGGTTCCTCCAGCAGCGGGCGGCGGGTGGCCTCCCAGACCGCCCGGCCCCGGTTCATCACCTCGGCCCAGGCGGCGCCCGAGCCCGCGCCGAACGCGGCGTCCAGCGCCTGGCCGACGCCGCCGCGGGAGGCGTTGGGCAGCAGCAGGTCGGTGCCGTCGGGGAACAGGTGACGGCTCTCCGGGTCGACCGGCGCGAGCCCGACCAGCTGCTCCAGCGGCTCCTTGCCGGTCTTCAGCGCGAGGTCGCGGTAGACCGCGGGCAGCGTGAGCAGGGTCGGGCCGGTGTCGAAGCGGAAGCCGTCGAACTCGTGCCGCCCGGCCTGCCCGCCGTACGTGCCGGAGGCCTCGCAGACCGTCACCCGGTGCCCGAGGGTGGCCAGCCTGGCGGCGGCCGCGAGCCCGCTCATTCCCGCGCCGATGATGACGATCCGTGCCATGGCAGAAGATCCTAGGCCGTACCGGACCCGGCTCCGGCCGGCACCCGGGCGCGCGACGGACCTGGCCCGCCGGCGGCCGCGCCTGCCGGAGGTCGGTTCCGTCATTGGCCGGGTTCGGCTGCCCGCCGGGCCGGTGCGCGGCGGATCGGTGCGCGGCGGTGGGCGACGGGCCGGGCGTGCCGGTGAAGGGCCTCGTGCCGGGCCGCACCCGGGCGCTGGCGTCGGTGGGTCCGCCCGGCAGGACCGGGGGCGTCCTCCGGCGGGGCGCCTCCGGGACCCGCCCTACGCCACCGCGGCGGCCGCGCGGCCGGCCCGGCGTTCGCGGCGGCGCTGCAGGAAGCGCCGGATGCGGGAGACCGCCAGCAGCACCAGCAGCACCCCGAGCACCAGCAGCACCGCGGCGATCGAGGCGGCCGCCCACGGGTGGAAGACCGCCAGGGTGACCAGACCGGCCACCGAGAGGTCCTCCAGCAGGCTGACGATGATGTTGGAGGCGGGCTCCGGCGAGGTGTTGACGGCCATCCGCAGCGAGGCCTTGGTCAGATGGCTGACCAGCGCGGTGGTGCCGCCCACCGCCCCCGCGGCGACCTCGCCCAGCGAGCCGGGGTCGTGCGAGGCCATCAGGGCGGCCACGGTGGCGCCGGCGGCCGGGCGGATCACGGTGTGCACGGCGTCCCAGACGGTGTCCACGTACGGGATCTTGTCGGCCACGGCCTCGCAGAGGAACAGCGCGCAGGCGGCCAGCAGCACATCGGTGCGCTCCAGCGCCGGCGGCACGCTGTCCGCCCCGCCGAAGCGGCCGAACAGGCCCAGCAGCAGCACCACGGCATAGGCGTTGATCCCGCTCGCCCAGCCGCTGGTGAAGACCAACGGAATGATGCTCAACTCTGTGCTCCCCTTCACCGCCGCCGCACCGGCCCCCGGCCGGCCGGGCCACACCGTACCCGTACCGGGCCCGGCGCTGTCAGGACGCCGCGGGCGGCGCCGCGGTTGCACCCCGCCCGGTCCCGTCCCGGGTGCGCCGGAACTGAGTACGGATACTCAGTCTCGCACTTGAGTACCCCGACGGATGCCGTCCCACCTGCGAGGACGGCAGAGTGTGCGGGGCGCTGCCGGTCCTGGGGGGACGGCGGCGCGGGGGGAGATTCGGGGCGACGCGGCGTGCGGCCGCGCGCCCCGACTCGGCCTGCCGGGGGGCGGTGCCCGGTCGACCCGCGGGGGAGTCGACCGGGCGCCGCCGCCCGTGCGCCCGTCCCGGGCAAGGCTGGTTCGCGGGCCGACGGCCGGCCGACTTGTCAGTGGTGCGGTTCACGATGGTCCTGCACGGGTCAATCCGGCCCGGGCACCCGCCTCGGACCGGGGGAGCCATGACCGTCAGCCGTCCTGAGCCCGTCGCCCGCCGCTCTGTCGCCGACCAGCCGTCCGCCCTTCCGCTGCCCAGCGCGTACCCGTCCGCCGTCCAGGTCCCGCGGGCCCGCGGCGCCGACGTCCACCCCGTGCCCCGCCGGGCCGCCGCCCCGCCGGCCGCGCTCGACCTGCTGCGGCACGCCCACCGCACCCTCGACCAGGCCCGCGCCCTCCAGGACCCGCTGGAGCGCTACGCCACCGCCCACCTGGCCGCGCTGCGCTCCACGGCGGCGGTGCTGGCCGTCCGCGGCCGGCCCGAACGGCAGCCGCGCCGGCGCCAGGCCATCCGCAGTGCCTGGGAGCTGCTGCCCGAGGTCGCGCCCGAGCTCGCCGAGTGGGCGGTGTACTTCGCGGCCGGGGCCCGCCGCCGCGCGGCCGCCGAGGCCGGCATCGCCGGCGCCGCCACCGCCCGGGACGCGGACGACCTGATCCGCAACACCGCGCTGTACCTGCGCCTGGTGCAGCGCCTGCTCGGGCTGTCGCCGGCCCCGCCGGCGCAGCCGCTCCCCCTGGAGGAGGCCGGCTGAGCGGACCGCCCGCGGGCCGGGTCCGCGGCGCCTGCGGCGCCTCGGTCTAAGGTGGAGCCGTCCGGCCGAACCACACGCCCGAGGAGCCCACCCGTGTACCCGACGCGTCCCCGCAGTGCCCTGCGTACCGCCGTGGTCTGGGAGGTGGTGCGGGCGGCCCTGGAGCGGCGGGCCGCCGAGTTGGACCAGCCGGTGCTGGACGTCCTCGACACGGGCGGCGGCACGGGCAACTTCGCCGTGCCCGTGGCCCGGCTCGGCCACCGGGTGACGGTGGTGGACCCGAGCCCCGACGCGCTGTTCGCGCTGGAGCGCCGGGCCGCCGAGGCCGGGGTCACCGAGCTGGTCCGGGCCGTGCAGGGCGACACCCAGACCCTGCCGGAGCTGGTCGAGGGCGGCTCGGTGGACGCGGTGCTCTGCCACGGCGTGCTGGAGATGGTGGACGACCCGGCGGAGGCCCTGGGCAGCCTCACCGGGACGCTGCGCAAGGGCGGCCTGGTCTCCCTGCTCGCCGCCAACCGCAACGGCGCGGTGCTGGCCCGGGCGCTGGCCGGGCACTTCGCCGAGGCCGAGGCCGTCCTGGGCGCCACCGACGGCCGCTGGGGCCCCGGCGACCCGATGCCGCGCCGGTTCACCGGGGAGGAGCTCGCCGAGCTGGCGGGGGCGGCCGGGCTGCGGGTCGCCTCGGTGCACGGCGTACGGGTCTTCGCCGACCTCGTCCCCGGAGTCCTGGTGGACACCGAGCCCGGCGCCATGGAGGCGCTGCTGAAGCTGGAGCTGGCCGCGTCCGAGCAGCCGGCCTTCCACGCCGTCGCGACCCAGCTGCACCTGCTGGGCGAGCTGGTCTGAGGCGTCGCCCGGCCGGACCGGCGACGGCCGGACCGGTCGCCGTCGCCGGGCGGTCCACCGGGCGTCGGCGGCAGGTCACCGGGATGTTTGCGCGCCGTCGGGCACTTGTCCGTGTCCTGCGGCGTTGGGCAGCGTGCGGGCCCACTGCCGAAGTGGCCCGAGCCACGCAGGATTGACCACGCCGAAGCAGGCCGCTGGACCGTATGATCTGGGTAAAGCCGGAAAGCATGACACCCGGACCCTTGGGGCATATGGACCACACAGGGCCAGCCAGGGGTGGCGGACCGGTCGCCCCGCGACCGACGAGTAGGAGGACTCCGTGCCGCTCTCGGAGCACGAGCAGCGACTGCTCGAGCAGATGGAGCGAGCGCTGTACGCCGAAGATCCCAAGTTCGCGTCAGCGCTTGAGGGAACCGGGCTGCGCACCTACACCCGTCGGAGGGTCTATCTGGCCGCCGCAGGGTTCGTGGCGGGCATCGCTCTGCTGATGGGCGGCATGGTCGCCCAGCTGATCTGGGTGAGTGTGGTCGGGTTTCTGGTGATGCTGGGTTGTGCGGTCCTCGCCGTCACCGCGTGGAGGCGGGGCCCGGTCGGGTCCGGTGCGGGCCCGAGAACGGCCTCACCACCGCGCCGCAAGGCCGGCGTCATGGATCGTATGGAGCAGCGCTGGCAGCGTCGCAGGGACGAGCACGACGGCCTGTAGACCAGGGCCGACGGGCACGGAGTCCGGGCGGATCGCCAGCTGGACCGGAGCAGGAGAGCCGCGAGGGCGGGCAGTCGGAAGACTGCCCGCCCTCTGCTGTGCCCGGCCCCGGGGGGCCGGGCACGGTCAGCGCCTGCGGCGCAGCGGCGCGACGGCCCTGGCGGCCAGGGCGCGGACCGCCTGGGCGGCCCGGCCGGTCCGCTCCCGGACCGCCTGACGGGCCGCCATGACGCGGTCGGCCGCCCGCCACCAGATCCGCAGCATGGAGGCCGGCAGCAGCACCGCGCGGACCCGTCCGACGCGTCCGGCGCCCGCCTTCAGGCCCTCCCGGGCGGTGCGGACGTCCGGACCGAGCGGGGCCAGCGGGCCCAGCTCGCGGGCGTACATGACCTGCTCGGTGGCGAGTGCCACCCGCCCGGCCGCCTCGGCCGCCGCGGTGCCGAGGTCACCGGTCTCGGTGAGCCGCTGCACGGTGCGGCGCGGGGTCCGGGCGTCGTCCGGCGGGATGCCCAGGTCCCAGGCCGAGTCGATCAGTTCCTGCCAGGCGGCCAGCACCTGGGCGTCGGTCAGGTCGGCCCGTTCGGCGCCGGCCCGGTAGCGGCCGGTGCCCAGGCGCCGGCTGCGGATCCTGGCCCGCCAGACCATCGGCGTGGCGAGCAGGGCCAGCAGCAGGGCGCCCAGCGCGAGCGAGGCCAGCACCGCCGGGTCCTGCCACCAGCCCGGCTGGGCCGTCCCGACCGGCGTGCTCTGCCGGTCGCCGCCGCACTCGCCGGCCCGCCGCAGCTTGGCGTCGCAGGACGCGTCGGCGGACGGCGCCGCGGAGGCGGTGCCGGTCGGCGCGGCGGTCGGCTCCTGGGACGGGGCGGCCGGCTCGGGCGCGTTCTTGTCCCGGGTGTAGACCGGTGCCGAGCCGCGGCTCGGGGTGGGCTCGAACCGGGTCCACCCGCTGCCGGGGAAGTACAGCTCCGGCCAGGCGTGGTAGTCCATGCTGCGGACCTGCCGGTTGCGGCCGCCCATCTCCTGGCCGGGGGTGAAGCCGATGGCCACCCGGGCCGGGATGTTCAGGGTCCTGGCCATCGCCGCCATGGTGGCGGCGAAGTGGACGCAGAAGCCCTGCCGGTCGTCCAGGAACTTGCGGATCGCGTCCGGCCCGGTGCCCGCGTCGACCTTGGTCGAGTAGGTGAACTGGCCGCTGGTGAACCAGGTCTGCAGGGCGAGGGCCCGGTCGTAGGCGTTGGTCCGGCCGGCCGTGACCTGCTGCGCGGTGGCCTTGACCTCCGGCGGCAGGTTGTCCGGCAGCCGCAGGTAGCGGTCGGTGATGTCCCTGGGCGCCTGGCCGGCCGCCCGCAGCTGGTCGGCGGTGGGCTGCACGTCCAGGCTGGTGACCTCGTACGGCAGGCCGTTGGACTTCTGGCCGTTCTCGCCGCTGACCATCCGGGTGACCGGGTCGAAGCGCCAGTGGCCGGCCACCTTGACCGACGTGGCCGGGTACGGCATCGGCAGCCAGTCGCTGGCCAGGCTGTCGGTGACCTTGACGCTGGTGTGCACGGTGTCCGGGGCGGCGCCGGCGGCCAGGCCGTCCGGCGGCGGGAAGACCGGCGGGACGGCGACCGGGTCCTGGTCGCCGAACTTCCACTCCACGCCGTCGAACTCGTCCAGCGCGGCGACCCGGAGGTACATCTCGGCCGCGTTGGGACCGTCGGTGACGTAGTCGAACAGGACGGTGTTGTCGCGGTTGTTGAGGCCCGCGGTGAGCGCGACCACCGGGCTGAGCGACTTCACGCCGCCGCCCGGGCCGCTGCCGCCGCCCCCGCCGCCGTTCCCGTACCCGCCGATCAGGCCCAGCCCGACCGGTCCGACCACCAGCGGCACCAGCAGCGCCAGCGCCAGCGCGACCACCCCGGCCTGCCGGCCGCCGTGCGTCACGGTGGCACCGGACGCGGTGCGACCGGTGCCGTGGAAGACCCGGCCCCAGCGCGAGATCCGGTCCTGGCCCTCGGTGTGCAGCAGCGCCAGGTAGCCGCCGCCGGCCAGCAGGAACCACAGCCAGGCCGTGCCGGTGTCGCCGGCCAGGCCGGTGCCCACCGAGTACAGCGCGAGCAGCGGCAGCCCGGCCGCCGCCGCCCGCCGGTAGGTCACCGCGAGCGCGTCCACCAGGACGGCGATCAGCGCCACCGAGCCGACCACGATCAGCCGCAGCCCGGCCGTCGCGGGCGCCGGGATGGCGTAGTCCTGGATGTCGGTGCCGCCCTGGGCGAGCACCGAGCCGAGCGCGTCCAGCGCCCGCGGACCGGGCAGCAGGCCGCCGGCCATCGAGGACTGCACGAAGCCCAGCATGACCAGGTACACCACGGCCAGCAGCTGGAGCGGGAGCACCAGTATCCGGGGGATCGGCAGCCGCCTCAGGCCCGCGCCGATCGCGCCGACCGCCGCGATCAGCAGCACGGCGTGCACCGACCAGCCGTCCGGTTCCAGCACCGGGAGCAGGCTGAACATCACGAGCGTGGTCGCCAGCGCGGCGAACAGGGTCAGCTTCGCCCTGGTGGTCATGGGCCGACCTCGTCTCGGTAGGGGGAGCTGTGTCCGGTGCGGCCGGAGCCTTCGGTACGGTCGGCGGTCCGCCACAGCCGGGCGACCGAGTCGCCCGCCCGGACCGGCAGGACCGTCCAGCCGGCCAGCCGCAGCCGCTTGGCCTGCTCGTCCAGCTCGGAGTCCGGGCCCTCGGGCAGCAGCGCCCGCAGGCCGGACCAGCTGCCGGTGTCCAGCAGGAAGACCACCGCGCCGGCGGTCCGGCGGCGCAGCCGGGTCAGGCGGGTGACCTGCTCCTCGTCCAGCGCCCCGAGGATCGCCACCAGCAGGCCCTCGCCGCCCAGGCGCAGCGCGTCCTCGGCGCGGGACAGCCCGCCGCCGTCGGAGCACTCGACCACGGCCAGCGAGTCCAGCAGCAGGCCGGTGGCCTCGCCGACGGTGGACACCGCGATGCCGGGGGCCGGTACCGCGGTGCCGGTGTCGGTGAGCAGCCGGGTCTGGTAGCCGCGCTCGGCCAGGTGGACCCCGACCGAGGCGGCGCAGCTGACCGCCCACTCGAAGGAGGAGGCCGGGCCGCTGCCGCGGTGGCCGATCTCCCTGGTGTCGAGCAGCACGGTGGCCTTGGCCTTGAGCGGCTGCTCCTCGCGGCGCACCATCAGCTCGCCGTAGCGGGCGGTGGACTTCCAGTGCACCCGGCGCAGGTCGTCGCCGTGCCGGTACTCGCGCGGGATCACGTCGTCGTCGCCGGCCAGCGCCAGCGCGTGGGCGCTGCTCTCGCCCTGGCCCGACCACTCGCCGGGCAGCCGCACCGGCGGCAGTGCCTGCACCTGCGGCACCACGGTCAGCACGTCGGAGGCGGCGAAGGACCTGGTCAGCTCGCACATCCCGAACGGGTCCGACAGCCGCAGCTGCAGCGGCCCGAGCGGGTAGCGCCCGCGCAGGTCCGAGCGGACCCGGTAGGAGACCTCCCGGAACCCGCGCGGCTCGACCCGGTCCAGCACGAAGCGCGGGCGCGGCCCGAGCACGTACGGGACCTTGTCCTCCAGCAGCAGCAGCCCGGTGGGCACCCGGGAGACGTTGTCCAGGCGCAGGTGCACCCGGGCCTCCTGGCCGGCCGCCGCCCGGTGCGGGTTGAGCCGGCGGCCGCTGGCCACCCGGTAGCGGGTGCGCAGCAGCAGGGTGGCGGAGGCCAGCGGCAGGGCCGCCAGCAGCACGCCGATCTGGAACAGGGCGTCCTGACCGAAGACGAACGAGCACAGCGCCGCGGTGGCGCCGGCGGCGAGGAACGACCGGCCGCGGGTGGTCAGGCCCCGCAGGCCGGCCCGGATCCCCGAGGGGTTGTCCGGCCCCGGCATGTCAGCGGCCCTGCGGACGCGGGATCGGCAGGCGCGCGACCAGGTCGAGGACGACCTGCTCGGCCGTGCGGCGGCTCAGCTGGGTCTCGGCGGTGGGCAGCAGGCGGTGCGCCAGCACGGGGACGGCCAGCGCCTGGATGTCGTCCGGCAGCACGTAGTCGCGGCCGTCCAGGGCGGCGGCGGCGCGGGCGGCCCGCACCAGGTGCAGGGTGGCCCGGGGGGAGGCGCCCAGGCGCAGCTCCGGGGAGGTGCGGGTGGCGCCGACCAGGTCGACGGCGTAGCGGCGGACCGCGTCGGAGACGTAGACGGTGCGGACCAGCTCGACCAGCTTGAGGATGTCGTGGGCGTGCGCGACCGGCTGCAGGTCGTCCAGCGGGTTGGCGCCGCCGTGCAGGTCGAGCATCGCGAACTCGGCGTCCGCGCTCGGGTAGCCGATCGAGATGCGGGCCATGAAGCGGTCGCGCTGGGCCTCGGGGAGCGGGTAGGTGCCCTCCATCTCCACCGGGTTCTGGGTGGCGACCACCATGAACGGCGAGGGCAGCTCGTAGCTGGTGCCGTCGATGGTGACCTGGCGCTCCTCCATGGACTCCAGCAGCGCGGACTGGGTCTTGGGCGAGGCCCGGTTGATCTCGTCGCCGACCACGATCTGGGCGAAGATCGCGCCCGGCCGGAACTCGAAGTCGCGCTGGTGCTGGTCGAAGACGTTGGTGCCGGTCACGTCGGACGGCAGCAGGTCGGGGGTGAACTGGATCCGGCGCACGGTGCAGTCCACCGACCGGGCCAGCGCCTTGGCCAGCATGGTCTTGCCGACGCCCGGGACGTCCTCCAGCAGCAGGTGGCCCTCGGCCAGCAGCACGGTGAGGGCGATCCGCACGGCCTCCGGCTTGCCCTCGATCACGCTCTCCACGGAGCCCCGGATCCGCTCGGCCACCGCGGCGAGCTCGGTCAGGCCCATCCGCTCGCGGCGTGCGTCGAGGCCCGCCGGCTGCGGTGCGCCTGCTGCGCTCTGTCCGTTGAAGGTCGTCACCCGTTGCTCCCAAAGGCCATTCTCACGCCGGGGCCTCGTCACGGCCCGGCCCACCCCGATGACACGGCCCGCAGCGCGTCCGGTTCCGGTCGGAACCCTACGGCGGCGGGATCGTGGCCGGACCGCCCCAGGTGGTTCGGGGACCGGTCCGCAGGCGCATTCTCCACTGTCGGCCGGGCAGAAGTCACCCTTGGGACCGGCCCGCCGCCCGGTGCGCGGGCGCCGCGGGGCGACACGGGTGCCCCTGTCCCGGTTCGTCCGCACAGGGGGCGGCGGCCCGGACGCCGTCGGCCGGACCGCGGGCGGGAGGGGTGGGGAGGGTCAGGGGCGGACTTCCCGGAGCAGGCCGGTGTGGACGTCGAAGACGAAGCCGCGGACGTCGTCGGTGTGCGGGAGGAAGGGCGAGGTGCGGACCCGCTGCATCGACTGGCGGACGTCGCCGTCCAGGTCGACGAAGGACTCCACCGCCCACTGCGGCCGCTGGCCGACCTCCAGCTCCAGCTCCCGGCGGAAGTCCTCGGTCAGGCCGAGCAGGCCGCAGCCGGTGTGGTGGATCAGCGCCACCGAGCGGGTGCCCAGGGCGCGCTGGCTGATGGTGAGCGAGCGGATGGTGTCGTCGGTGACGACCCCGCCCGCGTTGCGGATGATGTGGGCGTCGCCGAGCTCGAGGCCGAGCGCGGCGAACAGGTCGAGGCGGGCGTCCATGCACGCGACCACGGCGACCTGCTGGACCGGGCGGGCGTCCATGCCGCCGTCGCGGAAGTCGACGGCGTAGCTCCGGTTGGATCCGACGAAGCGGTCGATGACCGACTCGGCGGGGTTGGCAGCGGCGGTCGGCGTGGGCCGGTCGGGGGTCACTGTCATGGGGATGACGGTAGTGGGGTCCGGGCCCGCGCGGGACGGGTGATCGCTGTTCGAATCCGTGCCGTGACCGGGCCCCGAGCGGAACGCGAGTCTCTGCGCACGGGTACGCCCCGGATTGCCCCGGTTGGTCCCGGCGCGGGCCGCCGCCGTGCGCCGATCGGCCGCGGTCACCCGGGCGACCGCCCCGACCTGCGGGAATCCGTACCTCCGCCCGGGTGGCGCGCCGGTGCGGACCGTTGACTCGGCGGTGGCCCGCGATAGGCTGGCGCCGCCCCGGAGCACAGTCCGCGCAGATCGTCAACTGTGTCTCCCCGGCCGGTCGCTGCGGCCCCCGCGCCGCCCGCGGCCTCCACCCGCTCCTGGCCTCCCGGCACACCTTCCCCGGTGCCTGGCGGCCCCTCCTTCCCCGGGCGAGCGGGCGGGGACCACGGGCGGCGTGCTGCCGCCGCGGCCCGGTGGGCCAGAATGGGAGCAGCCGTCCGGCCCCGGACGGACGCACCGAGGAAGGGCGCCACCGCGCAATGACGAACGACGCTCCGGCACCCAAGCACGTCCCGGTGATGCTGCAGCGCTGCGTGGACGCACTGGCGCCCGCCATCGCGGCGCCCGGCGCGGTGGTGGTGGACGCCACCCTCGGGCTCGGCGGCCACAGCGAGGCGCTGCTGACCCAGTTCCCCGAGGTCCGGCTGGTCGCCGTGGACCGGGACCCGGCGGCGCTGAAGCTCTCCGGCGAGCGGCTGGCCCCCTTCGGCGAGCGGGCCACCCTGGTGCACGCCGTGTACGACGAGATCCCGCAGGTGCTGGCCGACCTCGGCATCCCCGAGGTCCAGGGCGTCCTGTTCGACCTGGGCGTCTCCTCGATGCAGCTGGACGAGGCCGAGCGCGGCTTCGCCTACGCCCAGGACGCCCCGCTCGACATGCGGATGGACCAGACCCGCGGCCTGAGCGCCGCCGAGGTGCTGAACACCTACACCCACGGCCAGCTGGCCCGGATCCTCAAGGTCTACGGCGAGGAGCGGTTCGCCGGGAAGATCGCCTCGGTGATCGTCCGCGAACGCGAGAAGGAACCGTTCAGCACCAGCGCGCGTCTGGTCGAGTTGGTACGCAACGCCATCCCGGCCGCCACCCGGCGCACCGGCGGGAACCCGGCCAAGCGCACCTTCCAGGCGCTGCGGATCGAGGTCAACGGCGAGCTGGAGGTGCTGGACCGGGCCATCCCGGGCGCACTCGACTCGCTGGCCGTCGGAGGGCGGATCGTGGTGATGTCCTACCAGTCGCTGGAGGACCGCCTGGTCAAGCAGTACCTGGCGGCCGGGGCCACCAACACCGCACCGCCCGGCCTGCCGATCATCCCCGAGGAGCACCAGCCCTGGCTGAAGCTGCTCACCCGGGGCGCCGAGCTGGCCACCGAGCAGGAGATCGAGGAGAACCGGCGCGCCGCCCCCGTACGGCTGCGGGTGGCGGAGAGGATCAGGGCAGCCCGGGCCTGACCCGGCCGGCCCGCCGGGACCGGGCCGGCCGCGGACCGGACGGGTGCGTGACGGACGGCCGGCGAGCGGGACGGGCCGGGCACAGCGGGACGGGCCGGGGAAACGGGACGAGCCAGGGAATCGGGACGAGGGAGGGCGGCGGTGCCGGTGGCCGGCCAGGGGGCCTGGGGGAGCGGTCGGCTCCCGGGGCAGAGCGGCAGGGCGCGGATCACCGTGCGCCCCGGCGCCCGCCAGATCCGCGGACGCACCCCGTTCGCCGTCCTGGTGGTCGCCCTGCTGACCGCCGGGCTGCTCGGGCTGCTGATGCTCAACACCGCGCTCAACGAGAACTCCTTCGAGCTCTCCCGGCTCAAGCGGCAGACCACCGAACTGACCGACCGCAAGCAGTCGCTGCAACGCGAGATCGACCAGTTCTCCGCCCCCGACGCGCTCGAACGGCGGGCCCGCGACCTCGGCATGGTGCCCGGCGGCGACCCGGTGTTCCTGTCCGACGACGGCACCGTGCTCGGCAAGCCCGCCCAGGCCCAGGACGGCCCGCCGGTCAAGCGCACCGACAACGGCCTGTGGCAGCAGGCCCCGGCCGCCACGCCCGCCGCCCCACTGCCCTCCCCGCAGGCGTCCGCCCCGGCGCCGTCCGGGCAGGGCGGCGCACCCACCCCGCCGGCCGCGGTGGGCGGCGGGGTGGAGATCGCCCCGCTGCCGCCCGCGGCGTCCACGGCCGCCCCGGCCGCCACCCCGTCAGCGCAGGCCGGAGGTACGCCGCGATGAGCACGCCCCGCCAGCCGTCCCGAGGCTCGGGCGACCGGCGCCCGGCCGGGCCCGCCCGGCCCGGCGGGCAGCGCCCGCGCGCCCCGCGCCCGCGGCCGTCGGCCGATCCCCGCCGTCCGGCCGCCCGCCGGCCGCCGGCCCGGCGCCCCGCGGCCCGTCCGCAGTCGCGCCCGATCAGGCTGGCCGACCCGCGCCGCCGGCTGCGCCTGGTGACGGTCGCGCTGGCGCTGGTGTTCACGGTCTTCGCCGGCCGGCTGGTGCAGCTGCAGCTGCTCGACTCGGACGCGCTGGCCGCCGCCGCGGGCGCCAACAAGTACGTCCGGATGGAACTGCCCGCCGAGCGCGGCTCGATAACGGCCGCGGACGGCACGGTGCTGGCGACCACGGTGGACGCCTACGACATCGTCGGCGACCCGACCCTGCTCACCCCGGCCGCGCTGCACCTGGCCGACGGGCCCGAGCAGGCCGCCGCGCTGCTCGCCCCGATCCTCGGCCAGCCCAAGGAGAAGCTCGCCACCGCGCTGCACCTGAACCCGAAGAACCCGAAGAGCCAGTACTCGCCGCTCGCCTACCGGCAGACCCCGGAGGTCAAGAACAAGATCAACGAACTGCGCAGCTCGCTCGCCAAGCAGGCCGACACCGCCGCCTGCCGCGGCCAGCGCCAGCTGCTCGGCAAGCCGGCCGAGCAGGGCGGACGCCAGTACCTGGACGTCGCCTGCACCAATCCGCTGGCCGCCCTCGCCTCCACCGAGTCGACCCGCCGGGTCTACCCCGCCGACGGGCTGGCCGCCAACCTGGTCGGCTTCGTCAACTCGGAGGGCGTCGGCACCGGCGGGCTGGAGCTGCAGTACCAGAAGGAGCTGGCCGGGCAGAGCGGCCGCAGCACGTACGCCTCGGCCGGCGGGCGGATGGTCGCCACCGCCGGCGGCAGCCGGCAGGAGCCGGTCCCCGGCTCCGACCTGCGGCTCACCCTGCACCCGGACATCCAGTGGGCGGCCCAGCGGGCGATCACCGACCAGGTGGCCAACGCCGGGGCGGAGAAGGGCTACGTGGTCGTCCAGGACGTGAAGAGCGGCCAGATCCTCGCGATGGCCACCTCGCCCGGTTTCAACCCCAACGACCTGTCCACCGCCAGGCCCGAACAGCTCGGCAACGCGGCCCTCCAGGACGCCTACGAGCCCGGCTCCACGGCCAAGCTGATGACCATGGCGGCGGTGCTGGACACCGGCAAGGCCACCTGGGACACCCACGTCACCGTGCCCAACACCCTGCAACGCTCCGACCAGGTCTTCCACGACGACGTCGACCACGAGACCTGGTACCTGACGCTGGCCGGGGTGCTGGCCAAGTCCTCCAACATCGGCACCATCGAGGCCGCCGAGACGCTCGGCGCCGACCAGGCCGAGTCCAACAAGGTGCTGGCCGGGTACCTGGACAGGTTCGGCATCGGCAGGCCCACCGGGCTCGGCTTCCCCGGCGAGACCCGGGGCATCCTGGCCAAGCCGGAGGACTGGAAGGGCTCGCAGCAGTTCACCATCCCGTTCGGCCAGGGCCTGTCGGTCAACGCCCTGCAGGCCACCTCGGTCTTCTCCACCATCGCCAACGGCGGGGTCCGGGTGCCGCCCAGCCTGCTGGCGGGCACCACCGGGCCGGACGGCCGCTACACCCCGGCCCCGGCCCCGGCGGGCTCCCGGGTGGTGGGCGAGCAGACCGCCAAGACCCTCACCGAGATGCTGGAGTCGGTGGTCACCGACGAGCAGGGCACCGGCACCAAGGCGGCCATCCCGGGCTACCGGGTGGCCGGCAAGACCGGCACCGCCAACCGGGTGGACCCGAAGACCGGCAAGTACTCCGGGTACACCGCCTCCTTCATCGGCTTCGCACCGGCCGACCAGCCCCGGGTCACCGTCTCCTGCGTGATCCAGAACCCGGTCAACGGCCACTTCGGCGGCCAGCTCTGCGGCCCGGTGTTCAAGCAGGTGATGGAGTTCACCCTCAAGTCCCTGCAGGTACCGCCGAGCGGCAGCGAAGCACCCAACCTGCCCGTCGACTGGAAGCCCTGATGCCCCACACCCCGGAACCCGGCCACGGCACGCCCGCCCAGCAGCCCTCGGCGCCCGGCGCCGGGCCGCAGCGCCCGAGGGGGAGCAGAGCCGCCGAAAAAGGCGATAGCCTGCCCGCCGTGCCGAAACCCGATCAAATCTCCGCGAGTCCGCCCCGTCCCACCGAGGAGGCGGCGATGCCGTTCGCCGAGGTCGCCCGACTGCTGGGCCTGGAGCCCGCCGACGGGCCGCAGGTCACCGGCATCACCCACGACTCCCGGGCGGTGCGGCCCGGCGACGTGTACGTGGCCTTCCCCGGTGCCAACCACCACGGCGCCGCCTTCGCCGCCGCCGCGGTCGCGGCCGGTGCCGCCGCGGTGCTGACCGACGCCGCCGGGGCCGAGCTGGCCGCCGGCTGCGGGGCGCCGCTGCTGGTCGTGGAGAGCCCCCGGGCGGTCATGGGCGAGCTGGCGGCGGCGGTCTACGGCCGTCCCAGCGAGCGGCTGCTGATGATCGGACTGACCGGCACCAACGGCAAGACCACCACCTCGTACCTGGTGGAGGGCGGGCTGCGCGGCGCCGGCCGGCTGCCCGGGGTGATCGGCACCGTCGAGATGCGGGTCGGCGACGAGCGGATCAAGAGCGAGCGCACCACCCCGGAATCCACCGACCTGCACGGCGTCCTCGCGGTGATGCGCGAGCGCGGCGCCGAGGCGGTGGTGATGGAGGTCTCCAGCCACGCCCTGGTCTTCGGCCGGGTCGACGGCGTGGTCTACGACGTGGCGCTGTTCAACAACCTCACGCCGGAGCACCTGGACTTCCACCCCGACATGGAGGACTACTACCGGGCCAAGGCCCGGCTCTTCCAGCCGGACAAGGCCCGCCGCGGCGTGGCCAACCTCGACGACGCGTACGGGCGCCGGCTGGCCGCCGAGGCGCCGGTCCCGATGACCACCTTCTCCGCGCAGGGCGACCCGGAGGCCGACTGGCGGGCCGTGGACGTCCAGCTCGGCCCGGCCGGCTCCACCTTCAAGGTGGCCGGCCCCGACGGCGCCGAGGCCGACGCCTCGGTGCCGCTGCCCGGCCCGTTCAACGTCGCGAACGCGCTCGGCGCGATCACCGCGCTGGTCACCGCCGGCCTCCCGCTGGCCGAGGCGGTCGCCGGGGTGGCCGCCGTCCCCGGCGTCCCCGGCCGCCTGGAGCGGGTGGACGCGGGCCAGCCGTACGTCGCCGTGGTCGACTACGCGCACAAGCCGGACGCCCTCAAGGCGGTGCTGGAGTCGCTGCGCGAGGTCACCAAGGGGCGGCTGCACGTGGTGGTGGGGTGCGGCGGCGACCGCGACCCCTACAAGCGCGGCCCGATGGGCGCCATCGCCGCCCGGCTCGCCGACACCGCCGTCCTGACCAGCGACAACCCGCGCTCCGAGGACGCGCTGGCGATCCTGGTCGCGATGCTGGGCGGCGCCGCGGACGTGCCCGAGGCCGAGCGCGGCGAGGTGCTGGTGGCGCCGGACCGGGCCGAGGCCATCGCGCTGGCGGTGGCCCGCGCGCACGCGGGTGACGCCGTCCTGGTGGCCGGCAAGGGCCACGAGCTGGGGCAGTACGTCCGGGGCGAGGTGCGGCCGTTCGACGACCGCGAGGTGCTGCGCGAGGCGATCGTACGGATGCAGGAGGTGGATCGGTGATCGCACTGACTCTGGCGGAGGCCGCCGCGGCGGTGGGCGGCACCCTGGACGGCGCCGACCCGGCGGCCGAGATCACCGCGGCGGTGGTGGTCGACTCCCGGCTGGTCGAGCCCGGCGGGCTGTTCGCGGCGGTGCTCGGCGAGCACGTCGACGGCCATGACTACGCCGCCCGCGCGACCGCCTCCGGCGCGGTCGCCGTGCTGGCCTCCCGCCCGGTCGGGGTGCCCGCGATCCTGGTGGACGACGTGGTGACCGCGCTCGGCCGGCTCGCCCGCGCCGTGGTCGAACGGGCCCACGGCACCGCCTTCGTGGCGCTGACCGGCTCGGCCGGGAAGACCTCCACCAAGGACCTGATCGGCCAGCTGCTGCAGCGCCGCGGCGAGACGGTCTTCCCGCCCGGCTCGTTCAACAACGAGATCGGCATGCCGCTCACCGCCCTGCGGATCACCGGCTCCACCCGGCACCTGGTGCTGGAGATGGGCGCCCGCGGCAAGGGCCACATCGACTACCTGACCGGCATCGTGCCGCCCACCATCGGCGTGGTGCTCAACGTCGGCACCGCGCACGTCGGCGAGTTCGGCTCCAAGCAGGCCATCGCCGAGGCCAAGGGCGAGCTGGTGGAGGCGCTGACCGTCGACGGGGTGGCGATCCTGAACGCCGACGACCCGCTGGTCCGGGCGATGTCCGAGCGGACCAAGGCCCGGGTGGTGCTGTTCGGCGAGAGCCGCGAGGCCGAGGTCAGGGCCCAGGACGTTCGCCTGGACGACACCGGACGGCCATCGTTCACGCTTGTCACCCCGGCCGGTTCCGCACCCGTGAAGCTGCGCCTGTACGGTGAGCACCACATCTCGAACGCCCTCGCCGCCGCTGCGGTGGCGGTGGAGCTCGGGATGTCCGTCGACGACGCCGCCGAAGCCCTCAGCGAGGCGGGCGCGCTGTCCCGCTGGCGCATGGAGGTCGTCGACCGGGCCGATGGTGTCACCGTCGTCAACGACGCCTACAACGCGAACCCCGACTCGATGCGGGCCGCGCTGCGGGCCCTCGCGACGATGGCGGGCCGCGGCCCGGGGCGCCGCCGTACCTGGGCGGTGCTCGGAGAGATGCGGGAGCTCGGCGAGGAGAGCCTCGACGAGCACGACGCCATCGGGCGGCTCGCGGTCCGGCTCGACGTCACCAAGCTGGTGGCGGTCGGCGGACGCGAGGCGGCCTGTATGGAACTGGGCGCGAGGAACGAAGGTTCGTGGGGTGAGGAGTCGGTGCTGGTGTCCGACGCGGACGCGGCGGTCGAGCTGCTGCGCAGTCAGCTTCAGCCGGGGGACGTGGTGCTGGTGAAGGCCTCCCGCTCGGTGGGTCTGGAGAAGGTGGCCGAGGCTCTGCTTTCGGACGGAGCCGCCCGGTGAAGCAGATCCTCTTCTCAGGCATGATCGGCCTGGTGCTGTCGCTGCTCGGCACGCCGGCCCTGATCAAGCTGCTGGCCAAGCACGGCTACGGCCAGTACATCCGCGACGACGGCCCCAAGGCCCACCACAGCAAGCGCGGCACCCCCACGATGGGCGGCATCGCCTTCATCCTGGCGACACTGATCGCCTACGGTGCGACCAAGGCGATAACGGGCGAGTCGCCCACCGCCTCCGGCCTGCTGGTGCTGTTCCTGACGGCGGGTCTGGGCCTGGTCGGCTTCCTGGACGACTACATCAAGGTGGTCAAGCGCCGCTCGCTCGGCCTGCGGGCCAAGGCGAAGCTGGCCGGCCAGTCCCTGGTGGGTCTCGCCTTCGCCATCCTGGCACTGCAGTTCAAGGACGACCGCGGGCTCGCCCCGGCCTCGCAGCACCTCTCGTTCGTGCGCGACTTCGGCTGGTCGGTCGGCCCGGTGCTGTTCGTGATCTTCGCGTACTTCATGATCGCCGCGATGTCGAACGGCGTGAACCTGACGGACGGTCTGGACGGCCTGGCCACCGGCGCCTCCGTGATGGTCTTCGGCGCCTACACCTTCATCGGCGTCTGGCAGTACAGCCAGAGCTGCGCCTACGCGATCACCGCCACCGCCAACTGCTACGACGTCCGCGACCCGCTGGACCTCGCCATCGTCGCCGCCGCGCTGATGGGCTCCTGCTTCGGCTTCCTGTGGTGGAACACCTCGCCCGCCAAGATCTTCATGGGTGACACCGGTTCGCTCGCCCTCGGCGGCGCCCTCGCGGGCCTCGCCATCTGCTCCCGCACCGAGCTGCTGCTCGCCCTGCTGGGCGGCCTGTTCGTGGTGATCACCCTGTCGGTGATCATCCAGGTCGGCTCGTTCCGGATGACCGGCAAGCGGGTCTTCAAGATGGCCCCGCTCCAGCACCACTTCGAACTCAAGGGCTGGAGCGAGGTGCTGATCGTGGTCCGGTTCTGGATCATCCAGGGCCTGTGCGTCGCGGTCGGCCTCGGACTCTTCTACGCAGGATGGGTGGCCGGATGACCCCCGACCCCGAGTGGCCGGGCCTGCCGGTCGTGGTGGCCGGCCTCGGCCTCTCCGGGATCAGCGCCGCCAGGGTCCTGCACGGCCTCGGCGCGCTCGTCACCGTGGTGGACGGCAGCGAGGGCCCCGCCCAGCAGGCCAAGGCCGCCGACCTGGCGGCCGAGGGCATCACCGTCCGCCTCGGCGACGGCGAGACCCTGCCCGAGGGCACCCGGCTGGTCGTCACCTCGCCCGGCTGGCCGCCGAGCAGCCCGCTGTTCACCGAGGCCGCGCTGGCCGAGGTCCCGGTCTGGGGCGACGTCGAGCTGGCCTGGCGGCTGCGCCGCCCGCTGCCCGCCACCGGCGAGCCCGCCCCCTGGCTGGCCATCACCGGCACCAACGGCAAGACCACCACCGTCCGGATGCTCGCCTCGATCCTGCGCGCGGCCGGCAAGCGCACCGCCGCCGTCGGCAACGTCGGCGTCTCGGTGCTGGACGCGGTACTCGCCGAGGAGCCGTACGAGGTCCTCGCGGTCGAGCTCTCCAGCTACCAGCTGCACTGGGCGCCCAGCCTGCGCCCGCACTCGGCGGCCGTGCTCAACCTCGCCCCCGACCACCTCGACTGGCACGGCTCGATGGAGGCCTACGCCGCCGACAAGGGCCGGATCTACGAGGGCAACCAGGTCGCCTGCGTGTACAACCTGGCCGACCCGGTCACCGAGGAGCTGGTCCGCGGCGCGGACGTCGAGGAGGGCTGCCGGGCGATCGGCTTCGGCCTCGGCGCGCCCGGCCTCTCCCAGTTCGGTGTGGTCGACGGCCTGCTGGTCGACCGGGCCTTCGTGCCCGACCGGCAGAAGAACGCCGCCGAGATCGGCTCGGTCGAGGACGTCAACCCGCCCGCCCCGCACAACATCGCCAACGCGCTGGCCGCGGCCGCGCTGGCCCGCGCCTACGGGGTCGACGCCAAGGCGGTCCGCGAGGGCCTGCGCGCCTTCCGGCCGGACGCCCACCGGATCGCCGAGGTCGCCGTGGTCGACCGGGTGACCTGGATCGACGACTCCAAGGCCACCAACACCCACGCCGCCGCCGCCTCGCTGGCCGCCTACCGGCCGGTGGTGTGGATCGCCGGCGGACTGGCCAAGGGCGCCACCTTCGACGAGCTGGTGCTCGGCGCGGCGGACCGGCTGCGGGCCGTGGTGCTGATCGGCCAGGACCGCGCACTGATCCGCGAGGCGCTGACGCGACACGCCCCCGATGTGCCGGTGTTCGAGGCCGCCGAGGGCCAGACTGGCGCCGAGGCGATGGCCGAGGTGGTCCGGGTGGCCGCCGGCCTCGCCCGGCCCGGTGACACCGTCCTGCTGGCCCCGGCCTGCGCGTCGATGGACATGTTCACCGACTACGGGCAGCGCGGCGACCAGTTCGCCGCCGCCGTACGGGAGCTGGAGAAGTAGCGGCGCGCACGGGCGGACCGGCCGGCCCACGGGCGGGCCGGCCGCCCGCGGCCGACGGGGGCGGGCGGCGGACGAGGCGAGGGCGGGGAGACGTGGCGGGCGACGGCAAGGCGGGCACCACAGCCCCACCCGAGCGGTCCTCACCGCTCAGACTGATCTCGGCGACCACCACCACCTTCAAGTCGGCCGGGCCGATCGCCCGCGCCCGGGCCTTCCGGGCGGGCTTCCGCTACGCCCTGGACCGGCCCCTGACGCCGTACTACCTGATCCTGGGCTCCACCCTGCTGCTGGTCGTGCTCGGCCTGGTGATGGTCTTCTCCGCCTCGCAGAACGTGGTCACCGAGAACCACCTGCCGATGACCTTCTTCTTCCGCAAGCAGCTGGTCGCCCTGCTGCTCGGCGCCGCCATCGCGATGCTGCTGGCCCGGGCACCGGTCAAGGGCCTGCGGGCGCTGGCCTACCCGGTGCTGTTCGGGGTGCTGGCCGGCCTGGTGCTGGTCGCGGTGCCCGGCATCGGCACCCAGGTCAACGGCAACCGGAACTGGATCAGCCTGGGCTTCTTCCAGATCCAGCCCTCGGAGTTCGCCAAGCTCGCCCTGGTGCTCTGGGGCGGCGACCTGCTGGCCCGCAAGCAGAAGACCCACATGCTCGACCAGTGGAAGCACCTGCTGGTGCCGCTGGTGCCGGGCACCGTGCTGCTGATGCTGCTGATCATGGTCGGCGGCGACATGGGCACCACCATGGTCCTGATCGGAATGCTGTTCGGCCTGCTGTGGATGGTCGGCGCCCCGATGCGGCTGTTCGCCGCGACCCTCGGCATCGCGGTGGTCGCCTGCACCGCACTGATCATCACCGTGCCGCACCGGCTCGACCGGCTCGGCTGCGTCGGCGTCACCAAGCCGGACCCCAACCTCAACTGCTTCCAGGCCCTGCACGGCCTGTACGCCTTCGCCGCGGGCGGCCCGTTCGGCTCCGGACTCGGCGCCGGCGTGGAGAAATGGGGCCAGCTTCCCGAGGCCCACACCGACTTCATCTTCGCCGCGACCGGCGAGGAACTCGGCCTGGTGGGGACGCTGTCGGTACTCGGCCTCTTCGCGGCACTAGGGTATGCGGGTATCCGTGTGGCTCTCGGCACCAAGGACCCGTTCGTCCGCTACGCCGCGGGAGCGGCCACCACGTGGATCATGGCGCAGGCCGTGGTCAACCTGGGCTCCGCACTGGGACTCCTGCCCATCGCGGGCGTCCCGCTCCCGCTGTTCTCGTACGGCGGCTCCGCCATGCTGTCGGCCATGTGCGCCATCGGCGTGCTGCTCTGCTTCGCGCGCAGCTCCCCGGGGGCGAAGGCGGCCATGGCCGCCCGGAGCTCGAACTCCCGGCTCAGGCCCGTCCTGGCCCGGGTGCTGCCACGACGACGGACCACAGCGCGCAAGGCCACCCGGCCGCCGCGCAGGGAGCGGTGAATTTCGGTGCATGTCGTACTCGCCGGCGGCGGAACCGCCGGCCACATCGAGCCGGCCATGGCCCTCGCGGACGCCCTCCGCAGGCACGACCCGTCGATCGGGATCACCGCGCTCGGCACCGAGCGCGGCCTGGAGACCAGACTGGTCCCCGAGCGGGGCTACAGCCTGGAGCTGATCCCGGCCGTCCCGCTGCCCCGCAAGCCCACCCCCGAGCTGATCACCGTCCCGGGCCGGCTGCGCGGCACCGTCCGGGCCGCCCAGGAGATCATCGAGCGGGTCAAGGCGGACGCCGTGGTCGGCTTCGGCGGCTACGTCGCGATGCCGGCCTACCTGGCCGCCAAGCGCGCCGGGGTGCCCATCGTGGTGCACGAGGCCAACGCCCGCCCCGGCCTGGCCAACAAGATCGGCGCCCGGTACAGCGACTTCGTCGCCGTCTCCACGCCCGACTCCAAGCTGCGCGACTCCCGGTACATCGGCATCCCGCTGCGCCGCACCATCGCCACCCTGGACCGCAACGCGGTCCGCCCGGAGGCCCGGCACTACTTCGGGCTCGACCAGCGGCTGCCCACCCTGCTGGTCTCCGGCGGCTCCCAGGGCGCCCGCCGGCTGAACGAGACCATCCAGGCCATCGCGCCGCGGCTCCAGCAGTACGGGGTGCAGATCCTGCACGCGGTCGGCCCGAAGAACGAGCTGCCGCAGATCGACGACATCCCCGGGATGCCGCCGTACCGGGCCGTGCCGTACGTGGACCGGATGGACCTCGCCTACGCCGCCGCCGACCTGATGCTCTGCCGGGCCGGTGCGATGACCGTCGCCGAGCTGGCCGCCGTCGGGCTGCCGGCCGCCTTCGTCCCGCTGCCGATCGGCAACGGCGAGCAGCGGCTGAACGCCCAGCCGATGGTCAAGGCGGGCGGCGGCCTGCTGGTCGACGACGCCGAGCTGACCGCGGACTGGGTACTGCAGAACGTCCTGCCGGTGCTCACCGACCCGCGCAAGCTCTGGGACATGAGCCGGGCGGCCGCCGAGTTCGGCCGCCGGGACGCGGACGAGCTGCTGGTCGGCATGGTCTACGAGGCGATCGACGCCGCCCGGGGCGGCCGCCGACGTGGCTGACGCGCCGGTCCTCGACGGCTCGCCGCGGGACGAGGAGGACGCCGAGGAGCACGCTCCCCGGCTCCGGCTCTCCCGGCGGGGCGTCGTGGTGCTGTGCGTGCTGGCCGCCCTGGTGGCCGGCACGCTCGGCTGGCTGGTGTTCCTCTCCTCGGCCCTGGACGTGCGCGAGGTCGCCGTCCAGGGCCTGCAGAGCGGGCACCTGAGCGAGGACGAGGTGCGCCGGGCGGCCGGGGTGCAGGACGGTCGGCCGCTGGCCCGGGTGGACCTGGCCGCGGTGGAGAAACGGGTCGCCGCGGTGCCCAGGGTGGCCGGCGTCGAGGTGTGGCGCGGCTGGCCGCACACCCTGCGGGTGAAGGTGACCGAACGGCGGCCGGTGGCCGCGGTCCACACCGACCGGGGGACGTACCTGCAGGTGGACGCGGGCGGCAAGGAGTTCGCCGACGAACCGCAACCCCCGGACGGCGTACCGGTGGTGGAGCTCCAGCTCAGTGCGCAGGCGAACGAGGCGCTGGGCGTGATCGACCGGCCGGCCCTGGTACGGGCCGCCGTCACGGTGGCCGCGGGACTGCCCCCGGAGGTCGCCAAGCGGGCCGGCGCGGTCCAGGTGCACTCCTGGGACGACATCCGGCTCCAGTTGCGCGACGGGGTGACGGTGCGTTGGGGCAGTCCGGAGCGGACCGCGCGCAAGGCCGTGGTGCTGACCGCGCTGCTCGGCCGGAAGGCGTCGAATTATGACGTGAGTGCGCCGGACGCACCGGCTGTGTCGGGATGATCCGGTAAGTTCTGTGCCTGAGGGCGGTATTGACGGGGTCGGGACCCCGGTCCGACTCTTGGTGGTCACCCCGGTTTCGCCGAGGGGTCGATGATCACATAGGCTCAAAAGAAAAAAGGGAAGCTCGGCGTGTTCGTTGAACACGTGCCGTCCCGCGACCTACTGTCCTGTTTCACCAGGCTGTGTCAGACAGTGATGTGACACAGGCGCAGCGGTAACCCTAAACCTCAAGTTCAGGGTTCGGGTCGGTGGTCGGCATTTCGGACAATCCGTTCGAAAGCGCGCTCCCCACCCATCGACATCCGTCGGCCTTCACCAACACAGGGAGCCGACCCGGAAATTCGAGGCGAGAGGCCTTCGACGTGGCAGCACCCCAGAACTACCTCGCAGTCATCAAGGTCGTCGGAATCGGCGGCGGTGGTGTCAACGCCATCAACCGGATGATCGAGGTCGGGCTCAAGGGCGTCGAGTTCATCGCGATCAACACCGATGCGCAGGCCCTCCTCATGAGTGACGCCGACGTGAAACTCGATGTGGGCCGTGAACTCACCCGGGGCCTCGGCGCCGGCGCCAACCCCGATGTCGGCCGCAAGGCCGCCGAGGACCACCGCGAGGAGATCGAGGAGGTCCTCAAGGGGGCCGACATGGTCTTCGTCACCGCCGGCGAGGGCGGCGGCACCGGCACCGGCGGCGCGCCCGTCGTCGCCAACATCGCCCGCTCGCTCGGCGCCCTGACCATCGGTGTGGTCACCCGCCCCTTCACCTTCGAGGGCCGCCGCCGGGCCAACCAGGCCGAGGACGGCATCGCCTCGCTGCGCGAGCAGGTCGACACCCTGATCGTGATCCCCAACGACCGGCTGCTGTCCATCTCGGACCGCCAGGTCAGCGTGCTGGACGCGTTCCGCTCGGCCGACCAGGTGCTGCTCTCCGGTGTCCAGGGCATCACCGACCTGATCACCACCCCGGGCCTGATCAACCTCGACTTCGCCGACGTCAAGTCCGTGATGTCCGACGCCGGCTCCGCGCTGATGGGGATCGGCTCGGCCCGTGGCGAGGACCGCGCCAAGGCGGCCGCCGTGATGGCGATCTCCTCGCCGCTGCTGGAGGCGTCCATCGACGGCGCCCGCGGCGTCCTGCTCTCCATCTCGGGCGGTTCCGACCTCGGCCTGTTCGAGATCAACGAGGCGGCCCAGCTGGTCAGCGAGGCGGCCCACCCCGAGGCCAACATCATCTTCGGTGCGGTCATCGACGACGCGCTCGGCGACGAGGTCCGGGTCACCGTGATCGCGGCCGGCTTCGACGGCGGCCAGCCGCCGGCGATCGTCCGCGAGCCGGTGGTGAAGTCCGCCTCCACCCCGGCCCCGGCGGCCGCTCCCGAGCGCCCCGCCACCCGCCCGTCCTACGGCGCCATCGGCTCGGTGACCGCCCGCGGCGAGGAGGGGGCCCGCCAGCCGGAGACCGCCCCGGTCACCGCGACCGCCTCCCCGGTCCCGCCGCAGGTGCAGCCGGCCCGTCAGCCGTACGTGGAGAGCCCGGCCGAGGAGCTGGACGTCCCCGACTTCCTGAAGTGACCCCGGCCGTCCTGACGGATGGTCCGGCCCGGTGCTCACCCCGTCCCCGCCCGACCGGCGGGGCCGCGGGGTGGGCACCGTGGTGTTCCGAGCCCGTCGGCGGCCGGCGGCATCGGGGGGACCCGCCGGTGTGGCGGGGCGATAGGTGGACCACAGGACCACCGAATTGGTGCGATCATCTGTCTGCACCCTTGAGCCGGCCGGTCACCACTCCTACTGTCGCGAGCCATGCCGGCCGGCTCGCGAGCCACGTCTGGTTGGGCCCTGAACTCTGATGACGAACGACCTCTACGGACCGTTCCCGGGAAACAGCGCGTTCCTGGCCGGCCTGACGCAGCAGCAGCACGCCCGCTACGAGCAGCTCGGCACCAACCTCGAGGTGGTGGAGCGGCGGATCGCCGACGCCTGCGCGGCGGCCGGGCGGGAGCGATCCGAGGTGTCGCTGGTCGTGGTGACCAAGACCTACCCGGCCGAGGACACCGCGCTGCTGGCCGCCCTCGGCGTCACCGACGTCGCGGAGAACCGGGACCAGGACGCCGCACCCAAGGCGGAGCGCTGTGTGGAGCTGCCGCTGACCTGGCACTTCGTCGGCCAGCTGCAGACCAACAAGGTGCGCTCGGTGGTCCGTTACGCGGACCTGGTGCACTCGGTCGACCGGCCCAGGCTGGTCGGGTCGCTCTCCGCCGCCGTCCTCCAGGCCGAACGGGCGCCGCTCGGCTGCCTGGTGCAGGTGGCCCTCGACAAGGAGGCCGGCGAGGGCGGGCACCGGGCCGGGGTGGCACCGGCCGAGGTGCCGGAACTGGCCGCCCTGATCGCCGACACGCCCGGGCTGCAGCTGGCCGGTGTGATGACCGTCGCTCCGCTGTCCGGCCCGCTGGCCGGCGATCCGGCGGCGGCCTTCGGGCGGTTGGCGGAAATCGCAAGCGCCGTACGCGCGGCCCATCCTGCTGCCACGATGGTTTCGGCAGGGATGAGCGGCGATCTGGAACAGGCCGTGGCGGCCGGAGCGACACATGTACGCGTCGGGACGGCGGTACTCGGAGTGCGGTCACCGCTCGGGTAACGTCACCGGGTAGTAGATCAGACTGCAGGACAAAATAGGACAGAACCTAGCAGCTTTTCAGAGCGCTAGCGAACCGTGGATCGCACCTCCGCCCCCCGTGCTCCCGGCCTGACGGGCCGTCGGCCCGATGGCCCCTGAGCGGGCGGCGGAGACCGCAGGTGAAGACCGTGGTCGGAGCCGATCCACCACAGAGCGGAGGAGACAGGAGCATGGCCGGCGCAATGCGCAAGATGGCGGTCTACCTCGGCCTCGTGGAGGACGAGACGTACGACGGCCAGGGGTACGACCCCGACGACGACTACGACTCGGACCCCGAGCCGATCCGGACCGGCCGCACCGAGGACCTCAGGTCCGCGGCCGCCACCCAGCCCGCCCCGGCGCCGGTCGCCCACATCGCCCCCCAGCCGGTGCCGGCCGCCGTGCCGATCCGGCAGGAGGCGCCGCGGATGGCTCCCGTGTCGTCCATCACACCCGACCGACGCCACAACGTGGAGAAGAGCGCCCCGGTGATCATGCCCAAGGTAGTGAACGAACGAGAGCCCTACCGCATCACCACACTTCACCCTCGAACCTACAACGAGGCCCGTACCATCGGGGAACAGTTCCGTGACGGGACCCCTGTGATCATGAATTTGACCGAGATGGACGACACCGACGCGAAGCGCCTCGTAGACTTCGCCGCTGGACTCGTCTTCGGTCTGCACGGCAGTATCGAGCGCGTGACCCAGAAGGTGTTCCTCCTGTCTCCTGCTAACGTCGATGTCACGGCGGAGGACAAGGCTCGGATCGCCGAGGGTGGGTTCTTCAACCAGAGCTGACCCGGCCACGACTTTATGTGTGGATCGAGCAACAGTGTGTGACTGACGGAATGTTGGCGGGGGAGAGGGAGACGAGATGGGGATCGTCGGCGCGGTGCTCTACTGGGCGCTGACCGTCTTCCTGCTGATCCTGCTCTTCAGACTCGTCATGGACTGGGTCTTCCAGTTCGCCCGCTCGTGGCGACCCGGCAAGGCCATGGTCCTGGTCCTGGAGGCCACGTACACTGTCACGGATCCGCCACTCAAGCTTCTTCGGCGGTTCATCCCGCCGTTGCGTCTCGGGGGCGTGGCGCTCGACCTGTCCTTCTTCGTACTGATGATCATTGTGTATGTCCTGATCTCGCTCGTGCGGTCCCTGTCGGTGTGAGCGATGCGACAGGATTCCGGAGTGCCGACGATCACGTTGAGGTGAAGAGATGCCATTGACCCCCGAGGACGTTCGGAACAAGCAGTTCACGACCGTCCGGCTGCGCGAAGGCTATGACGAGGACGAGGTCGATGCCTTCCTCGACGAGGTCGAAGCCGAGCTGACCCGCCTGCTGCGCGAGAACGAGGACCTGCGCGCCAAGCTGGCGGCGGCCACCCGTGCCGCCGCGCAGAACCAGGCCAACATGCGCAAGGAGCAGCAGCAGCCCCAGGACGCCCGGCCGGGCGCCCCGGTGCCCGCCGCCATATCCGGCCCGCCGGTGCCCGGCCAGCAGCAGGGCCCCGGTCCGCAGCAGATGGGCGGCCCGCAGCAGCAGATGGGCAACCAGCCCCTCGGCCTGCCGTCCGGCGCCCCGCAGCTTCCGGCCGGTCAGGGCGGCCCGATGCAGCAGCAGATGGGTCAGCCGCAGCTCGGCCAGCCGATGGGCCAGCCGCAGATGGGCCAGACCATGGGCGGCCAGCAGCAGCTGGTGCAGCCGATGGGCGGTCAGATGCTGCAGCCGATGGGCAACCCGATGCAGCAGATGGGCCAGCCGCAGATGGGCCAGCCCATGGGCGGCCAGCAGCTGCAGCCGATGGGCGGCCCGATGGGGCAGCAGCTCGGCGGCCCGCTCGGCGCACCCATGCCGCAGCAGCAGCAGGGTCCCGGCGGCGACAGCGCGGCCCGCGTGCTCGCGCTCGCCCAGCAGACCGCCGACCAGGCGATCTCCGAGGCCCGGTCCGAGGCCAACAAGATCGTCGGCGAGGCCCGCAGCCGCGCCGAGGGTCTGGAGCGGGACGCCCGCGCCAAGGCCGACGCCCTGGAGCGGGACGCGCAGGAGAAGCACCGCGTGGCGATGGGCTCGCTGGAGTCCGCCCGCGCGACGCTGGAGCGCAAGGTCGAGGACCTGCGGGCCTTCGAGCGCGAGTACCGCACCCGCCTGAAGTCCTATCTGGAGACCCAGCTGCGCCAGCTGGAGTCGCAGGCGGACGACTCGCTCGCCCCGCCGCGGATCCCCGCCACCGCTTCGCTGCCGCCGGCCGCGTCGTCGATGGCGCCGACCGGTGCGTCCTCGATGAGCAGCGCCACCCCGAGCTTCGGCGGCCAGCCGTCGTTCGGCGGCGGCCAGTCCTTCGGCGGCGGCCAGTCCTTCGGCGGACAGAGCTCCTTCGGCGGCGGCAGCGGCCAGCCCTCCTTCGGTGGCCAGTCGGGTGTCGGCAACGGCGCTCCGCAGATGGCTCCCGCCGGGATGACCCAGCCGATGGCGGCGGTCCGTCCGCAGCCTCCGCAGCCGATGCAGCAGGCGCCGGCGCCGATGCGCGGCTTCCTCATCGACGAGGACGGCGACAACTAAACAGCACCACCGTCGAGGGCGCCCCTTCTGTGACCATGGTCACGGCGGGGGCGCCCTCGTGCGTGGCCCTGCGGGCGGCGGGCGGACGGCTTCCGTTCGTTGCGCCGGGGTCCGCTGTGGTCCTCCGCTGCGAGGCGCCGTTCTCCCCGGCCTTCCGCCCGGGGGCACCCGGGGGCGGGAAGGCGGTGGCCGCCGGGGGCGGGTGCGGGTGGTGGGACTGCGTGAGCAGGTGGGAGCGTGGGGCGTTTGTTGCGCCGGGATGCGGCGGACTCTTCTGCTGCGCGTCGTTCTTCCCGGCCTTCGGCCCGGGAGGGCCGCGGGGGCGGACAGGCGGTGATCGCCGGGGTGGGGGCGTTCGTTGCGCCGGGATGCGGCGGACTCTTCTGCTGCGCGCCGTTCTCCCCGGCCTTCGGCCCGGGAGGGCCGCGGGGGCGGACAGGCGGTGGCCGCCGGGGTTGGGTGGGGGCAGTGGACTGTGCGAGCCGGTGGGGGCGGTGCCCCGGGGGCGGACAAGGCGGTGGCCGCCGGCTCCCGTGGGGGAGGCGGCGGCCACCGGTGGTGCGGGGGTGGGGTCAGGCCTTGCGGAGCTGGAAGGTGAGGCCGAGGGACTCGTCGGTGAAGGTCTCGGACTCCCAGTCGGCGGAGCCGGCGGCGAAGTCGGTGGCGAGGACCTCCTCGGCGACCAGGCCGCCGTGCTCGGTGATGGCGCCGGCGGTCTCCTCGTCGGCGGACTGCCAGCGCAGCACGATCCGGTCGGCGACGTCGAGGCCGGAGTTCTTGCGGGCCTCCTGGATCTGGCGGATGGCGTCGCGGGCGACACCGAGCCGCTTGAGCTCCGGGGTGATCGTCAGGTCGAGGGCGACCGTGGCGCCGGCCTCGTTGGCGACGGCCCAGCCCTCGCGCGGGGTCTCGGTGATGATCACCTCGTCGGGGGTCAGCGCGACGGACTCGCCGTCCAGCGTGACGGTGGCGGTGCCGGTGGCGCGCAGGTCGGCCGCGAGGGCGGCGGCGTCGGCGGCGGCGACCGCCTTGGCGACCTCCTGGACGCCCTTGCCGAACCGCTTGCCGAGCGCCCGGAAGTTGGCCTTGGCGGTGGTGTCGACCAGCGAACCGCCGACCTCCGCCAGCGACTCCAGCACCGAGACGTTGAGCTCCTCGGTGATCTGCGCCCGCAGGTCGGTCGGCAGCTCGTCCCAGCCCTGGGCGGCGATCAGGGCGCGGGACAGCGGCTGACGCGTCTTGACCCCGGACTCGGCGCGGGTGGCGCGGCCGAGCTCGACCAGGCGGCGGACCAGCGCCATGTGCCCGGACAGCTCGGTGTCGATCAGCGTCTCGTCCGCCACCGGCCAGGTGGCCAGGTGCACCGAGGCCGGGGCGTCGGGCGCGACCGGGACGACCAGGTCCTGCCAGACCTGCTCGGTGATGAACGGGGTCAGCGGCGCCATCAGCCGGGTGACCGTCTCCAGTGCCTCGTGCAGGGTGGCGAGCGCCGCGGCGTCGCCCTGCCAGAAGCGGCGGCGGCCGCGCCGGACGTACCAGTTGGAGAGGTCGTCGACGAAGCCGGAGAGCAGCTTGCCGGCCCGCTGGGTGTCGTACGACTCCAGCGCGAGGTCGACCTCGCGGACCAGGGTGTTCAGCTCGGAGAGCACCCAGCGGTCGAGCTGCGGCCGGTCGGCCGGGCGCGGGTCGGCGGCGGACGGCGACCAGTCGGCGGTGCGGGCGTACAGGGCCTGGAAGGCGACGGTGTTCCAGTAGGTGAGGAGGGTCTTGCGGACCACCTCCTGGATGGTGCCGTGCCCGACCCGGCGGGCCGACCAGGGCGAGCCGCCGGCGGCCATGAACCAGCGCACCGCGTCGGCGCCGTGCTGGTCCATCAGCGGGATCGGCTGCAGGATGTTGCCCAGGTGCTTGGACATCTTGCGGCCGTCCTCGGCGAGGATGTGCCCGAGGCAGACCACGTTCTCGTACGCGTTCTTGTCGAACACCAGGGTGCCGACCGCCATCAGCGTGTAGAACCAGCCGCGGGTCTGGTCGATCGCCTCGGAGATGAACTGCGCCGGGTAGCGCTTCTCGAACAGCTCCTTGTTCTTGTACGGGTAGCCGTACTGGGCGAACGGCATGGAACCCGAGTCGTACCAGGCGTCGATCACCTCGGGCACCCGGACAGCCGTGCCGGAGCACTGCGGGCAGCCGAAGGTGACGTCGTCGATGTACGGGCGGTGCGGGTCGAGCGCGTCCTGGTCGGTGCCGGTCAGCTCGCCCAGCTCGGCCAGCGAGCCGACGCAGGTGAGGTGGTCCTCCTCGCAGCGCCAGATCGGCAGCGGGGTGCCCCAGTAGCGGTTACGGGACAGCGCCCAGTCGATGTTGTTGTTCAGCCAGTCGCCGAAGCGGCCGTGCTTGACGTTCTCCGGGTACCAGTTGGTGGCCTCGTTCTCCCGGATCAGCGCGTCCTTGACCGCGGTGGTGCGGATGTACCAGGACGGCTGCGCGTAGTAGAGCAGCGCGGTGTGGCAGCGCCAGCAGTGCGGGTAGCTGTGCTCGTACGGCAGGTGACGGAAGAGCAGGCCGCGCGCCTGGAGGTCGGCGACCAGGGTCTCGTCGGCCTTCTTGAAGAAGACGCCGCCGACCAGCGGGACGTCCTCCTCGAAGGTGCCGTCGGCGCGGACCGGGTTGACCACCGGCAGACCGTACTTGCGGCAGGTCGCCAGGTCGTCCGCGCCGAAGGCGGGGGACTGGTGGACGATGCCGGTGCCGTCCTCGGTGGTGACGTAGTCGGCGTTGAGGACGTAGTGCGCGTCCTCGATCTCGACCAGGTCGAACGGCCGGGTGTACGCCCAGCGTTCCATCTCGGCGCCGGTGAAGGACTCGCCGGTGGTCTCCCAGCCCTCGCCCAGCGCCTTGCCGACCAGCGGCTCGGCGACGACCAGCTGCTCGGTGCCGTCGGTGGCCACCACGTAGGTGACGTCCGGGTGCACGGCGGCGGCGGTGTTGGAGACCAGGGTCCACGGGGTGGTGGTCCACACCAGCAGCGCGGCCCGGCCGGCCAGCGGGCCGGAGGTCAGCGGGAAGCGGACGAACACCGAGGGGTCGACCACGGTCTCGTAGCCCTGGGCCAGTTCGTGGTCGGACAGGCCGGTGCCGCAGCGCGGGCACCAGGGGGCGACCCGGTGGTCCTGGACCAGCAGGCCCTTGTCGAAGATCTGCTTCAGCGACCACCAGACGGACTGGATGTACTCCGGGTCCATGGTCCGGTACGCCTCGTCGAGGTCGACCCAGTAGCCCATCCGCTCGGTGAGCTTGGCGAACTCGTCGGTGTGCCGGGTGACCGACTCGCGGCACTTGGCGTTGAACTCGGCGATGCCGTACGCCTCGATGTCCTGCTTGCCGGAGAAGCCGAGCTCCTTCTCGACGGCCAGCTCGACCGGCAGGCCGTGGCAGTCCCAGCCGGCCTTGCGGGCGACGTGGTAGCCCTTCATGGTCCGGAACCGCGGGAAGACGTCCTTGAAGACGCGGGCCTCGATGTGGTGCGCGCCGGGCATGCCGTTGGCGGTGGGCGGGCCCTCGTAGAAGACCCACTCGGGGCGGCCCTCGGACTGCTCCAGGCTCTGCCGGAAGACCTTGTTGTCCTGCCAGAAGCTCAGGATCCGGTGCTCCAGCGCGGGCAGGTCGACCTGCGGCGGGACGGCGTTGTAGGTGGTCATGGGGTGCGTCTACCTCCGGCGGATGCGTGGACTGGCTTCCGACGGAGGGACGAGACGGCGTGCCGTCCCGCGGTACCACCCTCCTTGACCGCGATGGTGACTGCGGCCCTCTTGTTTTAGGGCTTGCTGCCGGGTCTACCGGGCCCAGGGCCCCTCTTCCGGCGGCTCCGGGGTGATCTTCCCGCCGCGCACACCCCCGGGCTCACACCGTCCCCGGGTCGCTCTCGGCTGCGTACGTCGGTACTCGTCCCATCAGCGCCTCGCAGGCCCCAGTGTATCGGCCCCGGCAACCCGGTTTCGCAGCGTTCGCTACGCGCCGTGAGGTTAGCGGATGACGATCTGGGCACAACTTGGGCAGCAACGGGGTGCGGGTCGAGCGGTCACGGCTGCCCGAGTGGGTTCCATGGAGCGCATCGGTATGTCCCGTTGTGGCCGGATTCGATGGGGATTATCGTTCCGGCACCGGAGACCGCCGGGAACCGGCGGTTCGAATTATTCGTAAATGAGGTCGAAGCCATGGCTGAGAAGGCAACAGGTGCGGGTACCGCCACCAAGCGGGCGCGCAAGGCTGTGGCAGGCGACCCAGGGGAGGGGACCGTGAGCACTGCACGGCGTAAGACCAGCACCACCACCGGCCATTCCGCGACCACCAGCCGCACCCACGTGCCGGCCGCCACCGGCGCCCGGGGCGGCGGCGCCGAGTCGGTCGACCCGGCCGAGCTGCCGGTCCGCCCGGGCGAGGAGCCGTGGACCACGGCCGAGGTGGCCGAGCTGCACGCCGAACTGAACGCGGACCTGGAGCGGCTGGTCGCCGAGATCGAGGCCTCCGAGGCCGCCATCACCGGCCTGATGCGCGACTCCAACGACGGCGCGGGCGACGACCAGGTCGACGCCGGCACCAAGAACATCAACCGGGAGAGCGAGCTCGCGCTCGCCAACAACGCCCGCGACAGCCTCGCCCAGACCGAGCGGGCACTGGCCAGACTCGAGGGCGTCGGCTTCGGCATCTGCGAGTCCTGCGGCCAGGCGGTCGGCAAGGCCCGGCTGCAGGCCTTCCCGCGGGCGACGCTCTGCGTCACCTGCAAGGCCAAGCAGGAACGCCGCTGACCCCCGGCCCGGGAGACGGGAGACGGGCGGTCCGGCTGGTCATTGCCGTACGCTCGTCCCCGTAACGTCGGCCCACCCGGCCGGTCCACTTTGTACAGGCAGCGGAGCGGATCATCAGCACTCCAGGTTCCCCCCAGACCCAGGACGACGCCGTCCCGACCGCGCGTGTGCCGCACGAGCCGGAGAGCGCCCTGGACGAGACCGCCGAGCCCGCCGACGGCGCAGCCGCCGAGCCGGGCGGCGCCACCGCGGCCGGTGCCACCGCCGCCGGCGGGGCGCGGGCCGCGGTCCGCCGCCGCCGGATCGGCGTCCTGCTGGCCGTCGCGCTGCTGGCCTACGTGATCGACCTGGTCTCCAAGCTGCTGGTGGTCGCCCGCCTGGAGCCCGACCACTCGGTGATCCGGGTGGTCGGCGACATCATGACCTTCCAGGTGATCCGCAACCCCGGCGCCGCGTTCGGCATGGGACAGGCGATGACCGTGGTGTTCACCGCCATCGCCGCCGCCGTCATCGTGGTGATCTGGCGGATCGCCCGCCGGCTGTACAGCCTGCCCTGGGCGGTCGCCCTCGGCCTGCTGCTCGGCGGCGCCTTCGGCAACCTCACCGACCGGCTGTTCCGCTCGCCCGGCGTCTTCCGCGGCCACGTCGTCGACTTCGTCTCGGTGCAGCACTTCGCGGTCTTCAACCTCGCCGACTCGGCGATCGTCTGCGGCGGCATCCTGGTCGTCCTGCTCTCCTTCCGCGGCTCCAACCCGGACGGCACCAGCCACCAGCCGGCCAAGGCCAAGGACGACACCGCGGCCGCCGACACCACCGACCGGACCGAGTAGCGGCCGGACCCGGCAGCGGCCGCACCCGCCCCGGCCCCGCGCCCGCGGGTCGGGCGGGCACCCGCGGTCCGGCATACTCGTACGGGTGAGTACCGCAGCGCAGACCCGCAGCCTCCCCGTTCCCGACGGCCTGGAGGGCGAGCGACTCGACGCCGCCCTGGCCCGGATGTTCGGTTTCTCCCGGACCAAGGCCGCCGAGCTGGCCGCCGACGGCAAGGTGACGCTCGACGGGGCGGTGGCCGGAAAGTCGGACCGGGTGACCGCCGGCGCCTGGCTGGAGGTCGAGATCCCCGCCCCCGCCTCGCCCGTGCAGATCGTCGCCGAGCCCGTCGAGGGCATGCGCATCGTGCACGACGACGACGACATCGTGGTCGTCGACAAGCCGGTCGGCGTCGCCGCCCACCCCAGCCCCGGCTGGACCGGCACCACCGTGATCGGCGGCCTGGCCGCGGCCGGCTACCGGATCTCCACCTCCGGCGCGGCCGAGCGCCAGGGCGTGGTGCACCGCCTGGACGTCGGCACCTCCGGCCTGATGGTGGTCGCCAAGTCGGAGCGCGCCTACACCGACCTCAAGCGGCAGTTCCACGACCGGATCACCGAGAAGAAGTACCACACCCTGGTCCAGGGCCACCCGGACCCGATGAGCGGCACCGTGGACGCCCCGATCGGCCGCCACCCGAGCTCCGACTGGAAGTGGGCGGTGACCCGGGACGGCAAGGCGTCCGTCACCCACTACGACCTGATCGAGGCCTACCGGGCCGCCTCGCTGCTGGACATCAAGCTGGAGACCGGCCGCACCCACCAGATCCGGGTGCACATGTCCGCGCTGCGCCACCCGTGCGTCGGCGACCTCACCTACGGCGCCGACCCGACGCTCGCCAAGCGGCTCGGCCTGACCCGCCAGTGGCTGCACGCCGTCCAGCTCGGCTTCGAGCACCCCTCGGACGGCGAGTGGGTGCAGTTCCACAGCGAGTACCCGGCCGACCTGCAGAAGGCCCTCGACATCATCTCCTCCGAGAGCTGAGGGAGGGCGGCATGACCGAGATCCGCGAGGCCTCCGGCGGCGCCGACCTGGACCTGGTGCGCGGCGTCCGCCACGAGGTCTTCGTGGTCGAGCAGAGCGTCCCCGAGGAGCTCGAGTACGACGACCTCGATGCCACCGCCGTGCACCTGCTCGCGGTGGCCGCGGACGGCCACGCCCTCGGCACCGGCCGGCTGATCCACGGCGCCGACGCGCTCAAGCTCACCGGCACCGAGGGCCGGGTGCTGCTCGGCCGGCTCGCCGTCCGGCAGGAGGCCCGCGGTACCGGGCTCGGCGCGCGGCTGGTCCGGGCGATCGAGCAGGCGGCGCGCGAGCGCGGCGCGGTCGAACTGGAACTGCACGCGCAGGTCCAGGCGCTCGGCTTCTACGAGCGGCTCGGCTACGCCGCCGAGGGCCCGGTCTACCAGGACGCGGGCATCCCGCACCGGACGATGACCCGGGTGCTGTAGCCCCGCACCCGCCTGCCGGACCTCTCCCCGCCCCCTCTACCCTGCCTGCTCATGACCAAGGCGAGAAAGATCGAGGCGGGGATGGCCGCCGCCGCGCTGCTGGCCGGCGCCGGTGTGTGGTGGGCGGCCACCGGCGGCGTGTACGGCTGCTCGGCGGCGGAGCGGCGGCTCGGCCCGCGGCTGCTGTCCGAGCAGGTCCTGCCCGCGCACCCGGCCGGGCTCGAACCGGTCGGGCCGCCCGAGGCCGGCCCCTGCGACGAGGACGACCAGCACGTGGAGATCGGGCAGCGGTACCGGCCGTCCGTCCCGATGGCCGAGGCGGTGGACCGCTACACGGCCGAGGTGCGACGGCAGGGCTGGCAGCCGCAGCCCGTGCGGCCCGGCACCGGACCGTGCTACGCCAGGGAGGCCGCGGGCACCGTGGTCTTCCTCGACTTCGGGCCCTCGGACGACGGCACGGAGCTGGTCGCGCACCTGGTCGCCGACCCGTACCGCGGGGTGTGGTGCTGAGGGGTGTGGTGCTGAGGCGGGTGGTGCCGAGGGGCCGGTCCGGTCAGTGGCGGCCGCCGTCCGGCGGGCCGTCCCGCCGCGGGCCGTCGCCGGTACGGATCCGGGGGAGTGCGGCCGGGTGCCGGTCCCGCAGGTGGGCGACCAGCCGTTCGCGGATCTCGAAGCGCAGCGCCGCCGCGTCGTCCGGGGTGGCGGCGGTGGCCGCGGCCCGGACCACCAGGGTGCTCGGGGTGGTGTCGACGACCTGGAGGTACCACTCCCGGCCGTCCCAGCCGGGGCTGAGCGGCAGTGCCCGGCGGAACTCCTCGCGCAGCTCGTCCACGGCCGTGGTGTGGTCGACGTGCAGCAGCACCCAGGCCAGCAGGCCGGGGTCGCGCCGGGTCCAGTTCTCGAACGGCTTGCCGACGAAGTAGGAGACCGGGACGACCAGCCGCCGGTGGTCCCACAGCTGCAGCACCAGGTAGGAGAGGGTGATCTCCTCGACCGTGCCCTGCTGGCCGTCGACCACCACGGTGTCGCCGATCCGGACGGTGTCGCTGAAGGCGATCTGCAGTCCGGCGAAGAAGTTGCCCAGGGCGGACTGGGCGGCGATGCCGGCCACGATGCCGATGATGCCCGCCGAGGCCAGCAGGCTCGCGCCGATGGTGCGCATCGCCGTGAAGGTCAGCAGCATCGAGGCCAGCGTGACCACCCAGACCAGCGCGCTCAGCACCCGGCGCAGCAGGCCGAGCTGGGTGTGCACGCGCCGGATCCGGGACGCGTCCTCGGTGACCGTCTCGTACCGGCCGAGGACCGCGCCGAGGACGGCGGCCAGCAGCCGGACCGCCAGCCAGCCCAGTGCGGCGATCAGGACCAGCAGCAGCGCGTGCCGGACCCGGTCGTCGGTCAGGCCGAGCAGGTGCTCCACCGGGCGCAGGGCGAGCAGCAGGGCGGCCAGCAGGACGAGCTGGAGCGGTGGCCGGCAGCGGCGCAGCAGCGGCCACAGCGGTGCGTCGGGGTGGCCGGCCGCGGCCCGCCGGAGGGCCTGGTCGACCAGCCATCCGGCCGCCAGGGTCACGAGGCCGACGGCGAGCAGACTGACGAGGGGCCAGAGCACGGGAACACCTCGGTCGGGTAGTTTCCTGGGTGTTTCGCACCATACCGTCAGGTTTCGCCGGGATCGGGCCACCCGGGACGGTGGCGCGGGCCGGAGGGTGGCCGGGTCACCGTTCCGGGTGTCGCCGGGGTGAGCGCCCGGCCGGGCGGCCGGGAGGGCGGGCCCGTCGGCCGGGTGCGGACGGGGGCCGAGCGGATCGTTACCAGTCGGTAACAGGTGCGTGAAGTCCTCGGGGGGCGGTCGGCGGCGGGTGGCGCGCGGTGGGTGCGCACGCTCCGGCGGGGTGCGTTGGACGGGCCGGGCGCTTCGTGTCCGATCCGTGCGGTTCGCGCCGCCGGGTACGCCGGGAGTGCAGGTCACCCCCGCCGGGCGGCGGGTTGATCTTCGCGCGTAGAGGTGATCTGATGGCCGCCCCGGCGCGTCGAAGGGGGCTGACCGTGCGCCCACCGAACACGCTTCCCGTGCCGGTTCTGACGGACGATCAGGTGCTGATCCGCCGCCCCGAGGCCCGCGACGCCGCCACCGTACTGGCCGGCACCCGTGACCAGCTGGTCCGCGAGTTCATGCAGGGCGTGATCCCGCATCAGGACCTGGCCTCGGCCGAACGCTGGATCGCCGAAGTCCCGCCGCTGCTCTGGGCCGAGGGCCGGGCAGCCTACTTCTCGGTGGCGCTCGGTGACGGCCCGTCGGTCGGCTGGGCCGAACTGGTCGACCTGCGGCCCGCCGAGGACGCCGCCGAGGCCGCCGTCTGGCTGCTGCCGGAGGCGCGCAGCATGAAGGTGGCGAGCTCCGCCCTGCGCCTGGTCTGCCGCTTCGGCTTCGAGCAGTTGGGGCTGCGGCGGATTGACGCGTACGCTGCCGTCGATAACATGCCGGTTCAGGTGGTTGGTGCGTATATCGGGTTCCGCCGTGCGGGCTTCCGTTCGGAGCTGTTCCGCAGTTCCCGGACCCAGAGGCTGCACGACGCCGTGTACGCCACCCTTGTACCCGAGGACCTTTGCTGACGCCGGTTCAGGATCGCGCGCGGGGGGCGTTTCGCGGCGAGCGTACCGACGGGACACCCGTCGAGAGGAGAGCGAAATGTCGCAGGAAACCGGAACCCCGGTCGACGAGACGGTGCCCGAGGGGACGGCGCCCGAGGCGCCGGGGGGCCCGGGCCTGCTGCTGACCACCGGGGACGAGGCGCTGCCCGCCGGGTACGTCGAACTGGCCGTCGGCGCCGACGGCACCGTCCGGGCCGGCCGCCGCACCGCCGACACCCTGGTGCTGCGCACCGGGCGGATCGACCCGGCGCTGCTCAAGCGCATCCTGTCGGCGCTGCGCAAGGCGCGCCCGGGCCTCGACCCGGCCGACCCGGGCCTCGCCGCACCCTCCGCCGCCCGCCGGCTCGCCGTGTTCGGCGTGCTGCCCGCCGGGGACACGGTCTGGGACGACGCCACGGCCGCACCACTGCCCGGCGTCGGCAACGCCCTCGAGGCGCTGGCCGCCCAGCTCATCGACCCGGCCGCGGCCGGCCGGCTGCCCAGCGCGCTGATCGCACTGGACGAGCCCGATCCCGCGCCCGCCGAGCCCAGTGCCCGCCCCGCCGCCGTCATCGGCACGGTGGCAGGCCGGGCCGCCTACGCCCTGGCCGAACCCGGCCTCGGGTTCGGCCTGGCCGCCCTGGAGGGCTCGGTCCCGCTGGGCGGCTCCGACACCGACGCCGGCGTGCTGCCGACCGCCGTCGCGCTCGGCGCGGCGGGCGGCCACGAGCTGTTCGCGGTCGGCGGGGAGGACGGCGCCGTGCAGGTCTGGGACGCCGCCACCGGCGCCCTGCTGCACGGCACCGCCGGCGGCGAGGGCGCACAGGCCGTCACCGCCGGTACGGTGCAGGGCGTTCCGCTGGTCTTCTCGGCCGGCCGCGAGGGCGAGGTCCAGGCCTGGCACGCCGAGGACGGCCGGGCGCTCGGCCTGCTGCCGGTCGCCGGACACGGCGCCACCGCGCTGTGCCACGCCCGCTGCGCCGACCTCGACCTGGTGGCCGCGGCCGGCGACGACGCGCTGGTCCGGGTCTGGGACGCCGCCACCGGCGAACAGCTCCACCTGCTGGTCGGCCACACCGACCGGGTGACCGTCCTCGCGGTCCTCGCACTGGGCAACCAGGCGCTGCTGGCCTCCGCCGGACTGGACGGCTCGATCCGGCTCTGGGACCTCGCCACCGGGCAGCCGGTCGCGGTGCTGACCGGCCACTCCGCCACGGTCACCGGGCTCGCCTTCCTCACCTCGGACGCCGACCCGCTGCTCGCCTCCTGCGCCCTCGACGGCACCATCCGGACCTGGGACGTGTTCACCGGCAAGACCCTCAACGGCTGGACCTCCGAGCGCCGCTGGCTCACCGGGGTGGCCGCGGTCCGCCCGGCCGGGCGGCTGGTGCTGGCGACCGGCGACGAGAGCGGCCGGCTGGCCTTCTGGGACCCGGCCACCGGCGCCGGCCTCGGCGAGTGCACCCCGGACGGTTCCGGCTACCCGGTCAACGCGCTGGCCGCCGGCGAACTGGACGGCCGCCCGGTGCTCGCGGCCGGCTACGGCGACGGCACCCTGCGCCTGTGGGACGCGACCCTGCGGACCGAACTGCTGGTCACCGCGCCCGACGGCGGCCCGGTCACCTCGGTGGCGCTGTGCCCCACCGAGGGCCGGACCCTGGTGGTGTGCGGCACCGCGGTCGGCGCGGTCCGCTGCCTCGACCCGCGGGACGGCGTGCCGCTGTCCGTCCCGACGCCGCACACCGGCGCGGTCACCGGGCTGGCGTTCGCCGACCCGGCCGAGGACGGCGACGCGCTGCTGGTCTCGGTCGGCGCGGACGGCACCGTCCGGGTCCGCGACGCCGTCACCGGCCGCCCGCTGCTGCGGCTGGCGGCCGACCCGCGCGGGGTGACCGCACTGGCCGTCGGCGCGGTTGCGGGACGCCGGATGCTCGCCACCGGCGGGGCGGACGGCGTGGTGCGCCTCTGGGACGCCCTGGACGGCCGTCCGGGACCCGAACTGACGGGTCTCGCCGGAGCGGTCGAGACGCTCGCGTTCGGCCTGCTGGGCGACCGTCAGGTGGTCCTCGGCGGCAGCGCCGCGGGCGGTGTCCTGCTGTGGGACGCCCAGGACGGCAGCCGGGCCGCGGAGTTCGCCGGGGGCGACGCCGCGGTGCGGAGCATGGTCCTCCAGAACCTCGACGGCGAGGCCCTGTTGGCGGCGGGCGACCAGCGTGCCACTCTGCGGCTGTGGCACGTCTCCAGCGGCACGCTGCTCAACGAGGCCGGGCTGGACCGGATCCCGCTCGCCATCGCCTTCGGCGAGGCCGGGCTGCACGTGGTGGGTCCGGGCGGCGCGACCGTGCTCTGACCGGGGGCGGCCGTCCCCGCCGGCCGGCGGGGACGGCGTTTTGTGATCGTTTAGAGGTCCGGGACAGAGTGGGACCGGGCCGGACGGGACCGGGCGGGAGCCTGGGGGGAGAGGGTGGGCAGCACCGTGAGCGGAAAATCGTTCCAGATCGATCTCGACGAGGTCGAGGCGGCGGCCAAGGCGATCCGGACCATGCTCGACGACATGGAGGCGCCGACCGCCAGGCTGGAGGCCGTGATCAAGCAGATCAAGCCGACCGCCTACGGCACCGACGCCGTCGGCAAGTCGCTGACCGGCGGCGGGTCCTCCGTCGGCGGGATTCCCGAGCACCAGCAGCAGGTCTTCGACGGGGTGAAGAAGTACCTCGCGAACTCGGCCCAGTTGGCGGCCAACCTGGAACTGATGTGCCAGCAGTACCGGCAGACCGACGACGCGCAGGCCACCGAGCTGCGGCGGCTGAACGGCTCCCGCGCCGACGGTGACCCGGTCCCCGCCACCCCCACCCACGTCACCCCCCGGGTGCCGCAGAAGGACCCGGTCACCCTGACCACCTCGGGTGAGCCCGCGCCGGAGTTCCACAACCCGGACAAGCCCGACCTGGACTACAACGAGCGTGACTCCGACCCGGATCCGGAGCCGCACGCCCCGGGCGGCGGGCACATGCTCATCTAGGGCCGCGTCGCGGGCGGCGGCGTTCCGGCCGCCCGGCCGCCGCCGTCCCTCCGGCCCCGAATCCCCCGTCCGGCTCCAGCCAGGCCGGCGCGGGGCCGGAACCCGTGGAATGCCGCCCGTCCGGCGGACGTTCCGTCAGCAACGACTCGAAACACCGTATTTCTCCCCCCGTCACACCGCCCGCCCCAGGCCAGCCGGCCAGCCAGCCGAAAAGAGCGACCCGTCATGATCGAGCTCCCGCCCGACCTCGCCGAGGTACTCAAGGTCGTCCAGAGCAACGAACACGGCTCCGGCATCCTCTTCCCCGACGCCGACGAGGAACTGCTGGCCGAGCTGGCCGACGCTTGGGACGCCTGGAACAAGGCCGCCGAGCCCGCCGTCCGCACCATCGTCGCCAGCGCGAACCGCGCGATGTCCAACATGTCCGGCGCCGCCGCCGACAGCTTCGAGCGCTACCTGCGCAAGTACGCGGGCAACGACCAGTCGCACGCGGCCACCACCCTGGACGCCGGCGCCGCCATGGCGCAGTCGCTGCGCGGCGCGCACGAGGCCGTCAGCCAGACCAAGACCGAGATGGTCCGGGAGCTCCAGTACGCCAAGGACTACATGGAGCAGAACCCGGCCGGCAAGCACGACGACATCGCGCAGTCCGAGGGCATCAAGACGGCGGCGGACACCTACAACACGTACGTGGGGCAGGTCGGTTCCAGCGTCGACACGATGCTGCGGCAGAGCGCCGGGCACGTCGAGCGGATGACCAGTGCCGGACAGGTCGCCACCCTCGGCGGCTCGGGCGGGTCCGGCGGCTCCGGCGCCACCCCGCGCACCCTGCCGGACGGCGTCCTCGACCCGACCACCCTCCAGCACCCGACCGGCCTCGACTCGATGACCCTGGCCGGCGGAGTCCCGTACGGCGGCGGCCCCGGTGCCGCGATGCCGGACGCACCCGGCGCGCTGGGCGGCCCCGGCGGCCCGGGATCCGGCTTCCCGGACGGCTCCGGCGGGACGGGGGGCTACGGCGGCGGGATGCCGGGCGGCCAGTTCGGCGGTGGCGGTGGCGGCGGCTCGGCGAGCCCGTACAAGCCGCAACTCGCCTCCCTGCAGCCGTTCCAGGCGCCCTCGCCGGTCGGCCGGACGATACCCGGTGCGGGCACCTTCGGCACCGGTGGCGGTGGCGGCGGCGGTGGTGGCGGGGGTGGGATGCCGGTGTTCAAGCCGAGCTCGCCCGGCCTCGGCCTGGCCGGGCTGACCGGCAGCACCGGGGGTGGAGGCGGTGGCAGCACGTACAACCCGCCGAAGCTGAACCCGTGGTCGGGCGGCCCCGGGGGCTCGCCCACCGCCCCGGCGTCGGTGGGTTCCACGTTCGGCGGCGGTTCCCCGTTCGGTGGCGGCTCGCCGTTCGGCGGCGGTTCCCCGTTCGGCGGCGGCTCGCCGCTCGGCGGGCGCGGGTCGCTCGGCGGCTCTCCCGGCGGCAGCCGGCCGACCAGCCCCTCCCGGTACACCCCCATCGGGGCGACCCCGGGCAAGATCGGCACCGTCGGCGGTAGCGGCGGCTCCGGCGGCAGCGGCGGTGCGCGCGGCTTCGGCGGGGGCGGCACCGCAGGCACCGCCGGACGCGGCCTCTCCGGCTCCGGCGGAAGCATCGGGCGCGGCGGCGGATCCGTCTCCGCCGCCGGCGGCCGGATCGTCCCCGGGAAGTCGGGCCTGTCGGTGGCCTCGGGCACCGGCGAGGGCGTGCGCTCCGGCTCCGGCTCCGGGCTCGGCGGCGCGGCCGGCGCGTCCGGCCGCGGCGGCACCGGCACCGGCGCGACCGGCACCGGCACGTCCCGCACCACCGGCCCCGGCGGCATGGGCGGCGCCCACGGCCCCGGCGGCATGCCCGGCGCCGGCGGCGGCAAGGGCGGCCGCAGCACCGGCAACCGGTTCGTCCGGCCGAGCCGCTTCGGCGAGAACGGACCGGAGGACGAGGAGGAGCTGGCGCTCTCCGACGCCGGCGTCGACGGACAGGCCGGCCACTTCGAGCACAACGACCGCCGCTGGCGGCGGATGCGCCGGCAGTGGCTCGACTCCGCCCGCACCGACGCGGCGGACGCACCCCCGCCCGCCGAGGAGGCCCAGACGGCCCCCAACGAGAACGCCCTGCTCAACCAGCTCGCCACCGCCCTGCTCGGCCCCGACGCCGCACCGGCCGACGGCGACGCCCCGACCGACCCGGCCGCGGCCGCCACCGACGGCGCCGCCGACCGGACGGCCGACCGCACGACCGAGGGCTCGGGCGACCGGGCCGCCGCCGGGTCGGCCGAGCGCACCGGCGAGCGGACCGGGTCCGGCGACGACGACGCCTACCTGGACCGGGCCCGCTCGGTCGCCGCCCGCCGCGGCCGCCCCGACGAGGCGGCGCCCGCGCCGGACGCCAGGCCGGCCGGGGAGGCCGCCCGGCCCGCCCCGCTCCGGGAGGAGGGCGGCTACCAGGTGCCCAGCCCGTTCCTGCGGGCCGCACTCGCCCGGTTGGCCACCGGCGGGGCCGAGGGCGGAAGCCCGGCGGCCGCGCCGAACGCGGCGGCCGGCCGGTGAGCCGGCCGCCCGTTCCCCTCCGCCCGTTCCCCACCACCCGACACCACCCGACACCGCCGTCCCGGTCACCCCGCCGGAACCCGAACCCCCTGAACTGGAAGCGCCATGGATGAGCAGGCACGCACGGAGCCGGTCCGGGCGACCATGCGCGACAGCGTCGAGGCCGTGACCGAACCCCGGCTGATGGCGACGGAGCAGGTCGAGCAGTTGCGTCCGATGGAGCGGGCCGAGCCGGTGGAGCAGTTGCGTCCGATGGAGCGGGCCGAGCCGGTGGATCAGTTGCGTCCGATGGAGCGGGCCGAGCCCATGCAGCAGCTGCGTCCGATGGAACGTGGTGAGCCGATGCATCCGGTGGAGACGGCGCAGCTGCGCCCGATGGAGCGCGGTGAACCGATGCATCCGGCGGAGATGACACGGCTCGCGTCGCGGGACGCGCTGCAGCCGGAGCAGGCCCACTTGGCCGCGCGGGACGCTCTGCAGCCGGAGCAGGCTCACCTGGCCGCGCGGGACGCGTTGCAGCCGGAGCAGGCCCACCTGGCCTCGCAGGACGCGCTGCGCCCGACGGAGGCCTTCGAGCGCGGGACGCCGCTGACCGCGACGGAGGGCGTCCGGCGTGCCGAGTCCGGCCCGGGTCTCGCCGCCACGCGCGGCGCCGCGGCGACCGATCCGGACGGCGGGGAAGCGGCCAAGCGCCGCGCGCCGGCCGCCGAGCAGGCGCCGCAGGGTTCCGGCGGCTCCGGGGGTTCGGCCGGTACCGGCTTCCGGGTCGACCCCGCCCAGTACCAGGCCGCGGTCAGCCCGTTGCTCGCCGCCGCCGACCAACTCTCCCAGCTGGTCACCGGTCTGACCGCGTTCCTGGACCACACCCAGTCCACGGCCCCCTGGGGCAACGACGAGTCGGGGAAGAAGTTCGCCGAGGGGGAGAAGGGCTACCTGAAGTACAGCACCGAGACCCTCAAGGGCCTCAAGGGGATGCCCGGTGCGGTCAAGTACATCGCGGACGGCCTGAAGGCGATGGCCGACAACTACCGCTACGCCGAGGACGCCACCACCGACGTCTTCAAGAGCGACGGCGGCGGGGAGGTGGCAGCCGCGCCGCAGGTCGGTACGTACTCCGCGCCCGTCCACCCGACGATCCCCACCGGCGCCCTGGGCAGCATCGCCCACGGCCGCCCGAGCACGCACACCACCGGAAGGGCTTGATCACATGGCAGTCGAGCTGCCCGAGCCCCTGCAGTGGGTGCTCCTCCTCCTGGCCGGCACCCGCTGGCCGGAGGCCGACGAAGACATGCTCCGCGACATGGCGGAGCGCTGGCGCAGCGGCGCCGAGACCCTGGAGGACGCGGGCAAGTCCGCGGACTCGGCACTGAAGCGTGCACTGGAGGGCCAGGAGGGCGAGGCCGCGAAGGCGCTCGGCAAGCACTGGGACCAGTTCACCGTCGGCAAGGGCACGGAGTCCGACCCCGGGTACTTCCCCGGTCTGGTCCAGGCGTGCAACGGCATGGGCGACATGCTGGAGGCGATGGCGAATTCCGCCGAGACCGCGAAGATCCAGATCATCGCCCAGCTCGGCATCCTGGCCTTCGAGATCGCCACCGCCGAGGCGGAGGCGCCGTTCACGGCCGGTGTCTCGCTCGCCCAGATCCCGGTCGCGGTCGGCATCAGCCGGACCGTCGTCCAGCAGATCCTCAAGACGCTGCTCAAGGAAGCCCTGGAGTTCGCGGCCAAGCAGGCCGCGCAGATGGCCGCCATCAACGTGCTCGCCCAGGGCATCGAGGTGATGGAGGGTCACCGCAAGAGCATCGACATGAAGGAGGTCGGGCAGAACGCCCTCGGCGGCGCCGTCGCGGGCGCCAGCGGCCACCTGATCGGCAAGGGTCTCAGCGGGGCGGGCGGAAAGCTCGGCCTGGCCAATGCGATGCAGACCATCCCGGGCAAGATGGTGCACGGTGCGGCGGTCGGCGTCGGTGCGGACGTCTCCACCCAGCTGATCACCACCGGCCACGTCGAGGGCGGCAGCCTGCTCGGCTCGGGCCTCAGCGGCGGTGCGGCGGTCGGCCTGAAGGCCGGTGCGTCCAACATCAAGGGCAAGTTCAACGGCCCCGGCAACATCCCGACCCCGCACGCGGGCCCGCCGCCCAAGGGCGGTGCCCCGGAGGGCGGCGCGCCCATCGGTGGTGCGCACATCGGCGGTTCGGTCGGCGGTTCGTCCGTGGGCGGGCCTTCGGTGGGCGGCTCCTCGGCCGGTGGGTCGGCGGGTGGGTCGGCGGGCGGTTCGTCCGTGGGCGGCTCGTCGACGGGCGGCGGGAGCCACGGCGAGGGCACCCCGACGTTCTCCAAGCCCGACACCTCCGCGTCGGCGTACCACGGGCCGAGCTCCGGCCCGTCCACCCACGGCGGCCCGGAGACCGCTCCGAGTACGGCGAGCACGTCGGCCGGTACCGGTGGCGGCATCACCGCGGGTGCGGGCCACTCCACTGAGGGCGGCGGTGGCACGACCAGGAGCGGCGGCGGCAGCACCGGCGGCCTCGTGCCGTTCGGCTCGGACCGTCCGACCTCCTCCGGCAGCCATGTCACCTCGGAGGCTCCCGGCGGCGGCGCGCAGGTGCACGCCACGCCGGAGCATGCGACGCCCGCGGCCGACACCCCGGTTCCTGCCCAGCAGCACCAGTCCCCGGCGGCGGGTACCAGCCACCCCGCAGGTACGGAGACCACCTCCCACACCCCGCCGGCGGAGCACACGCCGACGGTCGAGCGTGGTGCCCCGGCGGAGGGTGGTGCTCGTGTCGAGCCCATGCCGTCGGCGGAGCACAACACCACGGCGGGGCACACGCCGTCGGTCGAGCACACGCCGACGGTCGAGCACAGCGCCCCGGTGGACCGCGGCGCCCCGGCGGAGGGTGGTGCTCGTGTCGAGCCCATGCCGTCGGCGGAGCACAACACCACGGCGGGGCACACCCCGTCGGTCGAGCACACGCCGACGGTCGAGCGTGGTGCCCCGGCGGAGGGTGGTGCTCGTGTCGAGCCCACCCCGACGGCGGAGCACAACACCACGACCGAGCACAGCGCCCCCCGGCCCGTCGAGCCGGAGCCGGTCGCGCAGCAGCACACGCAGGCCCCGTTCACCGAGGCCCGTCCGCCTGCCGCCGAGCCGACCGTGCAGCCGGTCGCCCCGGAGCACGTCGCCGGCGCGACCCCGCACGAGGGGTCCACGGTGCCTCCGGTGCATTCGGGCGGTTCGGAGCACGTGCCGAGTGCGGCCCCGCACGAGGCGCCGGTCTCGCAGGCCCCGCACGAGGCTCCCGCTGCGCAGGTGCACGAGCAGGCCCCGTCGGCCGTCCCGGCCGCGGGTCACGTGAGCGGGTCCGGCTCGTCCGGTCCGTCTGCCGCGTCGGTGCCGCACCAGTCGGCCGCCGGTGACGGCGGTTCCGTGCCCCGGGACTCCGACAACGGCCCCACCCGGGTGGAGACCGCCGGTCTCGGCGGGCTGTCCGTGCCGACCGTGCGCCCCACCAGCGGTGGCGGCGACCACACCTCGCGCACCACCGACCCGGCGGCGGTCCCGCCGCCGCCCCCGGCCGACGCCTCCACCGCCGCGACCGTGCCGCCGCAGGGCGTGCCGGGCGCGGGCGGGTTCCACGTGCCGACCCAGGCCGGCGGGGTGCCGGGCTCGATGCCGCACGGCTCCTCGGCGGCGCCGCCGCCGCAGGCCCCGCCCCGGACGACGCCCGGCACCGGCCAAGGCGGCCAGGGCGGCCAGCGCGGTCTCGGCCCGGTGCAGCCGTCGTCCACCGGCGGTCTGAACCGTCCGGCGGGCGCCCGCGGCGCCGACCGGATTCCCCCCGCTCCGACGCCCCCGGCCCCGGCCCGGCAGCCTGCGGCCGCCGGCGCCCACGGGGAGGTTCCGCCGCCGCCCCCGGCCGCGCCGAACCAGAGCCAGAACCACGCCTCCACCTCGACCGGCACCCCGGCGCCCGCGCCGGCGCACGGCGGGCTCGGCCCGGTCAACCCCGGGTCCTCCCTCGGCCCGGTCGCCGGTGGCGGCACCGGTCAGGCGCACGGCAACGGCCACAACCAGACCCCGGGCCAGAACCAGGGTCAGCACACCGCGCCGCGCCCGGACATCTTCGAGCAGCGCCGCCTGGAGCGGGAGGCCGAACTCGGCCGTCTGAACGCGGACAACGACGGGCAGGTCGGCCGGACGATCACCGGCCTCGGCCGGGAACAGCGGTTCCTGATGACCCAGCCGCCGAACGCCGACCGCCTGGTCGCCGACGTGCCGCGGATGAGCGAGCACGACCGGATGGAGGCCCTCGGGAACCTGCGGCCGGAGTACCGCCGCTGGCTGGCCTCCAACGAACCGCTGGTCGACAACCTGCGCAACACGCTGCCGCCGCAGGAGTTCGCGCGGACGGCGGCCCGCCTGATGGTGGACGTCGACCCGCGGGTCAGCGACCACGACGCGGCCCGCAAGGAGGCGGAGAACAACCTCTCCCGGATGCTCCAGGACCCGGAGGTGACCGCGAAGCTGCTCAAGGGGCGCGCGGGCATGTACGTGGTGCCCAAGGACGTCCCGATGACCGACGCCGCGCCGTACCGGAACCTGCGGGGCACCGAGGCCGCGGGCGACGCGGGTGGCGGTCGCAAGTGGGAGGACGTGCGTGGTTCGGGTGGCCGCCGGGCCGCCGCCACCGAGGAGAACCTGCTCGGGGAGCACACCACGGTCGGTGGCCTGTCGCACTACGACGACGGCTACTCCACCACGACCCACGAGTTCGCCCACACCATCCACCGGCAGGCGCTGGGCCCGTCGGACCGTCAGCTCATCACGGACTCCTACCAGGCCAAGATCGACGCCGACCACCTGGCGCGGACCTTCGGCGAGGAGAGCCCGGTCCAGTGGACCGACGGTGCCCGCCGGCCCGACGGGCCGAAGGGCGACAACTACGCCTCCCGCGACGAGCTGGAGTACTTCGCGCAGGTCACCAACGCCTACCTCGGTACCAACCACGGCAATGACCCGTACACCGGGGAGCCCCGGAACAACGGTGCCGACTGGGTGCGGGCCAACGAGCCCGACCTGCTGCCGCTGCTCGAGCGCCTCTACGGCCCGGACCCGGAGCCCATCCGGGCCAACCCGGTCAACGAGAACGACGGGCTGCGCGGGCTGCGCAACCTGTTCGGCGACGAGGACCCGGCCGGTCCGTCGCGGCCGCCGGCGCCGACCCGCCCCGCCCCGCCGATCCCGGTCCCGGACCCGGCGGCCACGGCCGCCGGCTCGGGCAGCACGGTGCACCCGACGGGCACCGGCACCGGCCCGGTGCACCCCACAGGTACGGGAACGGGCAGTGTCCACTCGCACGACTCGGACGCGGCGAGCATCAGCTCGCACGACTCCCAGGATTCGTCGGCCTCGCAGGGCTCGAACCGGCACCCGGACGACCCGTTCCGGGACCCGTCGGACCGCTCGGACGACGGTTCCGACACGGCGAGCATCAGCTCCCACGACTCGCACGATTCGCTGGACTCGCACGGCTCGCAGGGCTCCAACCGGCACCCGGACGACCCGTTCCGGGACCCGTCGGACCATTCGGACGACGGTTCCGACACGGCGAGCATCAGCTCCCACGACTCGCACGATTCGCTGGACTCGCACGGCTCGCAGGGCTCCAACCGGCACCCGGACGACCCGTTCGCCGATCCGGTGACCCCGCACACCCAGGCGCCCCCGCCGCCGCCCGCGCCGCCGGCCCCGCCGGTGCGCACGGCGCCCGAGGGGTCGCTGCACGCGGACGTCCCGCCGCCGCCCCCGATGCCGCCGTCCGACACCCACGGCAACGGGTCCGCCGACCAGACGCACCCGGCGGTGGACCACACCCAGGACCACCAGACGCACGACACCCACGACCCGCAGACCCACGACACCCACACCGACGGCACCCACGACAACGTCACGCCGCACGAGGACACCACCGGCTCCGGCTCCCGGGACCTCCCGTCGGAGCGCACGCCGCGGCCCGGCTGGGGCTCCGAGCGCAGGCTGCTGGACTCGCCCGAGGACCGGGCGGACCAGCTGCGCGAGCAGCTCGGCCTCGGTGAGGACCGGACGCACGAGGTGCAGGACCTGGTCCGCAACGCCCGCAACGGCAAGGTCGACGACCTCGCGCGCTGGGTGGACCAGCATGGGACGGGCGCGGTGCACGCGCTCGGCAAGGAGATCCCGGAGCACGCGCTGTGGGGTCTGGGACGCGAACGGCCCGAGCACGCGCAGGCGTTGCACGACGTCATCGCGGACCGGCGGGGCGGCAACCCGCCGTCGCGGGAGGAGATCCAGGCCCGCCAGGAGGTCTACGAGAAGCTCCAGCAGCACGAGTCGGTCACCGTCGTGGTCGAGTCGGGCCCCGGCTCCGGCCACCAGGCGGCGGCGATCACGCTGGTCCGCTCGCTGCGTGAGCTGGGCTACGGGGGCGAGATCCAGATGGTCGCGCCGCACAGCGTGCGGGAGCGGCTGGAGCGGATGCTCGACCGGGACGAGCTCCGGGTCAACGAGCCGGTGTACGTGGACAAGGAGCTCGACCACGAGACCGTGTACGAGCAGCCCGTGCGGCCGGACCTCGGTCGCGGGCCGACCTTCGTCGCGGCCAGCGACAGCCTGGAGGTCAACCGGGAGTCGGCCGGCGCGCTGCTGTCGTTCACGGGTGCCGACAAGGCGATGCTGCTCACGCCGTACGCCTGGGGCCACCCGCGGGCCGTCTACGAGCGGACGCCGGGGGAGGACGGCACGCCGCAGTACACCGCGCACCACATGGACGCGGGGGTCAGCCCGGACCACGGCCTGTACCAGTTCGACATCCGCACGCCCGAGAAGGTCGCCTTCCCCGACGACCCGAAGCTGCAGTCGATCGCCGACTCGGTGGCCAACGGCAAGGTCGACATGATGCCGGTCTACGGGCTGGCCCGGATGGAGGACCGGCTGCGCGCCAGCGGCCCGGAGTACCTGGCGTCCGCGATCCGGGAGTCCGGCGCGCACGAGGTCGGCGGGGTGAAGACGTACGGCAAGCCGGCCGTGATGGTGGAGGTCGGCGGGCGCGAGATCGGCTACGCGCCGAAGTTCGAGCCCAGTTGGCTGAAGCGGGCGAACCTCTCCGAGCTGGGGGCCGAGGACGTCTCCCGGATGATGTCCGAGCTCAAGGACGGCGAGGTGCTGCTCATCCGCAGCGACGGCACCTCGCAGTCGAACTTCGAGAAGCTGTTCCAGCTCGGTGACCTGCCGGCCATCCAGGAGGGCGCCAACACCACCAACGCCAGCCAGCTGACCGGGCGTCCGTACCTGTCGCCCAATGTCGGTACGACCCCCTACCCGCGGATCCACGAGCCCGCCGCGGCGGACCTGCTGGAGGCGCGGGTGGCCAACGCCCTCGGCCGGGACGGGGCGGGTTCGGTGCCGGACCTGTCGCACGCCCGGGACGCCTGGGACCGGGCCACCTGGCGCAACGAGTCGCCGTCGCACGAGGACTACCGCAACGCGGCCGACAGCCTGCGGGACGCCGCCGACGGCGTCGACCGGCTGGCGCAGGACCACCCGGACCCGCAGGTCGCCCGGACCCTGCGGGACGCCGCGGCGCAGGCCCGCGAGGACGCGTCGGTGCTGGAGCGCTCCGCGCAGGCGCTGGGCGTCAACGGTGACCTCACCAAGGCGACGGACGGCATGAACGCGGGCACCGAGTGGTCCGCGGCCGCCGAGCACTCCGAGCCGCACATGCAGCTCGGCAAGGTGAAGTGGGGCCGGGACATCGTCGAAGGCTGGGCCAAGGAGGCCAACCAGCACACGGGCGACGGGAAGTTCACCATGCCCGTCGACAAGCTGCAGGACTTCGGCAACGCGCTCACCCGTCACACCGACCGCAACCGGCCGCCGAACCCCGGCGAGACGCAGGCCGGGTTCGACCGGGTGTACGAGATCCTCAGCCGGGGCCTGGACCCGGCCGACGCGCAGGCACTGAAGCTCGCGATGGACAAGAAGACCTGGGAAGGGGAGATGATCCGCACCAATGTGACGCCGTCGACCAGCCTGGGCCGTCCCGACGTGGTCCGGCAGAACTTCGAGACGCTGTCGCAGGAGATCCGGGCGAACGAGCGGTTCTACTCCGACGAGGTCATCGACCAGCTGGGCCACCTCTCCAACGAGCCGAAGCCCGAGTCCGTGCAGGACATCGCCGAGGTGCTGCGCGGCTACCGCACACCGGACTCCCGGTTCCGGCAGTACACCTCGGAGGTCAACGGCCGGGCGCTGGACTGGCGGCAGGACCAGCTGCTGATGGGCCTGCTGCACATGGACAACCCGCACGTCCTGACCGACGAGAGCATCCACTCGCAGGCCCAGGAGCAGGTCAACTGGCGCCGGGAGGCGCCCGAGCGGGAGGCCAGGGCCGCACGGGCCGCCGAGGCGCAGCGGCAGCGGGAGGCGAGGGAGGCGCAGCGCCTGCTGGAGCAGCAGCAGCGGCAGGAGCAGTTCGAGGCGGCCCGCCGGGCCCGCGCCGAGGCGGCCGCGGCCGCGGCCGCCGCACCCCCGGTCCAGCCGCAGCCGCAGCCGCAGCCCGCGCAGACGAGCCACAGCTCGGACGAGGAGAGCGACGCGGACATGGCCAACTTCGACCCCGACGACCTCTGGTAGGTCCTCGGCCGGTCCGGCCGGCTCACCCGCCCGGCGCCGAAACGGCGCCGGGCGGCCCGCCGCGCTCCCCGACGGGCCGCCCCGGCCGACCTAGGATGCACTGGCGTCACCACTCAGGGTGACGGCATCCAGGCAGGGAGTGAGCATGAGCAGCGGTATGACCATCGGTCTGCTGGTCCGGATCGAAGCCAAGCCCGAGTACGCCGAGCAGGTCGGCACGATGCTGCGCGACGCCGTCGCGCTCGCCAACGAGGAGGAGCGGACCCTGGCGTGGTTCTCGTTCCGGGAGAGCGCCACCACCTTCGGTGTCTTCGACACCTTCGCCGACGAGCAGGGCCGCGCCGCCCACCTGCAGGGCCGGATCGCGGCCGCCCTGATGGAGGCGGCGCCCACCATGCTGGCCGTGGCCCCCGACATCCGGCAGATCGACCTGCTGGCGGCCAAGCTGCCGTGACCCGGGCCGCGAGGGTGCGTCAGGCCGTGGCGGCCCGCTCGGCGGCGCTGCGCTCGACGCAGAACTCGTTGCCCTCGGGGTCGGTGAGCACCGCCCAGCCGGAGCCGTCGGGGTTGCGCCGGTCGTCGGCCAGGGCGGCACCGAGGGCGAGCAGCCGGTCGACCTCCTCGTCGCGGGGCCGGTCCTGCGGCTGGAGGTCGAGGTGGAGCCGGTTCTTGACGGTCTTGCCCTCCGGTACGGCGATGAACAGCACCCGGCCGCCCGGGGACTCGACCAGCACCTCGGGGTCCTCGGGCCCGTCGTCCGGGTGGATCCGGGAGTCCAGGACGGCTGCCCAGAATCCGGCCAGCGCGTACGGATCGGCGCAGTCGACGGTCACCTGACGGATGAGAGAGGCCATGGTGGTCACTATGGCCGCTGCCGTCCGGCCGGTCCAGCGCCCGCGGCGGGTGCGCCGCCGGGGGGCTTATCACCGTCCTACCCGAGCGGTGCATAGGATCGGTCACCATGGGTCTCGGTGGGGTGTGGCGCAGGCGGCCGACGGGCCGGCGGTCGGTGGTGATCGGCCTGCTGCTGGCGCTGCTCGCCGTCCTCGGCGGGCTCGGCGCGGTGGCGGCCTCGGGCTCCGGACCGGCGGTGCGCCGGGAGGACCGGGTGCTGGACCTGCCCGAGACCCCGGGCGGCGCCGCGACCGTCCCGATCGACACCTCGTTCTTCACCACCGGCTCCGGGCCGCGCCCGGCGGTCCTGCTGGCGCACGGCTTCGGCGGCTCCAAGGAGGGCGAGCGGGCACGCGCCGAGCAGCTGGCCAGGTCCGGCTACGCGGTACTGACCTGGTCCGCCCGCGGTTTCGGCAAGTCCGGCGGGAAGATCGGCCTGGACGCGCCCGACCGCGAGGTGCAGGACGTCCGGCACCTGGTCGACTGGCTGGCCCAGCGCCCCGAGGTGCAGCTGGACGGCCCGGGTGACCCGCGGGTCGGCATCACCGGCGCCTCCTACGGCGGCGGGGTCGCGCTGCTCGGCGCCGCGTACGACTCCCGGATCGACTCGGTGGCCACCCAGATCACCTGGTGGAACCTGGCGGACGCGCTGTTCCCGCAGGGGGTGCAGGGCAGCGGCGCGGCCGACGGGGTGTTCAAGAAGCTGTGGGCCGGGATCTTCTTCACCACCGGCTCGGCGGCCGACCCCTCGGCCGGCCCCGGCGGGCGTCCCGGCGGCGGTGCCGCGCAGGGCCCGATCGGCTGCGGCCGGTTCCTGGACGAGCTGTGCGCGATGTACGACCGGGTGGCCACCGCCGGGCACGCCGACCCGGACGCGGTCGCGATGCTGGAGCGGTCCAGCCCGTCCTCGGTCGGCGACCGGATCAAGGTCCCCACCCTGGTGGTGCAGGGCCAGCAGGACTCGCTGTTCCCGCTCGACCAGGGGGACGAGATCGCCCGGGCGGTCGCCGCCAACGGCGCGCCGGTGGCCGTGGACTGGTTCGCCGGCGGCCACGACGGCGGCACCGAGGGCAGCGCCCGGGTCGACGACCGGGTCACCGCCTGGTTCGACCGCTACCTCAAGCAGCAGAGCGGCACCGACACGGGACCCGCGTTCCGGGTCACCCGGACCGGCGGCGTCGACTCCACCGGGTTCCAGGCCGTGCTGCGCGGCGCCGACGCCGCCGCCTACCCCGGACTCGGCGGCACCGGCTCCCGTACCGTCCCGCTCGGCGGCGCCCCGCAGGAGATCGCCAACCCGCCGGGCGGCACCCCGCCCGACATCTCCACCGTGCCCGGCATCGGTGCCCTCGCCCAGGCGTCCGCGCTCGGCGCCGGCCTCGCGCTGGACTTCCCCGGCCAGTACGCCTCGTTCGACTCCGCACCGCTCGACGCGGGCCTGCACCTCACCGGCGCACCCACCACCAGGATCACCGTCCGGGCCGACCGCCCCGACGCGGTGCTCTTCGCCAAGCTGTACGACGTCGGACCGGACGGCAAGCAGGCGCTGCCCCAGCAGCTGGTCGCGCCGCTGCGGGTGACCGGCGCCGACGCGCCCGGCGGGCGGAGCGTCGACATCACGCTGCCCGCGGTCGACCACACCTTCGAGGCCGGCCACCGGCTGCGCCTGGTGCTGGCCGCCACCGACCTGGCGTACGCCTCGCCCGCGCAGAGCGCCACCTACCGGATCTCCGCGGACGGGCCGCTCACCGTACCGACCGTGGCGGCGCTGCACACCGAGGCCGCCCCGCTGCCCGCCCGGACCTGGCTGCTGCCGCTGGCCGCGCTCGGCGCGGCCGCCGTCCTGCTGCTGCCCCGGCGGCGCCTGCGGCACCGGGCGCCCGATCCGGCACTGGCCGGTGTCCCGCTGCAGATCACCGGTCTGAGCAAGCGCTACCGCGGCGCCGCCGACCGGTACGCCGTCCGCGACCTGGGCTTCCGGGTCGAGCAGGGCCAGGTGCTCGGCCTGCTCGGGCCCAACGGCGCGGGCAAGACCACCACGCTGCGGATGCTGATGGGGCTGATCCGCCCCGACGCCGGCGAGATCCGGATCTTCGGGCACGCGATCCGGGCCGGCTCCCCGGTGCTGTCGCGGGTCGGCTCCTTCGTCGAGGGCGCGGGCTTCCTCCCGCACCTCACCGGGCGGGCCAACCTGCGGCTGTACTGGCAGGCCACCGGCCGCCCGGCCGAGGACGCCCACCTGGACGAGGCGCTGGCCATCGCCGACCTCGGCGAGGCGCTCGACCGGGCGGTGCGCACCTACTCCCAGGGCATGCGCCAGCGCCTGGCCATCGCCCAGGCCATGCTCGGCCTGCCCGACCTGCTGATCCTGGACGAGCCGACCAACGGCCTCGACCCGCCGCAGATCCGCGAGATGCGCGAGGTGATGATCCGGTACGCCGCGGCCGGGCGGACCGTCATCGTCTCCAGCCACCTGCTCTCCGAGATCGAGCAGAGCTGCACCCACCTGGTGGTGATGGACCGCGGCCGGCTGGTCGTCGCGGGCGAGGTCGCGGACATCGTCGGCGCCGGCGAGGTGCTGCTGGTCGCCACCCCCGCCGGGTTCGGCGGCGACCGGCGGGCGGTGGCCGCCGACAAGGTGGCCGCGCTGGCCGGGGTCGCCTCCGCCGAGGCGGTCGACGGCGGGCTGCTGGTGCGCCTCGACGGCCTGACCGCCGGTGAGCTGCTGGTCGAACTGGTCCGGCTGGACGTCCCGGTCGAGCGGTTCGGGCCGCACCGCAGACTCGAGGACGCGTTCCTGTCACTGATCGGAGGAACGGCATGACCGCCCCCGCCCCCGCCCCCGCCCCCGCGCCCGCACCCGCCGACACCGCCGCGGCCCCGGGCTACCGGCCCGGCCGGACCCTGCCGCTGCGGGTCGAGGCGGTCCGCCAGCTGCGCCGCCGCCGGACCATGGTGATCGGCGGGGTACTGGCCGCGATGCCGTTCATCGTGCTGGCCGCCTTCCAGATCGGCGGCACCCCCGACCGCCCGGACCGCACCACCTTCATCGAGCTGGCCACCGCCTCCGGGCCCAACTTCGCCGCCACCATGCTCTTCATGGGCACCGGCTTCCTGCTGGTCATCCCGATGGCGCTGTTCTGCGGCGACACCGTCGCCTCCGAGGCCAGCTGGTCCTCGCTGCGCTACCTGCTGGCCGCGCCGGTGCCCCGGGCCCGGCTGCTGGCCCGCAAGTTCACCGTCGGGCTGGCCTTCTCGGCGGCCGCGATCGTGCTGCTTCCGCTGGTCGGGCTGGGCGTCGGCACCGCCGCGTACGGCTGGGGCGACCTGAGGCTGCCCACCGGCGCCAGCCTGCCCGCGTCGGTGGCGCTGCCGCGGCTCGCCCTCGCGGTGGCCTTCGTGGTGGTCGCCGAACTGGTCGTCGGCGCCCTGGCGTTCTGGCTCTCCACCGCCACCGACGCCCCGCTCGGCGCGGTCGGCGGCGCCGTGTTCCTGACCATCGTCACCGGGGTGCTCGACGCCATCACCGCCCTCGGCGGCCTGCGCGAATGGCTGCCCGCGCACTGGAACTACGCCTGGGCGGACGCCCTGCAGCCGCAGCTGGAGTGGGGCGGGATGCTCCAGGGCGCCTCGCTCTCGGTCAGCTACTCGCTGGTCCTGCTGGCGCTGGCGTTCCGCGGCTTCGCCCGCAAGGACGTGGTGTCCTGACCGGGTCCGCAAAGCCGTTCTACCCGCGGCGGCCGGTGGGCTAGGGTGACGACTGCGCGGGGCGGCTCCGCGGCGTGCTTCCTTCTTTCAACTCACTGTAAATGAACCGAGTGCGCCCACTCTCCGCCCCGCGCCTCTCACCCCAGGGGGCCCCACCAGCATGACCAGCGCCACCCAGGCCGTCGCCGACCCGGACCTCGACACCTTCCTGCTCCGCCGTCGAAGCGCCGTCCACGTCCCGCCGGCCCTGCTCGGCGCCGCCGCCGACAGCTGGACCGCCGCCGGCCTCACCGCCCTCGACGGCGACCTGCTCCAGCGCGGACACGTGCTCGGCGCGTCGCTGCGCGCCACCCTGGCCCGCCTGCACCCGACCGACCTGGCGCTGCTCGGCTCCACCCTGCTGGCCCGGCTGGACGCGCTGTACGGCGCCGACCGCCGGCACCGCCCGCTGTTCCGCGGCTTCCCCGACAGCGTGCCCGACGACGCGCAGTCCTACTTCTCCGAGCAGATGCGGCAGTTCCTGCTGAGCCAGCCGCACCAGCCGTGCGTGCGGTGCGGCCGAACCGGCGCCGAGGCGGGCATCGGCGCCCTCGCGCCCTGCGCCCACCTGGTCTGCGCCGACTGCCTGGACCCGGCGGGCCCCGCGGACGGCGCTGCGCTGTCCGCCTGCCCGGTCTGCGGCACCGAACTGGCCGCCGAGCGCCGCCTGGGCCCCGGCCGGGCGCCGTACTCGCACCGCGTGGTGGTGCCCGAGGCGCAGCGGCGCAGCCTGGTCCCGCTGAACCTGGCCGAGGGCGCCGACCCCGCCGCCGCGGCCCTGGCCGAACTCGACCTGCTGCTCGCCCGCCGCACCCCGCTGCCGCCGCAGGACCGCGAGGACCTCGCCGTGCTGCTCGCCCACGCCCCCGCCGACCTCGCCGACCGGCTGCCCGGAGCGATCCCCGTCCGCGAGACCAGGGCCACCGTCCTCGCGGCGCTGGTGCGCCGCGCGCCCGAGGGCGCCGAGGCGCTGCTGCGCGCCCACGTCGACACCGCCACCGACGTGCTGCGCATCCTGTGGGCGCTGTCCGGCGCCGAGCCCGACCTGCTGCCCGCCAACGCCCCCAGGCTGCGCAACCTGCCGCGCCCGCTGCGCCGTTCGCTGCTCGCCGTGCTGGACGCGCTGCCGCTCGCCGCGCTCGCCGAGGACCTGCGGCGGCACCGGCAGGCCTGGCTGCGGGCCGGCGAGCTGCTCCACCCGTCCGAGCACCGCCGCCGCTTCCCGGCCGTGGCCGCCGCGTTCGCGCTGCTGCGGCAGACCGACCTGGAGGCGCACCCGGCCGCCGCCGGGCTCCTCGACGCGCCCGCGCCGCTGCGGGTGGACCGGCGCGAGCGCGGCACCCGGCTCGGCTTCACCGGCTTCGGCGGACAGGTCGAGGCCGGGCTCGCGGACGGGGACCTGGCCGGGGCCACCGCGCTGCTGGCCGCCCGGCCGGGGGAGCTGGTCCGCCGGCTCCACCACCTGCTGCGGGTGCACGCCACCGCCGCGCCCGGCAGCCCGCTGCCCGAGGCGTTCCTGCGGACGGCCGCGGAGGCGCTGCGCGCGGTCGGACCGGGTCCGCTGCTCGGCGCGTACGGGCGGCTGCGCGGCCCGCGCACCCCGGGCGAGCGGCGGCTGTACTTCCCGCGGGGCTCGGTCGCGCTGGCCCACGCCCGGGAGGACCACGGCACGGTGGTGCCCGTGGCGCTGAGCGGCCCGGTGTGCGAGCTGATCGAGGCAGAACTGCTGCGCCGGGCCCAGGCGTCGCCGTCCGGCCGGGGCACCGGGACGGCGCTGCTGGACGAAGGACTGGCCGACCTGGTGGCGCCGTTCGCCGAACGGGCGGCCGCCAAGACGCTGGTCCCGGTGCCGCGCGGCAGTGTGCAGCCGCTGCCGGACGGCGGCCGGCTGCGGCTGTTCCTGCACTGGATGCAGCCCGAGGGCGTGCGGGTCGACCTGGACCTGTCGATCGCCCTCTACAGCGCCGACTGGCAGTTCGCCGGGCTGTGCGACTACACCTCACTGGTGTACGGGCAGCGGGCCGCGGTGCACTCCGGCGACCTGGTCGACGCGCCGCCGCCGCACGGCGCCACCGAGTTCGCCGACCTGGACCTGGAGCTGCTGGCCGGCCACGGCGCGCGCTACGCGGTGGTGCTCGTGCTCGCGTACAACGACATCGCCTTCGACGAACTCACCGACGCCTTCACCGGGTTCATGGACCTCGCCGAACTCGGCCCGGCCGGCGGCTTCGACCCCCGGGCGGTGCGCCAGCGGATGGACCTGGCCGGGGACGCCCGGGTGTGCGTGCCGATGATCGTCGACCTGGCGGAGCGCCGGTACACCTGGACCGACCTCAACACCTCCGCCGCGGGCGGCTTCCACAACATCGCCCGGCATGGCGCGCAGGTCGGGCAGCTGTGCGCCGACCTGCTGGCCCACTTCGCGCCGGGCGCCCGGGCCACCCTGTGGGACCTGGCCTGCGCCTGCGCCGCCGCCGACGCGCGGGAGGTGCTGGTCCGGGCCCGGGACGGCAGGACCGTCCGGACCTGGCGGCGGGCGGACGACGAGCCGGCCGGGCGGTTCGCCGCCCGGCTGCGCACCCTGAGCGGCCCGGACGCCGAGGAGCGGCTGGGCGGCGAGGCGCTGGCCGCCCGGCTGGCCGGGACCGACGGCCCGCTCTGCCTGGTCGACGGCGATCTGCCGGTGCCGCCCGGCCGGTCCGGGACGCTCTACCGGCTCCGCCCCGGCCCGGTCGACGCCGCGCCGGACACGCTGCGCCGGCTCGGTGCGGGCGACCTGGTCGCCCGCTTCGCCCCGGAGCAGTCCCGGTGACCGCGCCGCAGAGCGGCCCGGCGGCCGGCCCGGCGGACGTGGGCGCGGCGGGTCCGCGGGTCCGGGCGGCGGTGCGGGCCGATCTGCCGCAGGTGGCTGTGCTGGCCGCCGAGCACGCGGCGTACGAGCGGGCGGCGCCGCCCGCCGAGGGGCTGGCGGAGCTGCTGGCGGCCGAGCTGTTCGAACGGGCCGGGCCGCGGCTGAGCTGCCTGGTGGCCGAGCTGCCGGGGGGTGTGCTGGCCGGATATGCCACCTGCACCGAGGAGTTCAGCACCTGGCAGGGGCGGCCCTACCTGCACCTGGACTGCCTCTACCTGCGCGACGAGCACCGCGGCCTCGGCCTCGGCGGCCTGGTGATCGGCGCGGTGGTGGCCGAGGCCGCGGCCCGCGGGCTGGCCGAGGTGCAGTGGAACACGCCGGTCTGGAACGAGGGCGCGATCCGCTTCTACGACCGGCTCGGCGCCACCCGCACGGAGAAGCAGCGCTACCGCCTGGCCGTTCCGCCGGGCTGAGCCGGGACCGCCATCCGCCATCCGGCATCCGGCTTCCGGCCGCGCCGCCGCCCGGTGGCCCGGGTGGCGGCGCGGCCGGCGGGATGTCACTTCACGGGCGCGTAGACCCGCTCGACCTGCTGGGTGCCGGAGCGGGTCCGGTACGAGCGGGTCCACTTGGAGGTGGCGTCCTGCCGGGTCCGGTCGGACAGCACGTAGTAGTCCATCTGCGCGGCCTGCGGGGTGATGTCCAGGACGCCGTAGCCGTGCGAGTCCAGGTCGATCCACTTGACGTGGCGGTTGGCGGCCTCCAGGGCGGCGACGGCCAGCAGCGAGATGGTCTGGGGGGCGACCTTGAGGACGTCGTCGATGTTGTCCGAGGTCACCGAGGTGACCACGAACTCGGTGGCGACGCTGCCCGAGGCCGGGTAGGTGGCGGCCTCGTACGGGACGTCGGCGGCCCAGGCGGAGTGGATGTCACCGGTCAGGAAGACGGTGTTGCCGATGCCGTTCTGCTTGAGGTGGCCGAGCAGTTCGCGCCGGTCGTGGGTGTAGCCGTCCCACTGGTCGGTGTTGACCGCGATGCCCTCGCCGGGCAGGCCGAGCAGCTTGGCCAGCGGGCGCAGCAGGTAGCCGGGCAGCGAGAGGAAGGCGACCGGGGAGATCATCACCTCGTTGCCGATCAGCCGCCAGGTGGTGTCGGAGGCGGACAGGCCGGCCTTCAGCCAGTCCAGCTGCGCGCGGCCGGTGATGGTGCGGTCGGCGGAGTCGACGTCGCCGTTGCCGGCCTTGACCTGCTCGGAGCGGAACGAGCGCAGGTCCAGCAGGTGCAGGTCGGCGAGCTTGCCGTAGCGCAGCCGGCGGTAGGTGGTGCCGGCGACGGACGGGCGGACCGGCATCCACTCGAAGTAGGCCTGCTTGGCGGCGGCGACCCGGTCGGCCCAGTTGCCCTCGGTGCCGGGGGTGTGGTTCTCGGCGCCGCCGGAGTAGGCGTCGTTGGCGAACTCGTGGTCGTCCCAGATCGCCACGGTCGGGACGGTGGCGTGCAGCGCCTGAAGGTCCGGGTCGGTCTTGTAACGGCCGTGCCGGGTGCGGTAGTCGGCGAGGGTGGTGATCTCGTGGGCGGGCTCGTGCGGGCGGACCACGGTGCCGCGGGCGCAGTACTCGCCGGACTTGTACTCGTAGATGTAGTCGCCGAGGAACAGGAAGGCGTCGAGGTCGCCGCGGGCCGCGAGGTGGCGGTAGGCGGAGAAGTAGCCGGCTTCCCAGTTGGCGCAGGAGGCGACGCCCAGGCGCAGGTGGCTCAGTGCGGCGTCGGTGGCCGGGGTGGTGCGGGTGCGGGCGGCGGGGGAGGTGACGCCGCCGGCGGTGAAGCGGTACCAGTAGCCGGTGTCGGGGGTCAGGCCGCGGACGTCGGCCTTGACGGTGTGGTCGGACGCGGCGGAGGCGGTGACGGTGCCGCTCGCGACGACGGCGGTGAACGCCTTGTCGGTGGCCAGCTGCCAGACCACCGCGATGTCCTGGCCTCTGCCGGAGCCGGGTACGGCGTCCGGGGACGGGGTGACGCGGGTCCACAGCAGGATGCCGTCCGGCAGCGGGTCGCCGGAGGCGACGCCGTGCAGGAACTGGGGCGTGGGCGCGGCGGAGGCGGTGGCCCCGCCGAGGCCCAGCGGTACGGCGACGGCGCCCGCGGTCAGCGCGGCGGCCTTGAGGACCCGGCGGCGGCGCGGCCGGGCAGCGGAGAGGGTGTCAGGGGTCTCGGTCACGTCGCCGTAGGCTACTAGCCGGTAACGGGCTCTCCAACCCCTGCGACTGACTGTTCGTCGACTCTTCACCCGGCGGTCCGGCGGCCCCCGTCCCGGGCGGGCCGCCCCAACCGGCCCGCCCGGGGTGCAAGTTGACGGCTCCCCGGGTCTTCCCAACGCCATGTGATACATGCAATTGTACATGTCACACCCTCTGTCGGCCCGGGCAGCAAGGTCCCCACCGCGCCGCCCGGCCGAGGTTCCCCCGGCCGCACCCCCACCCCGGCCACCCCCACATCCCCATGGCCGCGCCCGCGCGCGGCCGTCCACCCGGCCCGGAGGCCCCCACGTGAGTTCCTTCCGGACATCGGCCGCACCACACCTCGCCCGGCTGCTGCTCACCGCAGCCCTGGCCCTGTGTCTGGCGTTCGGCCTGTTCTCCCCCCGTAGCCAGGCCGCCGTTCCCGCCGCACCCGCCGCACCGGCCCCCGCGACCCCGGCGGGAGCGCCGCCGCGTCCCGCCACCGGCACCCCCGCCGCCGAGGACCAGCACCTCGGCGCCACCGTCGCGCCCGCCGACCGCGCCCCCCGCAGCGCCGACCCGGCCACCGCCCGCACCGACTACGCCGAGCCCGCCAAGCCCGCCGCGCCCCGCGCCCTCGACGCCGCCTGCAACGTCTCCGACTTCGCCACCAAGTCCGGCGCAGCCCTGGTCCAGCAGGTCAAGTCGGTCCCCACCGACTGCGTCAACACCCTGTTCACGCTCACCGGCGCGGACGCGGGCGCGGTCTTCCGCGAGGCCCAGATGGTCACCGTCGCCGACGCGCTGCGCGACGTCTCCGCCGCCTACCCCGGCGACAACAGCACCTCCGCCGGCCAGCTGGTGCTCTTCCTGCGCGCCGGCTACTTCGTGCAGTGGTACCACCCCGCCGACGTCGGCAGCTACGGCACCGCCCTGAAGACCGCCATCCGCGGCGCCCTGGACACCTTCTACGCCGCCCCGCACTCCGGCGACGTCACCGACGCCAACGGCCAGATCCTGTACGAGGCCGTCACCCTGATCGACAGCGCCGCCGAGAACGCCCGCTACCTGTACGTCGTCAAGCGGCTGCTGAACGGCTACAACAGCTCCTACGACGGCCTGTGGTCGATGCTCTACGCCGTCAACAACACCTACACCGTGCTGTGGCGCGGCCACCAGAACGCGGACTACCAGGCCGCCGTCCAGGCCGACCCCAGCATCACCGACACCCTGACCGACTTCGCGGTCCGCAACTTCGGCCTGCTCGGCGGCGACCGCGGCTACCTCGCCGCCAACGCCGGCCTGGAACTCGGCCGCTTCCTGCGCTACCAGCCGCTGCTCACCAAGGTCCGCCCGCAGGTCAAGGGACTGCTCGACCGCAGCGCGATCACCGGCCCCAGCTCCGCCCTGTGGGTCAACCTCGCGGTCGCCACCGACACCTACGACCAGGCCGACTGCGCCTACTACGGCACCTGCGACCTCGCCGCCCGGCTGCGCGCCGCCGTCCTGACCGTCAACTACCCCTGCAGCCCCAGCATCCGGATCGTCGCCCAGCAGGCCGCCACCGCCGACCTGGCCGCCACCTGCACCAGCCTGGTCAACCAGGACGCCTACTTCCACAGCGTCCTCAAGGACAGCGGCCCGGTCGCCGGCGACAACAACACCACCATCGAGGTGGTGGTCTTCCACTCCAGCAGCGACTACCAGACCTACGCCGGACCGATCTTCGGGATCTCCACCGACAACGGCGGCATGTACCTGGAGGGCGACCCGGCCGCGGCCGGCAACCAGCCCCGGTTCATCGCCTACGAGGCCGAGTGGCTGCGGCCCGCCTTCCAGGTGTGGAACCTCAACCACGAGTACACCCACTACCTCGACGGCCGCTACGACATGTACGGCAACTTCGACGCCGGCACCACCACCCCCACCGTCTGGTGGAGCGAGGGCCTGGCCGAGTACATCTCGTACTCCTACCGGGGGGCCCGCTACGACGACGCGATCACCCAGGCCGGCCTGCACACCTACAGCCTGCGCACGCTCTTCGACACCACCTACGACAACGCCGACCAGACCCGGATCTACAACTGGGGCTACCTGGCGGTCCGCTACATGGTCGAGAAGCACCGGCCGGACCTGGACGCGGTGCTCGCCAAGTACCGCACCGGTGACTTCACCGGCGCCCGCACCTACCTCACCACCACCGTCGGCACCCGCTACGACGCGGACTTCGCCGCCTGGCTGACCGCCTGCAACACCGGCGCCTGCGAGCCCGGCGGCCAGACGAACAAGCCGCCGGTGGCCGCCTTCACGGCCGCGGTCAGCGACCTGTCCGTCGCCTTCACCGACACCTCCACCGACCCGGACGGCACCATCGCCGCCCGCAGCTGGAACTTCGGAGACGGCACCACCTCCACCGCCGCCAACCCCACCAAGTCCTACGCCACGGCGGGGAGTTACACGGTGACCCTGACCGTGACCGACGACCGGGGCGCCACCGCCACCCTCAGCCGCACGCTCACCGTCAGCGGCCTGCCGCTGTGCGGCGCGGCCGACGTCCGGCAGTACGACCGCAACTGCCGCCGCACCGGCGTCGCCGCCACCACCGGCAACGTCAGCTACATGTTCGCCTACCTGCCGGCCGGGGTGAAGCAGCTCAGGCTCACCAGCAGCGGCGGCACCGGCAACGCCGACCTCTACTGGAACGGCCGCAGCTGGGCCACCAGCACCGCGTACACCGCCAAGTCCGTGCACGCCGGCAACGCCGAGACCCTGACCGTCGCCAACCCGCCGTCGGGCTGGGTGTACTTCAGCCTCTACGCCAAGCAGGGCTTCAGCGGGGTGACGATGAAGGTCGAGTACTGACGCGGCCGCCCACCGAAGGCGCCGCCCTCCCACCCGCACCCGGGTGGGAGGGCGGACCGGTGGGACCGCCCCGGGCCGGCCGATGGGGGATCATGGAGGGCACGACCCCCGCCCCGCCCGCCGTCAAGGAGCCGACCCCGTGGCCACCATCCTCCTGCTGCACTCCGTCCACGGACTGCGCCCCGCCGTGCACACCGCCGCCGAGCGGCTGCGCGCGGCCGGGCACGAGGTGCACACACCCGACCTGTTCGACGGGAAGACCTTCGAGGACGTCGAGGCGGGCACGGCCCACAAGGAGGAGCTCGGCAGCGACGAGCTGCTGCGCCGGGCGGTGACCGCCGCCGCCCCGCTGATCAGGGCGGGGGAGCCGGGCCTGGTGTACGCGGGGTTCTCGCTCGGCGGGTCGCTGGCACAGAACCTGGCCCTGGCCGACGAGCGGGCCCGCGCACTGCTGCTCCTGCACGGCACCTCGGACCTGCGGGAGGACGCGGCGACCGAGATCCCGGTGCAGCTGCACGTCGCGGAGCCCGACCCGTTCGAGACCGAGGACTGGCTCAACACCTGGTACCTGCTGATGACCCGGGCCGGTGCCGACGTGGAGGTCCACCGCTACCGGGGCGCCGGGCACCTGTACACCGACCCGGGGCTGGCCGACTACGACGCCGAGGCCGCGGAGCGGACCTGGCAGGTGGCCGAGGCCTTCCTCGCCGAGCTGGACGGCTGACAGCGGTGGCCGCGGCCGGGTACGCGGGGACGCCGTTGGCCCGCAAGCTCGGCATCGGGCCGGACGCGGTGCTGGTGCTCGCGGGCGCACCGGACGGCTTCCTGATCCCCGGGCTGCCGCCGGGGGTGCGGACCCGGCCCGCGCCGGACCCCGCCGCGCCGTTCGACGTGGCGCTCTGGTTCCCCGCCGACCGGGCCGGGCTGACCGGCCGGCTGGCGGAGTTCCGGGCCGCCATGCGGCCCGCCGCCGGGCTGTGGGTGGCCTGGCCGAAGAAGGCCTCCCGGGTGGCGACCGACCTGACCGAGGACGTGCTGCGCGAGGTGGCGCTGCCGACCGGGCTGGTCGACAACAAGGTGTGCGCCGTGGACGCGACCTACTCCGGTCTGCGGCTGGTGATCCGTTGCGAGCTGCGCGGCCGCTGACCCGCTAGTGAACGCCCGGCGGTGCGGTGGGCGGCGCCGGGGGAGCGGCGGGCGGCGCCGGAGCGGCGGGCGGGGCGTCGGCGGGCGCGGGCGGCTGCCCGGGGTACGGGAGGTACCCCTGCGGCGCCTGGGGTGCCTGCGGATGCTGGTACGGCTGGGGCACCTGGTACGGCTGGGCGCCGGGGTACGGTGCGACAGGCACCGGCGGCAGGCCGGGCGGGCGCCGCTGGGTGACGCCCACCAGCACCGCCACCGCCAGGGCCAGCAGGAGGGAGGCCACCACGGTGAGGTTGAGCACCAGGTGGCTGACCGGCTCGGCGAAGCCGTCGCCGCCCTGGTTGATCAGCTGCGCCCCGGCCGCGTAGGCGTTGACGCCGAGCAGCGCGACCGCGGCCGGCCTGGTCCAGCGGCCGCCGCTGAACGCGCCGACGGCCAGCACCAGCAGGGCCACGCAGAGCGCCGTGTCGTAGCCGAAGAAGCCCACCGGGGCCTGCACGTAGGCGTCGAAGGAGAAGCCCAGCGCCGTCCCCAGGTAGTCGGGCCCGGCCTGGGTGAAGTCCCAGACCAGCACACCGATCTCGATGGCCAGCTGGACCAGCAGCAGCAGTGCCAGTGCGATCAGGCTGCCGTCCCGGCCGCCCGGCGGCTGCGGCCGTGGGGCACCGTACGGCGGGCCTGCGGGCGGGTACGGCGTGGCGTAGGACATGCGGCCCCCCTGTGAGTCGTCGGCGCCGACAGTAGCGCGCGGGCGCCGGGGGCGGTATCCCCCGGCGCCCGCGCCACCCGAAGGAGTCAGCGGTCGCCCGACGGCCGCGGGCCTCGGAGCCCCGGGATCCGCCCGTTGCGGAACAGGTCCACGAAGATCTGGTGGTCGCTGCGGGCCCGGTCGCCGTAGGCGTGGGCGAACTCCACCAGCAGGTCGGTGAAGCCCTTCTCGTCCTCGGAGATCGCCGCGTCGATGGCGTGCTCGGTGGAGAACGGCACCAGGCTGTGCCCGCTGGAGGACTCGTCCGCGGCGGCGTGCATGGTGGCGGTCGCCCGGCCCAGGTAGTCGACCACCGCGAGCAGGTCGGCCGGCTCGTTGAGGTCGGTCCAGTCCAGGTCGGACGCGTACGGCGAGACCTCGGCGACCAGCTGGCCCCGGCCGTGCAGGGTGGTGTACCCGAGCCAGGGGTCGCTGTGCGCCTGCAGGGCCCGCTGCGAGATCACCGTGCGGTGGCCCTCGTGCTCGAAGTAGCCGCGGATCTGCGGATCGGTGACGTGCCGGGCGACCGCCGGGGTCTGGCCCTGCTTCATATAGATGATCACGTCGTTCTCGAGGGCGTCGGTGTGCCCCTCCAGCAGCAGGTTGTACGAGGGCAGCCCGGCGCTGCCGATCCCGATGCCCCGGCGGCCCACCACGTCCTTGACCCGCAGCGCGTCCGGCCGGGCGCGGGAGGCCGGCGGCAGGGTCTCCAGGTACCCGGCGAACGCGGTCAGCACCTCGGCCTTGACCTGCTCGTCCAGCTCGATCGCGCCGTTGCCCGTGCGGAACCGCCGGTCGTAGCCGTCGACCACGGTCTCGTGGTCCAGCAGCTCGACCCGGGTCTGCAGCCGGGCCCGCCGCAGGGTGTCCAGGATCGGCCCGGTGGCGGTGTCCAGGGTGTACGCGTCGCCCTCGCCCGGGCCGTGCACCAGGGCGGAGATCTGGCCGCGGTAGGCGGTGGCGAAGGCCCGGACCAGCTCGGTGATGGTCGCGTCGGACAGCGCCTTGGCGTACCCGATCAGCGCGAGGCTGGCGGCCAGCCGCTGGACGTCCCAGGTGAAGGCGCCGACGTAGGCCTCGTCGAAGTCGTTGACGTTGAAGACCAGCCGGCCCTCGGCGTTCAGGTAGCTGCCGAAGTTCTCCGCGTGCAGGTCGCCGTGGATCCACACCCGGCTGGTCCGCTCGTCCAGGTAGCGGGCGCCGTGGCCGGCGAACGGCCCGCCGGTGAGGTCCGCGTAGAACAGGCCGGCCGTGCCGCGGTAGAAGGCGAAGGCGGAGGCCGCCATCTTCCGGAACTTCACCCGGAAGGCCGCCGGGTCCTGGGCCAGCAGCTCGCCGAACGCGGTCTCGAAGACGGCCAGGATGGCCTCGGCGCGGTCCGGCTCGCGGTCGGCGGCGTTGAGGTGCTCGGGCATGGCGACAGGGCCTCCGATGGTGCTGAAGGTGGTGCTCAAGGGGTTACCTCCGGACCGACGAAACGGGTGCCCGGATGGTTCCGGGAACGTCGGTCCCGGGGGCTAGAGTAGGGCGGGTGAACGCGTGAGACCTGGCCCGAGCCGCGATGCGGCCGGGCCTGAAGTTTTTCCGCGCACCTGCCGCGACCAGCCAGTACATCATCCGCAGACCCCGGAGGCCCCGCCTTGAGCGACCAGCCGTACGCGCACCTGCACGTCCACACCGAGTACTCGATGCTGGACGGCGCCGCCCGGCTGAAGCAGCTGTTCAAGGAGGTCGAGCGGCTGGGCCAGACCCACGTCGCGATGACCGACCACGGCAACATGTACGGCGCCGCCGAGTTCCACAAGCAGGCCACCGCCGCCGGCATCACCCCGGTGATCGGCATCGAGGCGTACGTGGCGCCGGAGTCCCGGTCCAACACCAAGCGCATCCTGTGGGGCCAGCCGCACCAGAAGAAGGACGACGTCTCGGCGTCCGGCGCCTACACCCACAAGACCATCTGGGCCCGCAACAAGGAGGGCCTGCACAACCTCTTCAAGCTGACCTCCCGCTCCTACGCGGAGGGCTGGCTGGTGAAGTGGCCCCGGATGGACAAGGAGATCATCGCCGAGCACGCGGCCGGCCTGATGGCCACCACCGGCTGCCCCTCCGGCGAGGTGCAGACCCGGCTGCGGCTCGGCCAGTTCGACGAGGCGGTCCGCTCGGCCGGCGAGTACCAGGACATCTTCGGCAGGGAGAACTACTTCCTGGAGCTGATGGACCACGGCCTCGACATCGAGACCCGGGTCCGCGACGGCCTGATCGAGATCAGCAAGAAGCTGAACATCCCGCCGGTGGTCACCAACGACTCGCACTACACCACCGAGTCCGACGCCGGCGCCCACGACCTGCTGCTGTGCGTGCAGACCGGCAAGAACCTCTCCGACCCGGACCGCTTCCGCTTCGACGGCACCGGCTACTACATCAAGTCCGCCGCCGAGATGTACGGCCTGGACACCTCCGACGCCTGGCAGGAGGGCTGCCGCAACAGCCAGCTGCTGGTCGCCGAGCGGGTCGACACGGCCGGCATGTTCGAGTTCAAGAACCTGATGCCGCGCTTCCCGATCCCCGAGGGCTACGCGTCCGAGGCGGACTTCTTCAAGGCCAAGGTCTGGGAGGGGATGGACTGGCGCTTCCCGGGCGGCTACGACGAGGAGCACAAGAAGCTCGCCGAGTACGAGATGGACACCATCATCCAGATGGGGTTCCCGGCGTACTTCCTGGTGGTCGCCGACTTCATCATGTGGGCCAAGAGCCAGGGCATCGCGGTCGGCCCGGGCCGAGGCTCCGCGGCCGGCTCGCTGGTCGCCTACGCGATGGGCATCACCGACCTCGACCCGATCCCGCACGGCCTGATCTTCGAGCGCTTCCTCAACCCCGAGCGCATCTCCATGCCCGACGTCGACATCGACTTCGACGAGCGCCGGCGCGGCGACGTGATCCGCTACGTGACGGAGAAGTGGGGCTCCGACAAGGTCGCCATGATCGTCACGTACGGCACCATCAAGGCCAAGGCCGCCATCAAGGACTCCTCCCGGGTCCTCGGCTACCCGTACGCGATGGGCGACCGGATCACCAAGGCGATGCCGCCGGACGTGATGGGCAAGGGCATCCCGCTCTCCGGCATCACCGACTCCTCGCACCCCCGCTACGGCGAGGCCGGCGAGATCCGCGGCCTGTACGAGAGCGACCCCGACGTCCGCAAGGTGATCGACACCGCCCGCGGCATCGAGGGCCTGATCCGCCAGCCCGGCGTCCACGCGGCCGGCGTGATCATGTCCGCCGAACCGCTGACCGACCACATCCCGGTCTGGACCCGGCACACCGACGGCGTCACCATCACCCAGTTCGACTACCCCACCTGCGAGGGCCTCGGCCTTCTCAAGATGGACTTCCTCGGGCTGCGCAACCTCACGATCATGGACGACGCCGTCAAGGCGATCGAGAAGAACAAGGGCATCAAGATCGAACTCCTCGATCTGCCGCTCGACGACAAGCCCACCTACGAACTGCTCGCCCGCGGCGACACGCTCGGCGTCTTCCAGCTCGACGGCGGCCCGATGCGCTCGCTGCTGCGCCTGATGAAGCCCGACAACTTCGAGGACATCTCCGCCGTCCTGGCGCTGTACCGGCCGGGCCCGATGGGCGTCAACTCGCACACCAACTACGCGCTGCGCAAGAACGGCCAGCAGGAGATCACCCCGATCCACCCGGAGCTGGAGAAGCCCCTGGAGGAGATCCTCAAGCCCACCTACGGCCTGATCGTCTACCAGGAGCAGGTCCAGAAGGCCGCGCAGATCCTGGCCGGCTACTCGCTCGGCCAGGCCGACCTGCTGCGCCGCGCGATGGGCAAGAAGAAGAAGGAGATCCTGGAGGCGGAGTTCGTCCCGTTCCAGAAGGGCTGCCGCGAGCACGGCTACTCCGACGCCGCCATCCAGGCGGTGTGGGACGTCCTGGTCCCCTTCTCCGGCTACGCGTTCAACAAAGCCCACACCGCCGGCTACGGACTGGTCTCCTACTGGACCGCCTACCTCAAGGCCAACTACCCGGCCGAGTACATGTCCGGCCTGCTCACCTCGGTCAAGGACGACAAGGACAAGTCCGCGGTCTACCTCAACGAGTGCCGCAAGATGGGCATCCAGGTCCTGCCGCCGGACGTGAACGAGTCCGACGCCGACTTCACCCCGCACGGCAACGAGCTGGTCCGGTTCGGCCTCACCGCGATCCGCAACGTCGGCGGGCCGGTCGTCGACTCGATGATCCGCACCCGCAAGGCCAAGGGGAAGTACGCCTCCTTCCCGGACTTCCTGGACAAGGTCGAGTCGGTGGTCTGCAACAAGCGGACCGTCGAATCCCTGATCAAGGCGGGCGCGTTCGACTCCCTCGGGCACACCCGCAAGGGCCTGACCGCGCAGTTCGAGCCGATGATCGACAACGTGGTCGGGGTCAAGCGCAAGGAGGCCGAGGGCCAGTTCGACCTGTTCGGCGGCGACGCGGTCTCCGACGAGCCGAGCTTCGGCCTCGACGTGGTCTTCTCCGAGGAGGAGTGGGAGAAGGGCTTCCTGCTCACCCAGGAACGCGAGATGCTCGGCCTGTATGTCTCCTCGCACCCGCTGCACGGCATCGAGCACGTGCTCTCCGACAAGGCCGACTGCGCGGTCGCCGACCTCGCCGAGCGCCCCGACGGCGCCATCGTCACCATCGGCGGCATCATCTCGGGCCTCCAGCGCAAGATGACCAAGCAGGGCAACGCCTGGGCCATCGCCACCGTCGAGGACCTCGCCGGCTCGATCGACTGCATGTTCTTCCCCGCCAGCTACCAGCTGGTCTCCTCCCAACTGGTCGAGGACTCCGTGGTGTTCGTCCGCGGCAAGCTCGACAAGCGGGAGGACGTGCCCCGGCTGATGGGCATGGAGCTGTCGGTCCCGGACCTGTCCAACGCGCACGCCGACGCGCCGATCGTCATCTCCATCCCGAGCGGCCGGATCACCCCGCCGCTGGTCGCCCGGCTCGGCGAGGTGCTCACCCACCACCGGGGCACCACCGAGGTCCGGCTGCGCCTCGAGGGCCGCGGCAAGACCACCGTGCTGCGCCTGGACCGGCACCGGGTGAAGAGCGACCCGGCGCTGTTCGGCGACCTCAAGCAGCTGCTCGGACCGAGCTGCCTGGCGGCCTCGGCCGCCGGCTGACCGCGCCCGCGGCGGCCGCGGCACCGGCGACGGCCCCGGCGGGATCATCCCCGCCGGGGCCGTCGGCCGTGCCGGGCGGTCAGCTCCAGCGGTAGCGGCGCTTGAGGTTGTCGACCACCAGGTTGAACCGGGCCCGGTCGAGCGCGCAGGCCTCGCGGCGCATGCCGCCGTCGTGCACCCGCATCACCCGGTCCAGGGCCACCCAGGAGTCCCGGCCGGACTTGTCCCACGGGCCGGCGCCGATCGGCACCCAGTCGGCGTCGTGCGCGTGGCCCTTGCTGGAGAGCATCACGGCCAGCAGCGAGCCGCCGGCCTCCCGCGCCACCACCAGCACCGGGCGGTCCTTGCCGCGCCCGTCGCGCTCCTCGTACGGCACCCAGGTCCAGACGATCTCGCCCGGGTCGGGGTCGCCGTCGTGGTCCGGCGCGTACTCGGTGCGCACCTTGCCGACCTGGTAGGCCTCCACCTCCACGGTGGCGTCGGGGCCGTACCGGCCGGGGGCGTCGTCCTGCTGCTCTGTCCACTGGGTCATGGGGGACAGGCTAGTGGTGCGGTGTCAGCGCCCGGCCGGTGCGGGGGCGGGAAAAGTGTGACGGAGTGTGAAGACCTCGGGCGTCGGCCCGGCCGCGCGCAGCCCGGTCAGCCGCCGCTCGGCCTCGGCGGGCGTCGGACGGTGGCCCGCGGGCACCCACCACAGCGCGGTCATCGCCTCCACCGGCGGCGCGAACCACTGGCGGCGGCGGCTCAGCACCGCGCGGTGCACCGGCCCGTAGACGTACGCGGACAGTGACTGCGGGTCGCGCCAGACCGACATGTTGACGATCAGCCAGTCGTCGTCGAAGACCCGGATCGCGGTGGCGTCGCCGCCGTAGTCCTGGAGCCGCCAGCGGAAGCCGTCGGCGGCCTCGGCGGCGGCGTTGACCTCGTCGAGGGCGGCGGTGAAACCGGAGAGCAGGTCGCTGTCGAGCGGGGCGAGCAGCCGGGAGATGTTGATCTGGGCGAGTTCGAAGGCGTCGTCGTTCTGCATGGTCCCGCCAGCGTCGCCGGTCGGAGCGGCCCCGGCCAGTGGCAGCCGGGCCGTACGTCATCGAGATCCTGCCACCGTGGGCGGGCCGGCGGGCCCGGCCTCAGGGGCGCGGCCCGAGGGCGGTGCGCACCTCGCGGCGGGTCGGCACCCGGAGTTTGCGCAGCACCTTCGCCACGTGCTGCTCGACCGTGCGCGGGGACAGGAACAGCACCTGGGCGATCTCCCGGTTGGTGCGGCCGGAGGCCAGCAGCCGGGCCACCTCCAGTTCGCGGGGCGTCAGTTCCTCGCCGTAGCCGCGCCGGGTGTGCGCCCGCGGGTCGCCGATGCCCTGCTCGCGCAGCACCATCGCGCAGCGCGAGCTGTCGGCCACCGCACCCAGGCGCTCGTACTCCTCGGCGGCCTCCACCAGGCCGGGGGTGGCCGGGCGCTGCCCGGCCGCCAGCCGCGCCAGTGCGGCGAGTTCGGTGGCCCGGGCGCGGGCGTAGCGGCGGCCGATCCGGCCGTGCACGGCGGCGGCGCGCTGGTAGTGGTCGGCGGCGGCGGCCGGGTCGTGGTCCACCGCGAGGTGTCCGAGGGCGAGTTCGACGCCGGCGGCGACGGCGGGGGCCGGGTGCTCGGCGCAGTGCCGGGCGAACTCCTCGGCCAGCCGCCGGGCCTCGCCGTCGGCACCGGCCGCCAGCGCCGCCAGCACGGCCTCGGGGACCAGCTCGCAGCCCCAGGCCCAGACCGCCTTGGTCCGGTACAGCTCCAGGACGGGGGTCAGCGTGCGCCAGGCCTGCGCGGCGTTGCCGTCGGCGAGGGCGAGCCGGGCGGCGAGCGCGTGCGCGTCGAAGAACGGCATCGGGTCGGGGCCGTGGCCGCCGGTGAGCAGTGGTTCCAGGGCGGCCGCGGCCTCGTCGAACTCGCCGTGCAGCGCGTGCAGATGGGCGAGCACCAGCAGGACGTCGGTGCGCAGCGCGGGCATCTCGGAGATCTCGGCGTGCAGGGCGCGGGCGCGTGCCTCCAGGCCGTCGAGGCGGGCGGTGTGCCAGTCCAGCACCAGGGTCATGGCCCGGCCGACGCCCTGCATGAAGTCCATGCCGGTGGCCTCGGCCAGGTCGAGGCCCTCGTCGAGGTAGCGGCGGGCCTGCTCGTTCAGGCCCCAGCCGACCGCGCCGCTCGCGGCGTTGCACAACGCCCGTGCGGTCTGGCGCAGTTCGGCCTGGTCGGGGGTGGTGCGGGGGAGTTCGGCGAGCAGTTGCCAGGCGGTGGGGTCGCCGACGCAGGCCAGCCAGGTGACCCGGCTGGCCAGGACGGCGGTGCGGGCGACCGGGTCGCCGCTGAGCCGGGCGGCCCGTTCGGCGCGGTCCAGCCAGTGCGCCTGCTGGGTGGCGTGGATCGCCAGGATGGGGGCGGCCAGGGCGCCCATGGCGCGGGCGGCCAGGTCCGGTCGTTCGCGCAACTCGCCGACGCAGCATTCCAGTTCGCGGAAAGCCGCCTCGGTGTCGCCCTCCTGGTTGAGCAGCAGCAGGCCGAGCGTGAGGCGGACCTCGCCGCGGGTCACCACCGCCAGGTCGGCGGTGGTGACGATCCGCCGCAGCACCGCCAGGACCTGCTGGTGGTCGAGGGTGTTGACGCACACCCGGGCGAGGGTCAGCGCGGCGCGGGAGCGGTGTTCGGGCGGCAGCGAGGGTTCGGCCAGCAGCTGGTGCAGCAGTTCGGTGGCGGCGGAGCTGTCCCCGGCGGCGACGGCGTGGTCGACCGCGGCCTCGGCCTCCTCGCGCCAGCCGACCAGGTCGCCGGCGGCCCGCAGGTGCCGGGCGAGTTCGGCGGCGGACACCGGTTCGGCGGCGAGCAGCGCGTGGGCGGCGGCGAGGTGGGCGCGTCGGCGTTCGGGCCCGGGCACGGCCTGGTGGACGGCCTGCTGCAGCAGCGGGTACGGCAGGCCGTACCGGCAGTCGGCGGACTCGGTGAGCCGGCCGGTGCCCAGCGCCTCCAGCAGGGCGGCCCCGGCGGTCTCCGCGGGCAGCCCGGCGACGGTCGCCAGCAGTTCCTGCTCGGCCGGCCGGCCGACCACCGCGCAGGCCCTGACCAGGGCGTCCACGGCGGCCGACCCGGTCTCCACCGGCTGGACCAGGGCGGCGGCCGTGCGGCGCAGCGCCTCGTCGACGGCCGGGGTGTCCGGCCGGTCGGGCGGCAGTCGCCCGGGCGCCGGGGCCAGCCGGTCGAGGACCTGGAGCAGCAGGTAGGGCGCGCCGCCGGTCCAGCGGTGCAGCTCGGCGGCGACGGACGGTGCCGGGGCGCCGAGGCGGCGCGCGGTCAGCCGGGCGGTCTGCTCCTCGTCCAGCGGCGCCAGCCGCAGGTCGGCGCCGCCGACGCCCGGGGGCCGGTGCGGGGCGGCCGCGGCCCGCACCTCGGACGGGCGCCCGGCCAGCAGCAGGCCGGTCGTCGGCACCGGGTCCAGGCTCAGCGCGCGCAGTAGTTCGAGGCTGTCGGGGTCGGCCCACTGCAGCCCGTCGACCACCAGCACGGTCGGGCCGAGCGCCGCGAGCACCGCCCGGACGGCCCGGAACACCCGGTGCCTGGCCAGGTCCGGATCGGCGGCCGCGGGCGGCGGCGGGGGCAGGAACGGCGCCGCCTCGGGCAGCAGTTCGGCGAGGGCGCCGGTCACCGGGTCGGGTCCGGCGGGCAGTTCGGGGGCGACGGTCCGCAGCAGCTCCGCCACCGCGCCGAACGGGAACGGGCGGGCCAGTGGCGGGCAGCGGGTCTCCAGGACGCGCAGCCCGTCCGCGCGCAGGGCGCCGGTGGCCTGCCCGAGCAGCAGGGTCTTGCCGAGCCCGGCCGGAGCGGTGACCCGCACGACGGCCGGCAGCGTGCGCAGGGCGGCCAGGATCGCGGCGAGTTCCTCGTCGCGGCCGGTCATCGGCCCCTCGGTGCCCGGGGCCACGGCGAGGCGGGCCCCCGGGCGTCTGGCTGTCTCCACTCGGGTCTCCCCGGACGCGCGGCCTGGCTGGGGTGAAGGCTGGTGGTGCGGTGCTGCGGTGCTGCGGTGGTCCGGCGCTGCGCTGCTGCGCTGGCGGGACCTACCGCGTCCCACCGTAGTGGGCGCGCGGTCCCGGCACCGAGGGGACCGCGGCGGCGAACGCCGCGACGCCGGCGGGCCCGGGGCGCCCGGTGCGGTCGTAGGGCAGCTGCAGCACCGAGGCGCCCAGGACGGACAGCCGGTGGCAGACCTTGGCCGCGCGGGCGTCGTCGAGGTGGAAGACGAACGGTCCCGGCACCAGCACGATGTCGAAGGTGTTGCGCTCCACGGCGGTCAGCAGCTCCAGCAGCCGCGGCTTGGGGCCGGTGGAGGACTCGCCGTTGTCGATGAACCAGACCGGATCGGCCAGCCCCAGCTCGCGGGCCCACTTCTCCATGGTGTGCCGGTGCACCGGCATCTCCCAGGCGTCGTACGGCACGCATCTGAGATAGGCGGCGCAGGAGCGCCGGGAGCCGCTGAGCACAGAGACCTCCTGTCCGGCGAGAGCGCCGGTGTCGGGGCGGTCACCGTCGACCGCCCGCGGCGGCCGGCGAGCCCGGCATGCCCCGTCAGGTGGACACTCCGCGGCCCGCCGGCCGTCCCCTCGGACCGCGTACCCGCCGCCGGCGGGACGCCCCCGAGGTGAGTACACCGGCCGGCCGTTCGCGCCGACAAGCACTACGTAGGGGGCTAGGTAGCCGCGCCGGGCGCTGGTCCGGCTACGTAGGGGCACCGGATCCGGCCAGCCCGGGCGGCAGCGCCGAGCGCAGCGCGGTGGTGAACGCCGCGACCGCCGGGTGGGCGCCCGCGCCGGCCCGGAACGCCACCCGGGTGCGGCGGTACATCGGCAGCCGGGTCAGCGTCACCGGGCCGCCCGGCGCCCCCACCTCCGGCGTCAGCGTGCCCAGCTGCGGGACCAGCGCGACGCCCTGCCCGACGCCGACCAGCGCCAGCGCGGTGGTGAAGTCGTCCACCTGGTGCCGGATCTGCGGGGTGAACCCGGCCGCCTGGCAGGCCCGGACCGCCATGGTGTGGCAGAGCGTGCCCGGCGGCGAGACGATCCACGGCGAGTGCCGGAAGTCCGCGACGGTGCCGGGGGCGGGGGCCGCCAGGTACATCGGCTCGGTGAAGATCGCCCCGGTGACGGTCAGCCCGGGTTCCGCCTCGGCCGGCACCAGGTCGTACTCGTGCACCAGCGCCACGTCCAGTTCGCCCGCCCGCAGCTGGGCGGCGACCCGGGCCGGGTCCACCTCGCTGACCATCGGCTCCAGCGCCGGATGGCGGCTCATCAGGACGGCCAGCGCCCCCGGCACGATCGAGCGCGCGGCGGACGGGAAGGTGCCGATCCGCAGCGGCCCGGCCAGGCCCTGCCGGGCGCCGGCCAGCTCGGCGGTGGCCTGTTCCAGCCGTTCCAGGACGGCCTCGGTGTGCCGCACCAGCTTCAGCCCGGCGGGGGTGAGCGCCACCCGGCGGCCGGTCCGCTCCAGCAACGGCACCCCGGCCTCCCGTTCCAGCACCGACAGCTGCTGGGACACGGCCGAAGGGCTGAACGACAGGGCCTCGGCGACGGCGGCGATGGTGCCGCGGTGGGCCAGTTCGCGCAGCAGCCGCAGGCGGCGGAGATCGAGCATCGGCTCAGCTTACGAGAAGCATCGGGAATGTGAACTGGACCTGCATGATCGGGTCGGGGCAGGCTCGTCGGCATGGAACCTCTCCACACGGAACTCCACGGCGTCCACGTCCCCCTGATCACCCCGTTCGCCGCCGACGGCTCGGTCGCGCACGACGCCCTCGAGGCCCTGGCCGTCGACGCGCTGGACGCGGGCGCGGCCGGTCTGGTCGTGCTCGGCACCACCGGCGAACCCGCCGCGCTGACCGCCGAGGAGCGGTCGGCCGTGATCCGCACCGTCGGCGCGGTCTGCCGGGCACGCGGCGCGGTGTTCACCGCCGGGGCGGGCAGCGCGCAGGCGCTCGCCGAGCTGGCGGGCGTCGCCGACGCGGCCCTGGTCACCGTGCCCGCCTTCGTCCGCCCGGGTGAGGCCGGGGTGCTCGCCCACTTCACCCGGCTGGCCGCGGACAGTCCCGTCCCGCTGGTCGTCTACCACATCCCGTACCGCACCGGGCAGGCGCTCGGCGCCGCGACGCTGCGCCGGATCGGCGAACTGCCGGGGGTCGCGGGCATGAAGCTGGCGGCCGGCGCGGTCGACGGCGACACCGTCGAACTCCTCGCCGACCTGCCGCCCGGCTTCGCCGTCCTCGCCGGGGACGACCTGCTGATCTCCCCGCTGATGGCGCTCGGCGCGACCGGCGGCATCCTCGCCTCCGCGCACCTGGCGACCGACCGGTTCGTCGCGCTGGCGGCGGCCTGGCGGGCAGGCCGGGCGGCCGAGGCCCGCGAGCTCGGGCACCGGCTGGCGGGGCTGTCGGCCGCCGCGTTCGCCGAGCCCAACCCCACCGTGGTCAAGGGCGTGCTGCACGCCCAGGGGCGCATCCCGACCCCGGACGTCCGGCTGCCGCTGCTGCCCGCGGCCAAGGAGTCGGTCGAGGCGGCACTCGCCGCGCTGGCCGCTCTTGAGCGCCCGCAGCCCACACTGTAGGACGACTCGCCGCCGGGCGGCGGTGACAAGGCATGATGGGCAGGGTGCGGCAGTGATCAAGCGCAACCCGATCAGGCGCAAGCTGATCGAGCACGAAACCGGAGGAGCAGTCGGATGAGGATCGGCATCGTAGGGGCGACCGGCCAGGTCGGCGGAGTGGTCCGCAGCATTCTGGCGGAGCGCGAGTTCCCGGTGGAGCAGCTGCGGCTGTTCGCCTCGGCCCGTTCGGCCGGGCGCACGCTGCCGTGGGGCGACACCGAGATCACCATCGAGGACGCGGCCACGGCCGACTACAGCGGCCTGGACATCGTGATCTTCTCGGCCGGCGGCTCCACCTCCAAGGCGCTCGCGCCCAAGGTCGCCGCGGCCGGCGCCGTGGTGATCGACAACTCCTCCGCCTGGCGCCGCGACCCCGAGGTCCCGCTGGTGGTCGCCGAGGTCAACCCGGACGCCATCGCCGAACGCCCCAAGGGCATCATCGCCAACCCCAACTGCACCACCATGGCCGCCATGCCGGTGCTGCGCCCGCTGCACGAGGAGGCCGGACTGGCCGCCCTCGTCGTCGCCACCTACCAGGCGGTCAGCGGCAGCGGCCTGGCCGGCGTCTCCGAACTGCACGACCAGGCCCGCAAGGTGGTCGACGGCGCGGCCGCCCTCACCCACGACGGCTCGGCCGTCGAGTACCCGGAGCCCGGCGTCTACAAGCGGCCGATCGCCTTCAACGTGATCCCGCTGGCCGGTTCGGTCGTCGAGGACGGCTCCAACGAGACCGACGAGGAGCAGAAGCTCCGCCACGAGAGCCGCAGGATCCTCGGCATCCCGGAGCTCAAGGTCGCCGGCACCTGCGTCCGCGTCCCGGTCTTCACCGGGCACTCGCTCCAGGTCAACGCCCGCTTCGAGCGTCCGATCAGCCCGGCGCGGGCGGTCGAGCTGCTGGCGGGCGCCCCGGGCGTCGAGCTCTCCGACATCCCCACCCCGCTCCAGGCCGCCGGCCAGGACCCCACCTACGTCGGCCGCATCCGCGCCGACGAGACGGTCGAGCACGGCCTGTCGCTGTTCCTCTCCAACGACAACCTCCGCAAGGGCGCGGCCCTCAACGCCGTCCAGATCGCGGAGCTGGTGGCGGCCGAACTGAACGGCTGAGCCTCAGGCACAGGCTTTCTTCCGTCACACCGTCACACCGTCGGCCCGACCCCGCCCGGGGCCGGGCCGACCGGCGTCCCGGGACTCAGCCGACGGGCGCACGCCGGAACGACGGGTGGGTCGGCCGGGTGGCGGTGGGATGGAGGCGGGGTTCGCCGTCGTCGCCGGCGTCCAGGAACTGCAGGTACGCGACGCAGGTGCCGCCGTCGGCGTAGAACCGCTCGAACGAGACCTCCACCCCGATGCCGGCGTGCTCCTCGCTCGACTTCCGCCAACTGCCCCGGTGGGGAAGCGGAGCGTCCTCGCTGGTGAGGTCGCCCCGGCAGATGGTGTCCCCGACACCCACCTCACCGAGCCGGCCGCCGGGCAGGATCTCCAGCACTTCGACCCCCGACACCCACCACCCCGTCGGGTCGTACACGGGCTCGCGGTGGGAGGGCGACGGCACGTACTGCACCCCCACCAGCGTCGCGGCGGCGGCAGCCGCGACCGCGACGGCGGCGAGGGGCCCGCGTCCGGTCCGCAGCTTCACTTCTTCTCCCGCGGTTGACGGTCGAGGGTGAAAACGGGGTGGCCGCTGCGGGCGTCCACAGGGTGGAGAACCGGCACCCCGTTTTCATCCAGGAGCTGGAGGAAGGTCGGGTAGGACGTTCCGTTGCGGAAGAACCCGTCGAGCGTGACGGTCACGCCGGCCCCGACGTCGTCCATGCGCGACTTCTTCCAGGTACCGGTCCGCGGGACGGGAGCGTCCGACGTCGCGGCGCTTCCGATGCAGGTCGAGTCGGCCAATGAAACGGTGCCGAGCTGCCCGTCCGGCAGCAGCTCGATCACCTCGGAACCGGAGGTCCACCGTCCCGTGGCGTCGAAGCCCGGCAGTCCCTGCGGCTCGGCTCGGACGACGTACAGGGAGACCGGTACCGCGATGACGGCGGCAAGGATGACGGCGGCCGTCGCCAGTGATCGCCCGGCCTGCGCCCGTAGTGCCTCCCGGGCAGCCTTCCCGTACGGGGTGCTCATCGCCGCGTCCGTCCTCTTGCCACTCGAATGCCGGCCGAGCCGACGCCGTCCCGACCAAGAGCTGATGATATGTCCGGTCGGCTCGGATGCAGCGGGGTTGACGATTCTCGCGGGACCCGACCGCCGAGGCAGTGCCCGCCGGTGCCGGACGGGACTGCGCGGCGAGGCCGGGCGCCGAGGCGGGCCCGTTCGTGCTCCGGGACGACCGGGTTCCGCGCGCTCACCAGGGGTGCTGCGCCGCCCGGTGGATTCGGGTGGTTCGCCCGGCGTACCCGGGGTAAAGGAAGGCCCAATAGCCGCACGGACCGCCAGGGTCGGCCCCCCACGCCGCCCGGCCGACCCGAGAAGAGGTGCGGAGCTGTGGACCGTTGTGTCGTTCTGGTCGATGCCGGCTACCTGTTGGGCGCCGCCGCCAGCCTGCTCGCCGGAGAGCCCGGACGCTCCCGGGTGGCGGTGGACCACACCGTGCTGATCTCGGCGCTGCGCGAACGCGCCGAGGCGGAGACGGGACTGCCGCTGCTGCGGATCTACTGGTTCGACGCGGCCCCCGAACGCCGCCCGCTGCCCGAACACCGCAGGCTCCGGGTGCTGCCCCGGGTCACCGTCCGGCTCGGGGCGCTCACCCGGGCGGAGGGCCGGTGGGTGCAGAAGGGCGTGGACGCCGCGATGCACGCGGAACTGTCCGAACTGGCCCGCAACCACGCCTGCGCCGACGTGGTCCTGGTCACCGGCGACGGCGACCTGCTGCCCGGCGTGATGTCGGCCAAGGAGCACGGCGTCGCCGTCCACCTGTGGGCGCTGCAGGCCGCCGACGGTGACTTCAACCAGTCCGAGGACCTGGTCGGCGAGGCCGACGAGCGCCGGGTGCTGGACCGGGAGTGGATCGAGCGCTGGGCCCGGCTGAAGGAACAGCCGCTGTTCCAGTCGCCGTTCCCCGCGCCGGCCCCCGCGCCCGAGATCGCCGAGATCGCCGAGATCATGGCGGTCGGCGCCGAACCGGCCACCGCCCCCGCGGCCGCCACCCGGACCCGCCCCGCCGCCGCCGCGCTGCGCATGATCCCGACCCCCAAGGACCTCGCGGTCCGCGCCACCGCCCCCGCGGCCGCCGCCACGCTCGGCGGCCCGGTGCTGCGCTGGTCCTCCGACCGCGGCTGGGTCGACCGCCCGGCCGCCGAGGCGGTCGCCACCACCGCCGCCGACGGCCTGCCCACGCTCGCCCAGCTGACCAGCGCCGAGCAGCGCTGGGCCGACCGCGAGGAGGACATCACCAGCATCGGCGGCGACGCCCACGAGGTCGGGCAGGTCTTCGCCCGCCGCTGGTGCGACCGCCTGTGCGCGGCCGACCGGCTGGGCGCCGTCGACCGGCAGGGCACCCGCGACCGGCTCGGCGTGCTCTGGCGCGACTACCCGCGGATCCCGCACCGCCTGGACGGCGAGCTGCTGCGCTACGCCGCCCGGTTCGGCCTGCTCGCGCACAAGGACGACCAGATCGACGAGCACGACCGGTACGCGATCCGGGCCGGGTTCTGGAAGGAGTTCGCCGCCCGGGTCCCGCAGGAGCAGCCGCACGGGCAGCCGGGGGAGGCGGCGGTCCCGCCGGCCAGGGAGGCCGTCGGCGAGGGCCCCCGGCAGACCGCCGCGGGCGCCGCCGCGCACGACGGCCGGGGCGCCGGGGACTGACGGCGACGCCCGGCGGACGGATTGACCCCGTTGTCCGGATCCGCACCGCCAGCGCGTAGAGTCTTCGACCGTGAGCGACACCGACCGGCAGGCACCCCAGGCCTCGCCGCACGCCGATCCGGCCGGGCCCGGCCGCGATTCGGCGGGGCCCTGCTGCACGGTGCGCGGTCTGGTGAAGAGCTACCCCGGCGGCCGTCGCCCCGGGCTGCGCAGGAGCGCCGCCCCGGCGGGCGCGGCCGACGGCGGCGCCACCCGGATCCGGGCCAACGACGGCGTCGACCTGACCGTCCACCGCGGTGAGATCTTCGGCCTGCTCGGCCCGAACGGCGCGGGCAAGTCCACCCTGGTCCGCCAGCTCACCGGCCTGCTGCGCCCGGACGGCGGCAGCATCGACATCCTCGGCCACGACATCGTCCGCCACCCCGAGCGGGCCGCCCGGCTGCTCGCCTACCTGGGCCAGGAGTCCACGGCGCTGGACGAGCTGACCGTCGCGCTGGCCGCCGAGACCACCGGACGGCTGCGCGGCCTGACCCGCGCGCAGGCCCGCGCCGAGTCCGCCGACGTGCTCACCGAACTGGGGCTGGAGCCGATCGCCGGCCGTCCGCTGGCCAAGCTGTCCGGCGGCCAGCGCCGGCTGGCCTGCTTCGCCGCCGCGCTGGTGGGGGAGCGGCCGCTGCTGGTCCTGGACGAGCCCACCACCGGCATGGACCCGGTGGCGCGGCGCGCGGTCTGGTCGGCCGTCGACCGCCGGCGCGCCGAGCGCGGCACCACGGTGCTGCTGGTGACCCACAACGTGATCGAGGCGGAGACCGTCCTGGACCGGGTCGCCGTGGTCGACGCCGGCCGGGTGATCGCCTGCGACACGCCCGGCGGGCTGAAGGCCCTGGTCGACGGTGACGTCCGGCTGGACCTGGTGTGGCGCACCGACGCCCCGCTGGACGTCCCCGCCGTCGCCCGGCTGGCCGAGCGCGCCGAACGCACCGGGCGCCGCTGGACCGTGCGCACCACCCCCGAACACGCCCGGGAACTGGTCGCGGCCGTCACCACCGGCCCCGCCTTCGCCGCCCTGGACGACTTCACCCTGGCCACCCCCAGCCTGGAGGACGCCTACCTGAGGCTCGGCGGCCGGAGCGGGGGGCTGGCCAAGTGATCGCCACCGCAGCGGCCGTCCGGACCGAGGACCCCACCGACGCGCGTACCTGGAGTGTGACCGGGTGACCCTGCTCGATGCCCCCGCACCCGCCGCCGCCCCCGCCGCGGCCGACCCGGCCCCGCTGGCACCGGCCGCCCGGCTGCTGCCCGCACTGGCCGCCGTCTACCAGGCGCAGCTGGCCCGGGCCCGGGTGGCCCGGATCCCGCTGCTGTTCGTGGCGACCTTCCAGTCCGTCGGGATCCTGGTGATGATGCGCGGCGTGGTCGACCCGGGCGACAACCCGGCGGCCCGCTCGGTGGTGGCCGGCTCCGCCGTGCTGGTGGTCGCCTTCGTGGCGCTCAACCTGCTCGCCCAGTACTTCGGACGGCTGCGCGCCACCGGCGGCCTCGACCACTACGCGACGCTGCCGGTGCCCCCGGCCGCCGTGGTGCTCGGGGCGGCGGGCGCGTTCGCCTCGTTCACGCTGCCCGGGACCCTGGTGACGGCCGGGTTCGGCGCCTGGCTGTTCGGGCTGCCGGTGGCCAACCTCTGGGTGCTGCTGGCCGTGGTGCCGCTGGCCGGGGCGGCACTGGCCGGGCTCGGCGCGGCCTGCGGGCTGCTGGCGCCCAAGCAGGAGATCGCGACCCTGCTCGGCCAGCTCGGGATGTCCGCCGCGCTGCTGCTCGGGGTGCTGCCGGCCGCCCGGATGCCGGCGGCCGTGCAGTGGCTGCGCGACCTGCTGCCGTCCACGTACGGTGTGGAGGCGTTCGCCCGGACGTTCAGCGGCCGGCCCGACTGGGCGGCCGTCGCCGGGGACCTGTCGGTGTGCGCCGCGGTCGGCCTGGTCTCGCTGACGCTGGCCACCTGGGCGTACCGGCGGGCCACTCGCTGACGGGCTGACCTGAGCCCGGCCGCCCGGTCGTGAAACGATGGACGGGTGACCGTACCGAACACACCCGCGGGTGCAGGAAGCGGGCCGGGTTCCGCCGGGGACCCGTACGCCCCGCCGCAGCCCCACCCCGACGCGCCGACCGGACCGGCCGAGCCCGGCGGGCACCGGGGCGAGAGCCGGCCCGTGCTGCTGCCCGAGCTGCGGATCGGCGCCGTGACCGCCGTGGCCGGGGCGGTGCTGGGCGTGCTGCTCGGCCTGCTCTGGTGCTGGCTGGCGCCCCGGGTGATGTTCCAGGTCAGCGGGAACCAGATCCTCTACATGGACCCCGAGGGCGAGCAGCGGGCCGCCGCGGACGGCGTCTTCGCACTGCTGGCGCTCGGTGCCGGGGTGCTGAGCACGGTGGCGGCGTTCCTGCTGACCCGCGGCCGGGGTGGCGGGATCGCGGTCGCGGTCGGACTCGCCGTCGGCGGGCTGGCCGGTTCGGTGGCGGCCTGGCAGCTCGGTGCGGCGCTCGGCCCGACCGCCGACCTTCAGGCGCACGCCCGGCAGGTCGGTGACGGCGGCACCTTCAGCGCGCCGCTGGAACTCGGCGCGCACGGCGCGCTGCTGGTCTGGCCGATGACGGCGATGGTGCTGCTGCTGGCCCTGTCGGCCGCGTTCGGCAAGCGCGAGCAGGAGCCGCTGCCGTACTGGGCGACCGGTCCGCAGTGGACCCTCCCCGGCGCCCCCGGCGCCACGCCCGGCCCGCCGCCCGCGCTGCCCTACGGCAGTGCCCCGCAGCCGCCCGCACCGCCGTACCAGGACCAGGCCCGCCCGCCGGAGCAGTGAGGCCCGGAGCAGGGACGGCCGACCGGTGCCGGCCGGGCAGCGACCGCCCGGCCGTCGCAGCCCGGCAGGTCGGCGGCGCAGCCGGCCGGGAGGGTGCGCGGCGCTCCTGGCGGTGGCTCGCCGGTGCGGGGCCGGTGGCCGGTGGCCGTTGTGTGCCGCGGGCTGACGCCGCTGCCCGCGAGGGCGCTGTGCTGGTGCGAGGTCCCGGGCGGGGCTTGGCGATGCCTCGCCGGTGCGGTGCCCGGGTGGCCGTTCCCTGTGGTGGGTCCGCCGTGGCGACGGCGTGAGGTGTCGAGCCCGCCGGGTTCAGCGGCCGATCACGGCGGTCCGGGCCGAGGTGAGGAGGATCAGGTCGGCCGGGGCCAGTTCGACCTCCAGGCCGCGGCGGCCGGCCGAGACGAAGACGGTCGGGTGGTCCAGCGCGCTCGCGTCCAGCACGGTCGGCAGCGGCCGGCGCTGCCCGAGCGGCGAGATGCCCCCGAGCACGTACCCGCTGCTGCGCTCGGCCGCGGCGGGGTCGGCCATCGCCGCCCGCTTGCCGCCGACGGCGGCGGCCAGCGCCTTGAGGTCGAGCTTGCCGGAGACCGGTACGACGCCCACGGTCAGTGCCCCGTCGACCTCGGCCACCAGCGTCTTGAACACCCGCCCGGCCGGGACCCCCAGCGCCTCGGCGGCCTCGCCGCCGTAGGTCTCCGCGGCCGGGTCGTGCTCGTACGCGTGCACGGTGAACTCCACCCGGGCGGCATCCAGGGCCACCGTCGCGGGTGTGCCCTGCCCACCCTTCTTCGCCTTCTTCGCCATCGGTGCTGCGCTCCCCTCCAGGGACTCGGATGTGCGGCCGGGCGCCCGCGGCCGTCCGGCCGAACCGGCCAGCCCGCACCGGCTAGTTGGGACTGAACGCCTGCCGGGTCAGGTCGACCGCGGGCAGCGAGGGCAGCTGGGTGAGCAGCGCGGTCTCGCGGCGCAGCAGCTCCAGCTCCAGCGAGAGCCGGCCCGCGGTGTCGGGGCAGGCCAGCAGCAGCTGCTTGACCTGCGCGGGCAGCACGGCGGCCGCCGCGACCAGGTACGAGAGCACCTGCGGGTCGCCCGGCAGGTCCTGCTCGCCGGCGAGGCTGGCCTCGCGGGCGCCGGCCAGCCGCTTCTGGTAGGCGCGGAAGGCCCGCACCACGCCGGCCGCGAGCGCACCGGCGCCTTCGCCGGGCTGCTCGGCGAGGGGTTCGGTCTCGGCGGTCAGGTACGGGCCGCCGGCGTCGACCGACTTCAGCCGGAACCGGGTGGTGCCGGTGACCAGCAGCTCGTACCGGCCGCCGGGCTGCTCGCGCAGCGAGCTGATGTCGGCGACGCAGCCGGTGTCGTGGATGGCCTCCAGCGGGTCCCCGGTGACGGTGCCCAGGCCGTCGAGCGGGCCGGCGGGTTCGTCGCTCTCGCGGACCGGGGCCACCTCGCGGCCGTCCCGGATCGCGACGATGCCGAAGCGGCGCGGCCGGTCCTCGGGCTGCTCCTGGAGGTCGGCCACGAGTCGGCGGTAGCGGTCCTCGAAGACGTGCAGGGGCAGCACCAGTCCCGGGTAGAGGACCGTGTTCAGCGGGAAGAGCGGCAGCCGTTCAGTCACGGCGCACAGCGTAGTTGCCGCGCCGCCGGTCCCGCCCCGCCGTTTGTGCGACGGGCCGCCCGAGTCGGCCGTCCGTGGCCGTCCGTCACCGCCCCCGCCCGCCCCGGCGCCGCCGCGGGCGGCGGTCAGCCGCGCTGGAGCAGGCGGGTCGCGGCGGTCACGACGGTGGTGGCGAGCACCCACCCGGTGATCACCAGGGCGGCGGCCACCCACTGTCCGTGCTGGTCGGGGTTCCAGCCGCTCTGCCCGAGGTCGACCACCGGGATCACCTTGCTGAGCGCGTACAGCGGCGCGTTCCAGGCGGGGACCTCGTCGGCCTTCAGCGGGGGCGGCGGGTGCTCGGCGAAGTACCCGGTGCCCAGCCCCCAGGCCATGACCAGCCACAGCGCGGCCCGCCCGGGGCGGTAGCCGTAGCCGACGGTGAAGTCCTGCAGCAGGCCCCAGAGCCGTCCCGGCAGCGGCAGGGCGGCCCGGCGGCGGCGCTGCTTGGCGTACTGCACCTCGCGGGCGTCCTCGTCGCGTCCGTCCCGCCGCAGCGCGGCGGCCAGCTGCTCGTACGGCTCCGGCCGGTACTCGGCCAGCGCGCCCTCCAGCCAGGCGATCCGCTCCTGCACGGTGAACGGCCGGTCGGGGCGGAGCGACTCGTAGGTGAAGCCGGTCAGGCCGACCAGGCCGTTGCGCGGCCAGCTCTGCGGGGTGTCGACCAGGTTGCCGACCCGGGCGCGGGAGAGCGAGACCTTGCCGCCGGGCGGGGTGGGGCAGGTGATCCGCAGCTCGGGGGTCTGGATCCGGCGCAGCGAGAGCTCCTGCAGCGGCGAGAGGTGGAACTCGGCGTTGGTGATCAGGCAGGCGTTCTCGAACCGGCCGTCGACCAGCCGGACGCCGCCGTGGGCCCGCAGCGGGGTGCTGGGGGTGCCGGGCGGGATCGGGGCGCCGTAGCCGTCGCCGTAGATGGTGCGGGAGTCGGCCCAGCCGCCGTCGAGGGAGCCCCCGAGGTAGAGGGTGTGGCCGACGGTGATGTGGGCCAGGTTGAGGCAGTTGCGGTCGTCGGCGGCGGCGTGCAGCTGGGCGCCGCGCAGCGAGAGCCGGCCGCCGATCCGGGCCGAGCGCAGGCTGACCTCGCCGTGCGCGGTGAGCCGGTCGGCCTCCAGGTCCTGGCTGACCGTGAGGCCCTCGGCGGAGACCGCGCGGCCGTGCCGGTCGGAGCCGATGACGGCCTGGTTGAGCAGCAGGTCGGTGCCGATCTTGGCGTCGGTGAGCCGGATGCCCTGCGGGAGGTGGCAGCGGGCCAGGTGCAGGTCGCCCTCGGTGGCCAGCCGGGACGCCTCGAGCCGGGGTATCAGGCAGTTGATCATCCGGACGGTGCCGGCCCGCGCCTCGGAGATCAGCACCTTCCGTTCGAACCGGCAGTGGTGCAGCTCGATGTAGTGGCCGATGTCGGCCCCGGCGAGCACCAGCGGCCCGGTGATCAGCGCGCCGCTGAGCTTGAGCGAGGCGACCCGCCCGGGCGCGGGGGCCGGACCGGCGAGCAGCAGCCGGGCGATCACCTCGGACCGGACGGTGCGCTCCGGGCCCCAGACGGCCGGTCCGGCGGCGTCGTCGACGGTGTCGTCGCCGACCCGCAGATCGTGCACGCTGCCCTGCCGGAAGGCCTGCCAGAGCCGCTGCTCGGTCACGGTCCAGTTGGCCGGTGCCTGGTCCACGCGCTCTCCCCCCGAAGATCTTCAGCTGTCTCGGCTTTCGTATCACGGACTGAAATGCCGGGCCGCCTGTTTCGGCCACTCCCTACACTTGGGCCTGTGATCTCTCGAATCGACCTGCGCGGCTCCTCCTCGGACCCGCGCGACGTGCTGCCCCGTGCCGAGTTCGACGTGGAAGCCGCCCTGGAGAAGGTGCGGCCGATCTGCGAGGACGTACGCCATCGCGGGGTCGCGGCGCTGATCGAGATCACCGAGCGGTTCGACGGCGTGAAGCTGGAGACCACCCGGGTCCCGCAGGACCGGATCGACGCCGCGCTGGAGGGGCTGGACCCGAAGGTCCGGGCCGCGCTGGAGGAGTCGATCCGCCGCGCCCGGCTGGTCCACCGCGAGCAGCGCCGCACCGACCACACCACCGAGGTGGTGCCGGGCGGCACCGTCTCCGAGCGCTGGGTGCCGGTCGACCGGGTCGGCCTGTACGTGCCGGGCGGCCTGGCCGTCTACCCGTCCTCCGTGGTGATGAACGTGGTGCCGGCCCAGGAGGCCGGGGTGCCGGGCATCGCCGTCACCTCGCCGCCGCAGAAGGCCTTCGGCGGCTCCGTGCACCCGACCATCCTGGCCGCCTGCGCGCTGCTCGGCGTCACCGAGGTGTACGCGGCCGGCGGGGCGCAGGCCATCGCGATGTTCGCCTACGGCACCGAGGAGTGCGCGCCGGTCAACCTGGTCACCGGCCCGGGCAACATCTACGTCGCCGCCGCCAAGCGCCTGCTCAAGGGCCGGATCGGGATCGACGCCGAGGCCGGTCCGACCGAGATCGCCGTCCTCGCCGACGACTCCGCCTCGGCACGGGAGGTCGCCGCCGACCTGATCAGCCAGGCCGAGCACGACCCGATGGCCGCCTCGGTGCTGGTCACCGACTCGCTCGCGCTGGCCGAGGAGGTCGAGGCCGAGCTGAAGGCGCAGACCGCCGTCACCCGGCACCGGGAGCGGGTCACCGAGGCGCTGGCCGGCCGGCAGTCCGGCATCGTGCTGGTGGACGACCTGGAGCAGGGCCTCGCCGTGGTCAACGCCTACGCCGCCGAGCACCTGGAGATCCAGACCCGGGACGCCCGCGCGGTCGCCGCCCGGGTGCGCAACGCCGGCGCGATCTTCATCGGCGCGTACGCCCCGGTGTCGCTCGGCGACTACGCGGCCGGCTCCAACCACGTGCTGCCCACCGGCGGCTGCGCCTGCCACTCCTCCGGGCTGTCGGTGCAGTCCTTCCTGCGCGGCATCCACGTCGTGGACTACTCCCGCGAGGCGCTGGCGGACGTCGCCGCGCACGTGGTCAACCTGGCCGAGGCGGAGGACCTGCCCGGCCACGGTGACGCGATCAAGGCCCGCTTCGACTGGACGGTACCCGGTACGTGAACCTGAACGACCTCCCCATCAGGGACGAGCTGCGCGGCCAGTCCCCGTACGGTGCACCCCAGCTCGACGTGCCCGTCCAGCTCAACACCAACGAGAACCCGTACCCGCTGCCGGAGCCGCTGGTGGCCCGGATCGCGGAACGGGTCGCCGAGGCCGCCCGCCACCTCAACCGCTACCCCGACCGGGACGCGGTCGAGCTGCGCGAGGGCCTCGCCGCCTACCTGACCACCACCACCGGCTTCGCCCGCACCCGCGAGCAGGTCTGGGCGGCCAACGGCTCCAACGAGGTGCTCCAGCAGCTGCTGCAGACCTTCGGCGGACCCGGCCGCAGCGCGCTCGGCTTCGAGCCCTCGTACTCGATGCACGCGCTGATCTCGCGGGGCACCGGCACCGAGTGGATCTCCGGCCCGCGGCGCGACGACTTCACCATCGACCTCGACGCCGCCACCCGGGCCATCGCCGAGCACCGGCCGAACGTGGTCTTCGTCTGCTCGCCGAACAACCCGACCGGCACCGCGGTCGCCGCGGACACCGTGCTCGCGCTGTACGAGGCCGCGCAGGCGGCCCGCCCGAGCCTGGTGGTCGTCGACGAGGCGTACGTGGAGTTCTCGCACCGCGCCTCGCTGCTGCCGCTGCTGGCGGGCCGCCCCAACCTGGTGGTCACCCGCACCATGTCCAAGGCGTTCGGCGCGGCCGGCCTGCGGCTCGGTTACCTGGCCGCCGACGCGGCCGTGGTCGACGCCGTCCAGCTGGTCCGGCTGCCCTACCACCTGTCGGCGGTCACCCAGGCCACCGCGCTGGCCTGCCTGGAGCACACCGACACCCTGCTCGGCTACGTCGAGCAGCTGAAGGCCGAGCGCGACCGGCTGGTCGACGCGCTGCGCGGCCTCGGCCTCGAGGTCACCGACTCCGACGCCAACTTCATCCAGTTCGGCCGCTTCGCCGACACCCACGCGGTCTGGCGGGCGATCCTCGACCGGGGCGTGCTGGTCCGGGACAACGGCGTTCCCGGGTGGCTGCGCGTCACCGCCGGCACCCCCGCCGAGAACGACGCCTTCCTCGACGCCGTCCGCTATTCCATCAAGGAGCTGTAACCCGCATGTCCCGTACCGGCCGCGTCGAACGCACCACCAAGGAGACCTCCGTCCTGGTCGAGATCGACCTCGACGGCACCGGGAGGACCGAGATCTCCACGGGCGTCGGGTTCTACGACCACATGCTCGACCAGCTGGGCCGCCACGGACTCTTCGACCTCACCGTGAAGACCGACGGCGACCTGCACATCGACACCCACCACACGATCGAGGACACCGCCCTCGCGCTCGGCGCCGCCTTCAAGCAGGCGCTCGGCGACAAGGTCGGCATCTACCGCTTCGGCAACTGCACCGTGCCGCTGGACGAGTCGCTGGCCCAGGTCACCGTGGACCTCTCCGGCCGTCCCTACCTGGTGCACACCGAGCCGGAGAACATGGCGCCGATGATCGGCAGCTACGACACCACCATGACCCGGCACATACTGGAGTCCTTCGTCGCCCAGGCGCAGGTGGCCCTGCACGTGCACGTCCCGTACGGTCGCAACGCGCACCACATCGTCGAGTGCCAGTTCAAGGCACTCGCGCGTGCTCTGCGCTACGCCTCCGAGCGCGACCCGCGCGCGGCGGGCATCCTCCCCTCGACCAAGGGTGCGCTGTGAGCAAGTCCGCAACACTGCTGATCATCGCCGGGCTCTTCCTGTCCGGCGGCGTGTACTCGTTCTGGAAGCAGAAGCAGTCCAAGAGCCTGATCGCGGTCCTCGCGATCGGTGCCGCGCTGTGCCTGGCCTCCGGCGTGATGCGCCTCTAGGCCAGCGACAGACCAGCGACGGAAGAGACCAGAGAAACCTGATGGCCAAGAACGTCGTCGTCCTCGACTACGGCTCCGGCAACCTGCGTTCCGCCCAGCGCGCCGTCGAGCGCACCGGCGCGGACGTCACCGTGACCTCCGACTTCCAGACCGCCCTGAACGCCGACGGGCTGCTCGTCCCCGGCGTCGGCGCCTTCGAGGCCTGCATGCGCGGCCTCAAGGCGGTCCGCGGCGATGTGATCATCGGCCGCCGGCTCGCCGGCGGCCGCCCGGTGCTCGGCATCTGCGTCGGCATGCAGATCCTCTTCGAGCGGGGCGTCGAGCACGGCGTGGAGAGCGCCGGCTGCGACGAGTGGCCCGGCACCGTCGAGCCGCTGGACGCACCGATCGTCCCGCACATGGGCTGGAACACCGTGGACGTCCCCGCGGGCAGCCGGATGTTCGCCGGACTCGACCCCCAGGAGCGCTTCTACTTCGTGCACTCCTACGGGGTGCGCAACTGGGAGCTGCAGGTCACCAACGAGTCCATCGCCGCCCCGCTGGTCAGCTGGACCACCCACGGGCAGCCGTTCGTCGCGGCGGTGGAGAACGGCCCGCTGTGGGCCACCCAGTTCCACCCCGAGAAGTCCGGCGACGCCGGCGCCGCCCTGCTGACCAACTGGGTCAACACCCTCTGAGCCAGGAGCCTTTCCACCGATGAGCCGCCTCGAACTCCTCCCCGCCGTCGACGTCCGCGACGGCCAGGCCGTCCGCCTGGTCAAGGGCGCCTCCGGCACCGAGACCTCCTTCGGCGAGCCGCTCGCCGCCGCGCTCGCCTGGCAGCACGCCGGCGCCGAGTGGCTGCACCTGGTCGACCTGGACGCCGCCTTCGGCACCGGCTCCAACCGCGAGCTGCTGGCCGAGGTCACCGGCCGCCTCGACATCAAGGTCGAGCTCTCCGGCGGCATCCGCGACGACGCCTCGCTGGCCGCCGCCCTCGCCACCGGCTGCACCCGGGTCAACCTCGGCACCGCCGCCCTGGAGACCCCGGAGTGGGTCGCCAAGGTGATCGCCGAGCACGGGGACAAGATCGCGGTCGGCCTGGACGTGGTCGGCACCACCCTGCGCGGCCGCGGCTGGACCCGCGACGGCGGCGACCTCTACGAGGTGCTCGCCCGGCTCGACTCCGAGGGCTGCGCCCGCTACGTGGTCACCGACGTCAACCGCGACGGCACCCTGACCGGCCCCAACCTGGAGCTGCTGCGCAACGTCTGCGCCGCGACCGACCGGCCGGTGGTCGCCTCCGGCGGCGTCTCCTCGCTCGACGACCTGCGCGCCATCGCCACCCTGGTACCCGAAGGTGTCGAGGGTTCGATTGTGGGCAAGGCCCTCTACGAGCAGAAGTTCACCCTCGAAGAGGCCCTGGAGGCTGTGTCCCGATGACCGATACCCCGGCCGCGCCGCGTTCGCACCGAGTCTCCGGCTCCTCCCCCTGGGAGGAGCAGTTCGGATTCTCCCGGGCCGTCGCGGTCGGGGACACCGTCCTCGTCGCAGGGACCACCGCCTTCGAGAACGGCATGGTCCAGCACGAGGGCGACCCGTACCACCAGACCCTGGCCGCCTTCGAGGTGGCGTTCAAGGCGCTCGCCGAGTACGGGCTTTCGGCCGCCGACGTGGTCCGCACCCGGATGTACCTGACCCACGTCCGGGACTGCGACGAGGCCGGCCGCGCACACAAGCAGCTGTTCGACACGGTCCGCCCGGTCGCCACCATGGTCGTGGTCGAGGGCCTGATCGACTCCCGGATGATGGTCGAGGTCGAGATCGAGGCCTACCGTCCCGGGCTGGCAACCTCCTTGGAAGGCACGCAGTGACCCTCGCCGTACGAGTCATCCCCTGTCTGGACGTCGACGCCGGACGGGTCGTCAAGGGCGTCAACTTCCAGAACCTGCGCGACGCCGGCGACCCGGTCGAGCTCGCCAAGCTCTACGACGCCCAGGGCGCCGACGAGTTGACCTTCCTGGACATCACCGCCTCCTCCGGCGACCGGGCCACCACCTACGACGTGGTCCGCCGGACCGCCGAGCAGGTCTTCATCCCGCTCACCGTCGGCGGCGGCGTACGGACCGCCGACGACGTCGACAAGCTGCTGCGGGCCGGCGCCGACAAGGTCGGCGTCAACACCGCCGCGATCAGTCGGCCCGAGCTGATCCGGGAGATCGCCGAGCGGTTCGGCCGGCAGGTGCTGGCGCTGTCGGTGGACGCCCGCCGCTGCCCCGAAGGCACGGTGACCCCCTCCGGCTTCGAGGTGACCACCCACGGCGGCCGTCGGGGCACCGGCCTGGACGCGATCGAGTGGGCCGCGCGCGCGGCCGAGCTGGGCGCGGGCGAGATCCTGCTCAACTCGATGGACGCGGACGGCACCAAGGACGGCTACGACCTGGAGCTGATCCGGGCCGCCCGCAAGGCAGTCTCGATCCCGGTGATCGCCTCCGGCGGCGCCGGCAAGCTCGCCGACTTCGCGCCGGCCGTCGACGCCGGTGCGGACGCGGTGCTCGCCGCCAGCGTCTTCCACTTCGGCGACCTGACGATCGGCGAGGTCAAGCAGTCCCTCCGCGAGACCGGCCACCCCGTCCGCTGACCCGGCCCCCGGGGGCGGCGGGGAACAGGGGCGCGGGGAACTGCGCGAACCCGGAAGAAGCGGGCCCGGAGCGTCTCCGTCCCCACCGCACCCGGCACCTTCCCCAGGGGCGCGGGGAACTGCGCGACTCCGGAAGGACCCCGGCCGGTACCTTCCCCTCCCCAGGCCCCTTCCCCTCCCCAGGCCCCTTCCCCGCCGCAGGCCCCCTCACATCCGCGGATCCGGCCGCAGCACCGCGAACGCCGCCCCGAACGGGTCCTTCAGGACGGCCAGCCGCCCGGCGCCGGGCACGTCCGCCGCGGCCACCACCACCGAGCCGCCACCCGCGGTGGCCGCGGCCACCACCGCGTCCGGGTCCTCGGTCGCGAAGTACGGCAGCCAGCCGGGGGACAGCTCGGCGTGCAGCGGCGCCGCGCCGCCGAACCCGGCCTCCTGCTGGTCGCCGTCCGCGGTGGACAGCACCACGTAGTCGCTCGACCCCTCGAACTCCTGCGTGCGCCAGCCGAACACGTCCCGGTAGAAGGCGAGCGCCCGCGGGACGTCGGTGCTGTGCAGCTCGGCCCAGACGAAGCTGCCCGGAGAGCCGACCTCGTCCAGCCCCTTGGTCCTGGCCGGCTGCCAGACGGCGAACTGCCCACCGGTCGGGTCGGTGAACGCGGCCATCCGCCCGGCGTCGAAGACGTCGCCGGGCGCCATCCGGACCGTGCCGCCGCCCTGCTCGACGTCCTTGGCGGTGGCGTCCGCGTCGGGCGTCCGGAAGTAGAGCGTCCACGCCGACACCGCGCCCGGCTCGGTGAGCGGCCCGAGGGCGCCGACCGTCAGCCCGCCCTGCTGGAAGAAGCCGTACCCGCCGGCCTGCGGACCGGCCGAGGCGAAGGACCAGCCGAAGACCGCGCCGTAGAAGGCGGCGGCGGCCTCGGGGTCCGGGCTGCCGAGGTCCAGCCAGTTGGGCGAGCCGGTCCGGAAGTCGGTGGTGACCATGTGCGGGTGCTCCTTCGGGCCAGGCCGGGGCCGCGCGTCACCGCTGTGACGCAGGACACGTCCCCGGTCGCTGTCAGGCTGGCACACCCCACTGACAATCCGGCGGGACCCGCCGGTCACGGCAGCGGCAGTACCCCCGCGAGCAGCGCCACCGCCTGCGGCGCTCCCTGCGCCTCGACGGCCGCCCGGGCGCCGCGCCCGAAGGCGAACAGCATCAGCTCGGCGCTCTCGCCGCGGACCCGTACCGTCGGCCCGGTCCGGTGCGCGACGGCCGCCGTCCGGCCGTCCGGCCGCTCGAACTCCAGCCGTACCGGCAGCCGCACCCCGGCCCCGAACCGGGCGACCGCCGGCAGCCGCCGCCACAGCGCCTCGGCGAGCCCCGGTTCGACCGGCGGCCGCCCGTCGTCCTGTCCCGGCTGCCAGCCGTCGGCCGCCCGCCGGACGTCCTCGGCGTGGACGAAGTACTCGACCAGGTTGGCGGCCTCGTCCGCCCCCGGCAGCGCGAACGGCGACAGCCGCGGCGGGCCCGCCCGGAAGGTGCGCAGCAGTTCCTCGTACGGCCTGGCGGCGATCGAGGCCTGCACCCGGGCGTTCCACCCGGCCAGCGGCCGCAGCCGGATCCCGGCCGCGGCGTCCGGCCGGTGCTCGCGCAGCACCAGGTGCGAGGCCAGCTCCCTGGTCCGCCAGCCGCCGCAGAGCGTCGCCGCCCCGGGACCCGCCGCCGCCAGCAGCGAGGCCAGCCGTTCCCGTTCCACCCGTGCGTACGTCGTCGCCATGCCGCCCACCCTATGGCCGTGTGCCGCCCGCAGGGCAGGCCCCGGTCCCGCCTTGTGATGGCCCGGGGCCGGGAGGAGAGTGGGAGGCAGCGCGATCCGCGGACGCAGGCAGTCAGGGGGTGTGATCGGGAGGTTCCGCGATGACCTTTCTACAGATCGTCGAGTGCCGGACGGAGCAGCCGGACCAGCTCAACCGGCTGATGGACGACTGGATCGAGCAGACCGCGGGCCGCCGCACCGCGACCCACGCGACGGTCGGCACCGACCGGGCGGACGCGAAGCACATCGTCGAGATCGTCGAGTTCCCGTCGTACGAGGCGGCGATGCGCAACTCCGTCCTGCCGGAGACCGACCGGATCTTCCGGGAGATGGTGGCGCTCTGCGAGGAGCCGCCCACCTTCACCGACCTCGACGTGATGCGCGAGGACCAGCTCAACATGGCGACGGTCCGCCGGCTGCTGGTCGACACCGCGGCGGGCGACATGTCGGCGATCGACGAGCTGATGGCCCCGGACTACCGCGACCACGACCCGTCGATGGCCGGCGACACCGTGGGTCCGGAGGCCGTCAAGGCGATGATCGAGGGCTACCGGAAGTCCTTCGACTTCACCTTCGACATCCAGGGCCAGCTCGCCGACGGCGACCAGGTGGCCACCCGCTGGATGTGGCGCGGCACCCACACCGGCGAGTTCATGGGGATGCCGGCGAGCGGCAAGACCATCGAGGCGGCCGGGATGACGATGTTCCGGTTCGAGGACGGCAAGGTGAAGGAAGGCTGGTGGTCCTGGGACTCGGTCGGCATGATGCGGCAGATGGGCATGATGCCCGAGTGACGGACCCGGTACGGGTGGTGGGGAGCTGACCGGCGGTCAGTGCAGGCTGCCGGTCAGCTTCCTGCCGCCCTGCCGGTCGCTGGCGGTCAGGGTGCAGGTCGCGTCGTGCATGCCCTGCTGGTAGAAGGCCAGGTAGGGGCCGAGCGGGAACCCGAAGTACGGGCCGCCGCCGCCCTGCCGCTGCTGCCACTCGGCCAGCGGCGCCGCGCACAGCTCGCGCAGGGCGCGGCCGATCTGGGTGTCGCTGGTGAGCCCGTCCGGCAGCACCACGTTGACGATGGCCTCGCCGTCGTGCGGCTGGGTGCACGGCCGCTCCTCGGCCCGGGTGACGGTGGTGCTCAACTGCGGGTGGTCCAGGCAGGTGCCCGGCAGGAAGTAGGGGTAGGGGAGGACCTTCGAGGGGCTCGGCGAGGGGCTGTCCGCCGGGCTCGACGCGGGGGGCGGCGGGGGAGCGGCGGCCTTCTTCCGTCCGTCCGGCCACAGCCAGAGCGCGGCCGCGGCCACCAGGGCCAGCGCCACCAGTGCGATGACGGCGGTCCTGACGCGGCGCGGTGGCCGGGCCGGTGTCTGGCTCTCCATCCGGACTGCTCCCCTCGGTCGCCCCGCGACGCCGACCGGTCGCCGCCAGGGTGGGCGACCATTCTCGCGGTGCGGCGCGGGCGGCGCCACGGGTTCGGTGACGCGAGGGTCCGCCGGTGGCTGACGCGGCTCCGTCGGTAGCTGACGCAGGGTCGGCCCGAGGTCCCCCTCGGTGACCGGACCCGATGGCATGTCAGTACGATAAGCCGCTTCATCACCGGAAGAGGAAAGGCATCTGCCATGGGGGACAGCGGGTTTCGGGTGGATCCCGAAGCTATCGGTAGATACGCGTCAACCGTCACCGACCAGGTCGAGCAGCTCGACCAGATCCAGGCGGCGGTATCCGGCATCACCATCTCGGCGAGCGCTTTCGGCCACCTGCCCAACGCCCAGAACCTGGCGCACACCTACCAGGAGCACGCCTCCGCGGGCCGGCAGAACGTCGCCGACCTGGTCCAGGCGCTGGCGAGCACGGCGGACGGGCTCGCCTACACCGCACAGAACTACGCCGAGCACGATCGCATGATCAGCTCGGGTCTCGGGGGCGGCCGGTGAGCAGGCACCCGGGTTCGCACTCACCCTCGCACGGCCCGTCGCACCATCCGACGGCACCCACCACCCGCACCCCGCCGCCGCCCGCGCATCCGCCGGCCCCGGCCCCCGCCCACACCCCGCCGCCGGCCCCGGAGCCCACCCACCGCCCGGCCGGCCAGGCCGACGACGAGGGCGGCACCCCGACCCGCCGACCCGCCCAGCCGGGCGCGGAGGAGCCCACCGGCACCACCGGCACCACCGGCCACCCGGACGGCACCACCCCGCGCGGCGACACCGCCGGGGACGGCACGGGGGACACCACCCCGGGCGACGGCGACCCGGGAGCCGACGGTCCGGCCGAGCCCTGGTACGTGGGCATGGGCCGGTCGGCCGGCGAAGCGGCCGGGGCCCAGCTCGGCGACAAGGCGGGCGAGTGGGCCGGCAACAAGATCTTCGGCAGCCCCGAGGAGGGCGCCGGGGAGGCCGGGGGTGAGCCGGGGGGTTACGGCGAGCCCGGCGGCTACGGCGAGGGCGGTGCGTACGGCGAGCCCGGTGCCTACGGCGAGGGCGCGTACGGCGAGGGCGCGTACGGTGACGGCAGCTCCTACGGCGAGCCTGGTGGCTTCGCCGGGGACCGGTCGGTCTACGGCTCCGCCGGACCGTACCCGGGCGCCATGCCGGGCGCGCTGCTGCCGGCGGCGAGCGGGGCGTACGGCTGGGCGCAGGCACAGCCGGCCGCGCCGATGGCCCCGCTGGAGCCCGCGGCCCACCCGTCCCGCGGCGGCCTCGGCGGCGCGCTGGACGAGGCGGTCGAGTGGGCGCTGGAGAAGTCCGGCCTGATGGACATGCTGGAGAAGGTCACGGGTGACCTCGACCAGCTGAACGCCGCCGCCGAGGAGTGGCAGGCCCAGGCGAAGGCCGTCCAGATGGTGGCCGAGGAACTGCGTTCCGGCGCCGTCTCGCTGGCCGGCGCCTGGCAGGGGTCCGCCTCGGACGCCTTCGGGCGCCACATGGGCGAGGTGGCCGAGGCGCTCGACGCCACCGCCGAGGAGATGCTGCAGACCGCGCAGATCATCAACTCGGCCGCGCAGGAGTGCGCGATGGCCGAGGGCATGGTCATCGAGATCATCAGCGAGGCGATCGAGGTGCTGATCGCCTCGCTGGCCGCGGAGGCCGTCGTCGCGGTCCTCACGCTCGGCATCGGCCTGGTCGTGGACGCCCTGATCACCGAGGCGGAGATCGCGGTCTTCGTCGCCCGGGTCGGCCGCGTCTCCACCGAGCTGGCCACCAACCTGGAGAAGCTGCTCAAGGCGCTCAAGGAGCTCGGCACCGCCGTCAAGGCGGTCAGGAACATCCGGACCGCCAGGACCGCGCTGTCGGAGCTCAAGAACGTCCGCACCGCCGCGCAGGGCCTGCGGGACTTCGAGGAGGGCGGCGAGGGCCTCGGGAAGCTGGGCAAGGAGGCCTGGCAGAACCGGTCGCTGTCCGGGGTCGGCGACGGTCTCAAGGACTTCGCCGCCCGACAGGCCGTCAAGCAGGGCGACAACTACGTCACCGGCAAGGCCGAGGACGGTCTGCGGTCGGCGCTCGGCATCGAGGACGACGACCCGGTGCAGCGCGGCGAGCTCTCCGGCGGCGGGCTCGGCCGGGCGGCCGGCCAGTCCGCCTGGGCGGTGGCGAAGGAGGGCCTGACCGGCGAGACCAACAAGAACGCCGTCGAGGGCGAACTGCTGCACGACGTCGGCCTCGCGCACGACCCCGCTCCCTACCGGGTGGACCGCGCCCGGATCGAGCAGGCCTTCGGCTGACAGTGACGAGGTCCCCGGCCGGCCCGGACCCCCGCGGTCCGGGCCGGCCGACGGCCGTCGGTCAGGACCAGGCCGAGTACCGGGCCATGGCCGCGGTGAACTGCTCGGCGTTGTCCTCCCGGTCCAGGTCGAGCGCGATCCACGAGCCGTCCGAGAAGGCCAGGTCGGCCCGGAAGGTGAACCAGGAACCGGGGACCTTCCCGCGCAGCGCGAAGCTGCCGACGGGCAGTTCGAACAGCGGCACGGCCCGGTACGCCTCGTGCCGCTCGAAGGTCCAGGTGCGGCTCAGCACCAGCAGCCGCCGGTCCGTCAGGACCAGCGTGAACAGGTCGTGGTCGGCCCGGAACTTCTCGCCCGGCGTGGTCCGCACCGCCGTCCACAACCGCCCGGCCAGGCTCTCCCGGCCGCCGCTCCAGGAACCGCCGTGCAGCGGCCGCCGCAGCGCCCGGTACAGCCGGCGCTCCAGGCGCAGCCCGTACGGCCGGCGGTACATCAGGTCCGGGATGAAGATCTCCACCAGCCACCGCGGCAGGAAGTACGTCCACAGGCCGCGCCAGAACCGGCGCAGCGCGCGCACCGCGACCCGGGCCGGGGCCCAGGCGATCTCGTGGGCGGCGATCTCCCGGGAGAAGTAGAGCGGCAGCAGCGGGTCGAGGCGCACCGGGAACACACCGGCCAGGGCCTCCCCGGGGTGCAGGTGCGGGGCGGCGGTCTGCTGCAGCGCCGGGTGGCCGGCCGGTGCGCCGGCGCCGTCGCGGCCGGGTGCCGCCCCGGGGGACTGCTGGTAGGTGCTCACCCGAAGGTCTCCTCGGTCCGGTGTCCGACCGCCGTCGCGGCCGGCTCGCTGACGGCGTCCACCGCACTGGCGTTCGCCTCGGTCGGTGGCCAAAACTACCGCAGCGCCGCCGCCGACCGCCGGGGATCGTGTGCCAACGGCGCCCGCCGCGCCGGGCCCTGACGGACGGCCGGGCCCGCCGCACCCGCCCGAGGCCTTGCCGTGCCGGGCGGCCCCCGCCCCGTCGCGGCCCCTCGCGGCCCGATGCGTCCCGGCCCCGGCCGGGCGCACCCGGGCACTCCGGCGCACAGCGGCCGCCGGAGGCGGCACCGGGCCACGGCACTAAGCTGGCTGCGGCACGACCCGGATCAAGGGACCCTGTTGATGCGCGTCGGAATCATCGGACACGAAGGACTCTCGGAGATCTCCGAGATGCTCATCCGCGGCGAGCTCTGGCGCCTGGTGACCGCCTACGGCGCCTACGAGCTGGTCGGGGTCGGCTGCCTGGCGCCCGGGCCGGAGCGCTGGTTCGCGCAGGCGGTGCTCGACCACGGCGGCAGGATCGAGGCGATCGTCCCGGCCTCCGCCGCCTCCACCACGCCCGCCGAGCCGACCGATCCCGCCGGGCGTACCGGACACCGGCTGCTCGGCCGCGCCGCCGCCGTGCACCGGCTGGCCCCGGTCGCGTTCGGCGGGCTCGGCGACGACACCGGCCGCGCGCTGGTCGGCATGGTCGACGAGTTGATCGCGGTCTGGGACGGCCGTCCGGACGGCGCGGGCGCCCGGGTGATCGAGGACGCCCGGCGGGCCGGCCTGTTCGTCCAGCTGGTGTGGCCGGACGGCTGCGAGAGCCCCTGACCCGCCGCCGCGGCACCACCGGACCCGGCCGCCGCACCCCGGCTGCCACAATGGTGGTATGTCCACCACGCCCGCCGCCCCCGGCACCACCGCCCTCGACCCGGCCGTCGCGGCCCGCCTCAAGCGGACCGAGGACGGCCTGCTGCCCGCCGTCGCCCAGCAGTACGACACCGGTGAGGTGCTGATGCTCGGTTGGATGGACGACGAGGCACTGCACCGCACCCTCACCACCGGCCGCTGCACCTACTGGAGCCGCAGCCGCAGCGAGTACTGGGTCAAGGGCGACACCTCCGGCCACCTCCAGCACGTCAAGAGCGTCGCCCTGGACTGCGACGGCGACACCCTGCTGGTCAAGGTCGACCAGGTCGGCGCGGCCTGCCACACCGGCGAGCGGACCTGCTTCGACGCCGACGTGCTGCTGCCCGCTCGGTAACCTTCTCCCAGTCCCGCCCGCCCCAACTTCGAACGGTGCCGCACCCCATGGACCTTGAGGCCTTCCGCAAGCTCGCCGCAGACACCCGGGTCATCCCCGTCACCCGCCGGCTCCTCGCGGACGGCCTCACCCCGATCGGCGTGTACCGCAGCCTCGCCGCCGAACGGCCCGGCACCTTCCTGCTGGAGTCCGCCGAGCAGGGCCGCAGCTGGTCCCGGTACTCCTTCGTCGGCGTGCGCAGCGCCGCCACCCTGACCGTCGGCCCCGACGGCGACGCCCGCTGGCTCGGCACACCGCCCGTCGGCATCCCCACCACCGGTGACCCGCTGGAGGTGCTGCGCGCCGCACTGGCCGCCCTGCACACCCCCCGGCCCGCCGACGACGGCCTGCCGCCGCTCACCGGCGGCCTGGTCGGCTACCTCGGCTACGACATCGTCCGCCGCCTGGAGAAGCTGCCCGACCTGACCCCGGACGACCTGGGGCTGCCCGAGCTGACCATGCTGCTCGCCACCGACCTGGCCGTGCTCGACCACGTCGACGGCAGCGTGGTGCTGATCGCCAACGCGGTCAACCACAACGACCTCGCCTCCGGCGTCGACGAGGCCCACGCGGACGCCCTCGCCCGGCTCGACGCGATGGAGGCCGACCTGCGCAAGCCGGTCGACCCCGGCCTCGCCACCTTCACCCCGACCGCCGCCGACGCCCGCTCGCCGTTCGGCGGCGAGCCGTACCGCAAGGCGGTGGAGGAGGTGAAGGAGCGGATCCGGGCCGGCGAGGCGTTCCAGGTGGTCCCCTCGCAGCGGTTCGAGGCGCCCTGCCCGGCCAGCGCCCTGGACGTCTACCGGGTGCTGCGCACCACCAACCCCAGCCCGTACATGTACCTGTTCCGCTTCCCGGGGCCGGACGGCACCGCGGAGGGCGGCTTCGACGTGGTCGGTTCCAGCCCGGAGGCGCTGGTCAAGGTCACCGACGGCGAGGCGATGGTGCACCCGATCGCCGGCACCCGGCACCGCGGCGCCACCCCGCACGAGGACGCGGAGCTGGCCGCGGAACTGCTCGCCGACCCCAAGGAGCGGGCCGAGCACCTGATGCTGGTCGACCTCGGGCGCAACGACCTCGGGCGGGTCTGCGAGCCGGGCAGCGTCGAGGTGGTCGACTTCATGGCGATCGAGCGCTACAGCCACGTGATGCACATCGTCTCCACCGTCACCGGCAAGGTCGCCGCCGGGCGGACCGCCTTCGACGTGCTCACCGCCTGCTTCCCGGCGGGCACCCTCTCCGGGGCGCCCAAGCCGCGGGCGATGCAGATCATCGAAGAGCTGGAGCCCACCCGCCGCGGCCTGTACGGCGGCTGCGTCGGCTACCTGGACTTCGCCGGCGACTCCGACACCGCGATCGCCATCCGCACCGCCCTGATCCGCGGCGGCACCGCCTTCGTCCAGGCCGGCGCTGGCGTGGTCGCCGACTCCGACCCGGCGAGCGAGGACGCCGAGTGCCGCAACAAGGCGGCCGCCGTCCTGCGCGCGGTCGCCACCGCCAACACCCTTCGCGCGCCGCTATCGTGAGGACAGCAGGGGTGTCGGCTCGGAGAAGGAGGCTGACGGCGTGACCGCGATGACCACGGAGAGTGCCTGGGACGTCCTGGAGGGCACGAACTTCCCGAACGGCTACCGCGTCGAGATCACGGACGGGAAGATCATCATGACGCCCCAGGGCGAAAGTCAGTGGAAGGTCATCCTTCGTGCCGCCCCGCAGATCGAGCAGCAGCTGGCCGGGCGGGGCGACATCCTCTCCGATGTCATGGTCGACTTCCCGTCCGCCCTGTACGGCTACGCCCCGGACCTGGCCATCGTCGCTCCGGACGCCGAGCACAACATCCGCGGGCGCTACGAGTGGCACGACCTGGAGGCCGTCCTGGAGGTCGCCTCGCCGTCGAGCCAGGACAACGACTTCGTCAAGAAGCTGCGGCTGTACGCCGAGTGCGGCATCCCGGTCTGCGTGGTCATCGACCCGCGCGAGGGTGTCTGCACGGTGCACTCGGCCCCGCAGCGGTCGGGGGTGTACCGCGAGACCGGGCGGGTGCCGTTCGGCGAGGACCTGACGGTCCCGCTCGAAGGCCGGGAGGTCGTGATCCGGACCGACGGCTTCCCGCGGGACCCCGCCTGAGGGGGCCGGTGCCCGGGTCGGGGATAGTGGACGGGTGACCGAACAGACCGCTCCGCGCCCCACCGACCGCCGCAGCCTGTCCCTGATGCTGCTGCTGACCGCGCTCGGCGCCGTCCTGGTGCTCACCGCCGTCGGGCGGACCTGGGCGGAGGGGACGGTGACCGGGCTGGACGGCGGCCGGCTGGCGGTGAGTGCGACCGGTGCCACGCTGACCGGGCTGCCCGGGGGGCTCACGCTGGTGGCGCTGGCCGCCGCGGTGGCGGTGTTCGCGGTGCGCGGCCGGGCCCGTACGGCCGTCGGCGTGCTGACCGTCCTGGCCGGGCTCGGGGCGGCGGCGGGCGCCGTGCTCGGGGCCACCGACACGGCCGGGCTGCACACCGAGGCCGCCCGCAAGCTGGCGCTGGCCGACGCGCAGGCCCAGCAGATCACCCACTCCGGCTGGCCGTGGGTCGCTCTGGCCGGCGCGCTGCTGCTGGCGCTGGCGGGCCTGCTGACCGTCCGCTCGGGCCGGTCGTGGCCCGCCATGGGCGCCCGCTACGAGGCGCCCGTCCGCAAGGGCGCGGCCGCGCCCCGCACGGCGGGTTCCCCGGCCGACCTGTGGAAGGCGCTGGACCGCGGCGAGGACCCGACCGGCTGAAACGCCCGGGGAGTGTGACGAGGGCTACCGGGCCCCCCTTTGGGGCTCGCCGTCAAGGCCCGGCACAATGGAACCCGTCAACCCGTCGAGCGCCACGCGGCGGCCCGGCCGGGACCCGAGGACTCAAGGAGCACCAGCAGATGTCGGCAGCAGCGCACGGCCACACTCCCGCCGCCTGGACCGGCGTGACCATCGCCTTCATCGGTTTCACCATCAGCGGTGTCGCGATGATCATCCCCAACGTCCTGCTCTTCTGGGCCGGTCTCGTGGTCGTCGTGGCCGCCGGCGTGGTCGGCAAGGCCATGGCGATGGCGGGCATGGGCAAGCAGCCGAGCCCGCACTTCGCGCCGGCCGAGCCGGCCGTCGAGCGGACCCCGGTCGCGGCCGCCTGACCCGACCCCACTGCACGGCCGGTCCGCGGCCGACCCGCGCGGCCGACCCGCGCGGCCGGTCCGCCCGGCCGGCACGGGAGTTCGAAGGACGGCGGGCCCGCCACGCCCGCCGTCCGGCCTCTGCCGGGGCGGCCCGCCCGGGCGGCACAATCGCTTCCGTGAACGTTCCCGCCGCCCCGGCCCCGCAGGCATCCCCGCTCCGCAGGCTCGGCCGTCCGCTGGCCGCCCTCGTGACGGTCGGCCTGCCGACCGCGTACGTCGCCGCGGTCGACCCCAACGCCCCCGGCCACTACCCGGTCTGCCCGGTGCTGCGGGCCACCGGCTGGTGGTGCCCCGGCTGTGGCGGCCTGCGCTGTGTCCACGCGCTGACCAGGGGTGATCTCAATGCGGCCGGTCACGACAACCTGCTGGTGATGGTGCTGGCCGTGGTGCTGGCGGTGTTCTGGCTGCGCTGGGCCTGGGCCGCGCTGACCGGTGTGCCTGCCCCCCGGTTCTCCTTCGGGGCCCGGCAGACCGTGCTGCTGGTGCTGCTGCTGGTGGTCTTCACCGTGGTGCGCAACCTCCCGATCGGGGCCGGACTGGCGCCGCTGCCGCTCTGAAGCCGCCCGCCGCCAGGGCGCGGTGTCGGGCGGCCGTAGTGCGGGACCGGCGCACGTCCTGGGCGTGCACGCCGGGGGTACGCGCCGGTACGAACGGGGTCCGCTCCGCGAGACGCGAGCTGGTCCGATGCACCTCGCGCCCCCCGCGCCCGATACCATCGAAGGACCGACGAGGGTGGACCGGCACCGGATCTTCACCGGTCCCAGCGGGCCCGCCCCCCGAGGTCAGACCGACTGCAAGACCCGGCAGGGCCCACCCTGTCGGCTCAGAGCCAGCAGAAAATGATGGGGGCGCTCGCGTGAGTGTGCTCGACGAGATCATCGACGGGGTCCGCGAGGACCTCGCCGAGCGACAGGCCCGGGTCACCCTGGACGAGCTCAAGGAGCTCGCGGCCAAGGCACCCGACGCCAAGGACGGCGTCGCCGCCCTGAAGGGCGACGGGGTCCGGGTGATCTGCGAGGTCAAGCGCTCCAGCCCGTCGAAGGGCGCGCTGGCGGCCATCGCCGACCCGGCCGCCCTGGCCAAGGACTACGCGGCCGGCGGCGCCGCCGCGATCAGCGTGCTGACCGAGCAGCGCCGCTTCGGCGGTTCGCTCGCCGACCTCGACGCCGTCCGCGCCGCGGTCGACACCCCGGTCCTGCGCAAGGACTTCATCGTCACCGCCTACCAGCTCTGGGAGGCCCGTGCCCACGGCGCCGACCTGGCGCTGCTGATCGTCGCCGCGCTCGAGCAGCCGGCCCTGGTCTCGCTCATCGAGCGGGCCGAGTCGATCGGCCTCACCCCGCTGGTCGAGGTGCACGACGAGGAGGAGATCGCCCGTGCGGTCGACGCCGGCGCGCGGATCATCGGCGTCAACGCCCGCAACCTCAAGACCCTCGAGGTCGACCGCAACACCTTCGGCAACGTGGTGGACGCCATCCCGGCGCACATCGTGAAGGTGGCCGAGTCCGGCGTCCGCGGCCCGCACGACCTGATCTCCTACGCCAACCTCGGCGCGGACGCGGTCCTGGTCGGCGAGTCCCTGGTGACCGGCAAGGACCCGAAGGCGGCCGTGGCCGACCTGGTCGCGGCCGGCGCCCACCCGGCGCTGCGCAACAACGGGCGGGGCTGACCCGCACACCATGTCACTCGCCTCCCGTCTCGCCCCCGGCTGCCGCCCGCGCGGCTGCCGCGCGCCCGCGCGCCGGGTGCTGGGCCGGCGGGTGCGGTACGTGATCGGCTGCGAGCCCGGACAGGTGCCCGGCCGCCGATGGCGCAGGACGCACGGCTGACCGCCAGGTCACCGACCGACGTCACCGCACGCCATCCCGTTCACCACGCACCTCAAGGACTTCGCATGTCCGAGAACTACCAGCCGGGTACCCAGGTCCCGGACGCCCGCGGCTACTTCGGCGCCTACGGCGGGCGTTTCATCCCCGAGGCCCTGGTCGCCGCGGTCGAGCAGGTCGCCGACGAGTACGAGAAGGCCAAGGCCGACCCGGCCTTCGCCGCCGAGCTCGAGGCGCTGCTCAAGGACTACACCGGGCGGCCCAGTCCGCTGACCGACGTGCGCCGCTTCTCCGCGGAGGCGGGCGGCGCCCGCATCCTGCTCAAGCGCGAGGACCTCAACCACACCGGCTCGCACAAGATCAACAATGTGCTGGGCCAGGCCCTGCTGACCCGCCGGATGGGCAAGACCCGGATCATCGCCGAGACCGGCGCCGGGCAGCACGGGGTGGCCACCGCCACCGCCTGCGCGCTGTTCGGCTTCGACTGCACCATCTACATGGGCGAGGTCGACACCGAGCGGCAGGCGCTCAACGTGGCCCGGATGCGGATGCTCGGCGCCGAGGTCATCGCCGTGAAGTCCGGCAGCCGCACCCTCAAGGACGCCATCAACGAGGCGTTCCGGGACTGGGTCGCCAACGTCGACTCCACCCACTACCTGTTCGGCACCGTCGCGGGCCCGCACCCGTTCCCCATGATGGTCCGCGACTTCCACCGGGTGATCGGCATCGAGGCCCGCGAGCAGGTGCTGGAGCGCACCGGCCGGCTCCCCGACGCGGTCGTCGCCTGCGTCGGCGGCGGTTCCAACGCGATGGGCATCTTCCACGAGTTCATCCCGGACGCCGGGGTGCGCCTGATCGGCTGCGAGGCGGCCGGCGAGGGCGCCGAGACCCCGAAGCACGCGGCCACCCTGACCAAGGGCGACCCGGGCGTGCTGCACGGCTCGCGCACCTACGTCCTGCAGGACGAGGACGGCCAGACCATCGAGAGCCACTCCATCTCGGCGGGCCTGGACTACCCCGGCGTCGGCCCGGAGCACGCCTGGCTGAAGGACACCGGCCGGGCCGAGTACCGTCCGGTCACCGACGACGAGGCGATGCAGGCACTGCGCCTGCTGTCCCGTACCGAGGGCATCATCCCGGCCATCGAGAGCGCCCACGCGCTGGCCGGCGCGCTGGTGCTCGGCCGCGAACTCGGCCCGGAGGCGACCATCCTGGTCAACCTCTCCGGCCGCGGCGACAAGGACATGCACACCGCCGCGCAGTACTTCGGCCTCTACGACGACAACGCCGCCGACGGGGGCAAGTGACCATGACGCAGACCAAGCTGAGCACCACCCTCGCCGCCGCCAAGGCCGAGGGCCGGGCCGCGCTGATCGGCTACCTGCCGGCCGGCTTCCCGACCGTGGACGGCGGCATCAAGGCGATCCACGCGCTGATCGAGGGCGGCTGCGACATCGTCGAGGTCGGCCTGCCGCACTCCGACCCGGTGCTGGACGGCCCGACCATCCAGACCGCCGACGACATCGCGCTGCGGGCCGGAGTGAAGATCAAGGACGTGCTGCGCACCGTCGCCGAGGTGGCCGCGCACACCGACGCCCCGGTGCTGGTGATGACCTACTGGAACCCGGTCGACCGGTACGGCGTGGCCCGGTTCGCCGCCGACCTGGCGGCGGCCGGGGGAGCGGGCTGCATCCTGCCCGACCTGCCGGTCGAGGAGTCCGACGAGTGGCGCAAGGCGGCCGGTGAGCACGGTCTGGACACCGTCTTCGTGGTCGCACCCAGCAGCAAGGACCAGCGGCTGGCCGAGGTCACCGCGGCCGGCTCCGGGTTCGTCTACGCCGCCGCGGTGATGGGTGTGACCGGCACCCGGGCCCAGGTCGGCAACCTCGCCGAGGACCTGGTCGCCCGGACCCGGGCCGCCACCGACCTGCCGGTCTGCGTCGGCCTCGGGGTCTCCACCGCTGACCAGGCGGCCGAGGTGGCCCGGTTCGCCGACGGCGTGATCGTCGGCTCGGCCTTCGTCCAGCGGCTGCTGGACGCGGACGGCGACGAGCAGGCCGGCCTGACGGCGGTCCGGGCGCTGGCCGCCGACCTGGCGGCGGGCGTCCGCCGCGGCTGACCCGCAGCACCCGTAGTCCTACTACCAGCACCACCCGTACGGCCTCGACGGCCCGGCGGTCCGCGCCCCGCGCGGACCGCCGGGCCGTTGTCGTTGCTCCGTATTGTTCCCCAAACTTCCCTATCAATCCTCGAACGATGGTATTTTGGGGAGTGATGGAACAGTCCGAAGGGTGGCCCGATGTCGCAGGAGCTCTACTCGGTGGAACAGGTGGCCGACCTGCTGGGCCTGCACGTGCGGACGGTGCGGGGCTACGTCCGCGACGGCCGGCTCCGGGCGGTCCGGATCGGCAAGCAGTACCGGATCGCGCGGGAGGACCTGGAGGCCTTCACCGGCCGGCCGCTGCCCGCACCGGAGCCCGCGCGGCCCGCCCGCCGCAGTGAGGTGACCGCCGTCCTGCGGATCGAGGCGATCGACGCGGCGGCCGTGCAGCGGCTGAGCACGCTGCTCACCGCCTCGCTCGGAAGCCGGCCGGCGGGCGGCGAGCCGGTGCGGGTCGAGACCGTCCACGACGCGGAACGCGCCGAGGCGAAGATCATCGTGATCGGAGGGGTGGCGGACACCGCCGAACTCCTGCGCCTGGTCGCCGTGCTGACGGACCAGCCGGACTGACGGACCGCCCGGACCGCCCGGACCGGCGCGCCCGGCCCCGACCGGAGCCCGGCCCCGACCGGCACCCCGATCTGCCGCCCCCGACCGAGAAGAGGACCGACCCGATGCCCGAGACCCTGCACGACCTGCACGGCACGCCCGTCCTGCTGTGCGCGCCCGACGGGCCGCCGCTGGCCGGTGAGCAGGACGCCCTGGACCTGATTGGCGAGGCGTTCGGGCTGGGCGCCCAGTGGGTGGCCGTCCCGGCCGGGCGGCTGCCCGACGACTTCTTCCGGCTGCGCACCGGGCTGGCCGGCCGGATCGTCCAGAAGTTCGCCACCTACCGCCTGGGGTTCGCCGTGCTCGGCGACATCTCGCCGCACACCGCCACCGGCACCGCGCTGGCCGACTTCGTCCGCGAGTGCAACGGGGGACGCCAGGTCTGGTTCCTCGCGGACGCCGCGGGGCTCGCCGACCGGCTCGCGCCGGCCGCCCGCTGACGCTCCGGCAAGCCGAACGGGTGAACAGCGGAGCCGACACGCATCGGCCGGGGTTGACCGGCGTTGAGCGGAGGGACGTGTCCACGGTGGCTGTCGGCCGCCACGGTTCGTGCAGCACCCGAACGATCCAGCCCCCGCGGAAGGACCGCCCGTGCCCTGTCCCCAGCGCTCCGTCCTGCTCCGCGCCGCTGCCGCCGCCCTGGCGCTGAGCGCCTGCGTGGGGGTGGACGCGGCGGTGGGACACGCGCTCGCCCGCAGCGGCGAGGAGCGGGCCAGGCAGGACGCGTACCTGTGCGGGGAGGCGGCCCGGCTGGCCGCCGAGGTGCGCGCCGACCGCTCCCTCCCGGACGGTCGCCGGCCGCTGGAGGAACTCACCCGGCAGAGCCGCTGCGCCACCCGAAAGCCTTAGTTCGAATCGGACATTTGACCGCCTAACCTCCCTCATTCGGCTTAATTCGTGAAACTGGAGGAACTCCCCCTTTTCCCCTACGGTTCATCAGGCAGGACGCCGTGCCCGCCGGGTGGCGGGTGCGATCGTAGGAGGGGGCCCGTGATGGCCAGTCAGCAGACCGCCGGGCCGGGCGCGGCCACGGGCCTGCGCCGGGCGGTGGACGGCCCGGCCGCCGAGTGGTTCGGCCTGCTGGTCCGGCTCGCCCTCGCCGTGGTCTGGGGCTGGGCCGGGCTGGCGAAGATCTCCGATCCGGCCGAGGCGGCCCAGGCCGTCCGGGCCTACGAGATCCTCCCCGAATCGCTGGTCAAACCGATCGGCTACGGCCTGCCCTTCCTGGAGCTGGCCCTCGCGCTGCTGCTGCTGATCGGTCTCGGCACCCGGATCGTCGCCGTGATCTCCGCCCTGCTGCTGCTCGCCTTCATCAGCGGGATCGCCTCCGCCTGGGCGCGCGGCATCTCCATCGACTGCGGCTGCTTCGGCGGCGGCGGCACGGTGGACGCCTCGAAGACCGAGTACCTGCAGGAGATCCTGCGGGACTCCGGCTTCCTGCTGCTGGCCGCGTGGCTGATCTACCGGCCGCGGACGAAGCTCTCCGCCGACGCCTGGCTCGCCGCCTAGGCCCCGCGCCCGCCACCCACCCCCGGTGACCGATCGACCCCCCTTGGAACATGGACACAGCACCCATGAGTGAGAAGAACCGCGAAGGCAAGCGCAACGCCCGCGACCGGATGATCGAGGCGCGCGCTGCCGAGGAGGCGCGCGACAGGCGCAAGAAGAAACTGGTGGTGGGCGGTGCGGTCCTGGCCGTGATCGCCGTCGCCGTGGTGGTCGGCGTGGTGGTGCAGAACCAGCGCTCCAAGCCGGAGACCCCGGTCGCCGCCCCCGCCGGCGCGATCGGCGACAAGAGCCTGGTGATCCCGGCCGGCCCCGCCGACGCGCCCTCGGTGCTCACCGTGTACGAGGACCCGCGCTGCCCGGCCTGCGGCTCGTTCGAGCGCCAGTTCTCGCCCACCATCGACCAGCTGGAGGACCAGGGCAAGCTGTACGTCAACTACCACGTGGTGTCCTTCATCGACCGCTCGCTCGGCGGCAGCGGCTCCAAGTACGGCGCCAACGCGCTGGCCTGCGCCCAGGACGCCGGCCACTTCCGGGACTACCACGACGTGCTGTACCGCAACCAGCCGGACGAGACCAGCGACGCCTTCGGCGACAAGGCCACCCTGATCGAGCTCTCCAAGCAGGTCCCCGGCCTGGACACGCCCACCTTCGAGGCCTGCGTCAACGACAACAAGTACGGCGGCTGGGTGTCCGCGGTGCAGCAGGACTTCGACAAGTCCAGCTACAAGTCCACCCCGACCGTCCTGCTCAACGGCACCCCGGTCTACCCGAAGAAGGGGGACGAGCAGATCAGCCCGGACAACCTGGTGAAGTGGGTCGACGAGGCCAACCAGGGCAAGACCCTCGGCACCACCGGCTCGGGCGGCCAGAGCCCCGCACCGACCAGCACCGCGGCCGAGAGCAACACCCCGCCCTCACCCTGACCGCCGCGCCGTCCGCCGCCGCACCCGGTGCCCCGGGTGCGGCGGCCCGCTGTTTGGCCAAGCTGTGACCGGCAGCGGTGCCGAAGTGGCGGGTGGGACACGGTAGCGTCGACCCTGTCATGGATATCGCTTACATTCCGAGCCCGTCGCGGGGCGTCCTGTACCTGGGACCGGTCCCGCTGCGCGCCTACGCGTTCTGCATCATCATCGGTGTCGTCGTGGCCGTGTGGCTCGGCAGCAAGCGCTGGGTCGCCCGCGGTGGCGGCAAGCACACCGTCGGCGACATCGCGGTCTGGGCGGTGCCGTTCGGCCTGGTCGGCGGCCGGCTCTACCACGTGATCACCGACAACCAGCTGTACTTCGGCGACGGCAAGAACCCGTGGAACGCCTTCAAGATCTGGGAGGGCGGCCTCGGCATCTGGGGCGCCATCGCGCTCGGCGCGGTCGGCGCCTGGATCGGCTGCCGCCGCCGGGGCGTACCGCTGCCCGCGTACGCCGACGCCATCGCCCCCGGCATCGCGCTGGCCCAGGCCTGCGGCCGCTGGGGCAACTGGTTCAACCAGGAGCTGTACGGCAAGCCGACCACGCTGCCGTGGGGCCTGGAGATCGACAAGACGCTGCCGGACGGCACCGTCGTCACCGGCACCTACCACCCGACCTTCCTCTACGAGTCGCTGTGGTGCGTGGGTGTCGCCCTGCTGGTGATCTGGGCCGACCGCCGGTTCACCCTCGGCCACGGCCGGGCCTTCGCGCTGTACGTCGCCGCGTACACGGTGGGCCGGTTCTGGATCGAGTACCTGCGGATCGACGAGGCCCACCACATCCTGGGCCTGCGGCTGAACGACTGGACCTCGATCCTGGTCTTCGCCGGGGCCGTCGCCTACCTGGTGATCGTCGGCAGGAAGCGCCCGGGCCGCGAGGCGCCGGACTCCATCGACCCGGCCGCCCGGGCCGAGGCCGAGAGCGCCGAGGCTGCCGGCACCGCCCCCGCCGCCGGCGCCGCACCCGAGGCCTCGCCCGCCGGGTCCGAGGACGCCGACGGGCCCGCCGAAAGGCCCGGGGACACCCCCGCGGACGCCGCGCACAAGCCCGGGAAGAGCTCCGACCACCCCTCCTGACCAGCCGCTCCGCCCTCCTCGGCCGTCTGCACCCACCGTGGCGCAGGCGGCCGAAGGCGTGTTCGGACAGCCTTACTTTGCTGGAAACTTGCAGGTCAGATGGCTAACGTCGAGTCACGAGAGCCCTGCGGGCAGCCCGGCTCACGGCGCTTCGGCGTACCCGGCTGCGGCTGCCGGGGGGAGGGAAGCTCGCCAGGAGGCCGAGGACAGCATGAGCGTGACCGTCACCGAACCCGCCGTCGAAGGGCACCCGCGGATACCCCAGGAGGGCCACCACCGCGACGTCAACGGCGGCTGGCTGCGCCCGGCCGTGTTCGGCGCGATGGACGGGCTGGTCTCCAACCTGGCCCTGATGACCGGGGTGGTCGGCGGTGACGTGGGCCGCAGCGCGGTGATCATCACCGGGCTGGCCGGGCTCGCGGCCGGCGCCTGCTCGATGGCGGCGGGGGAGTACACCTCGGTCGCCTCCCAGCGGGAGCTGGTCGAGGCCGAGATCGAGGCCGAGCGCCTGGAGCTGCGCCGCAACCCCAAGGGCGAGCTGGCGGAACTGGCCCAGCTGTACGTGGCCAAGGGCGTGGAGCCGGAGCTGGCCCACGAGGTCGCGCGGCAGCTGTCGGTGGACCCGGAGCGGACCCTCGCCGTGCACGCCCGCGAGGAGCTCGGCATCGACCCGGAGGACCTGCCGTCGCCGCTGGTGGCCGCCGCCTCCTCGTTCGCCTGCTTCGCGGTGGGCGCGCTGCTGCCGCTGCTGCCGTACCTGCTGGGCGCCCGCGCGCTGTGGCCGGCGCTGGCCGTCGCGGCGGTCGGGCTGTTCCTGTGCGGCGCGGTGGTCGCCCGGGTGACCGCCCGCAGCTGGTGGTTCAGCGGACTGCGCCAGCTGGTCCTGGGCGGTGCCGCCGCCGGGGTGACCTTCCTGCTGGGCCACCTGATCGGCGGCCACCTGGGGTGATGCCGCCGGTCCGCGGCTGTGCGATGACACATGAGGTTGCATGGGTATGCCGGATGATGCGTGATGTTCCGCACATGGGTACCGGCTTTCGCCTGGCCTAGTCTCGGCCGCAGGCGTAGCCGTCCGAGGAATCCCATCCCGCCGACCACCTGTCGGGATGGATTCGCAGGCGGGCGCGGAGCGGCCGTGTGGCCGGCGCATTTCGGCCCTGTTTCGCTCCGGGGCGCGCCGGGCACACTGGTGGCAACGCGCGCACCGGAGCCTGACTCCCCAGCCCCGGGCCGCCCCCCGGAAACGGCGTCTGACCTGCGGATTGTGTCCGCGATGTGGACGCAATATTCCACTTCTCGGGATATCCGGCATCATGTAACCTGCACGAAATCGCATCAGGGCCAACGTCGTCCCTATTGCTCAGCTTCTTGCCAATGACGACGACGGGAGAGCCGATGCTGTCTGCATCCACGCACTCCGCCAACGAGCCCCAGCAGGCCGCCGCCCGGCCCTACGCGCTCGTTCCGGATGCGCGACCTGTAGCTCAGGGCCTGTACGACCCTCGCAACGAGCGTGACGCCTGCGGCGTCGGCTTCGTCGCCACGCTGACCGGCATCGCCGACCACACCGTCGTCGAGCAGGCGCTGACCGTGCTGCGCAACCTGGAGCACCGCGGTGCCACCGGCTCCGAGCCCGACTCCGGCGACGGCGCCGGAATCCTGACCCAGATCCCGGACGCCTTCCTGCGCTCCAAGGTCGGCTTCGAGCTGCCGGCCGCCGGCTCCTACGCCGTCGGCATCGCCTTCCTCCCGCAGGAGGAGGCCGCCGCCGACCTCGCCGTCGCGCAGATCGAGGAGATCGCCGCCGCCGAGGGCGCCACCGTGCTCGGCTGGCGCGACGTCCCGGTCACCCCCGACCTGCTCGGCGCCACCGCCCGCTCGGTGATGCCGCGCTTCCGGCAGCTGTTCGTCAGCCACGGCGAGAAGTCCGGCATCGCGCTGGACCGGGTCGCGTTCGTGGTCCGCAAGCGCGCCGAGCGCGAGGCCGGGGTGTACTTCCCCTCGCTCTCCGCCCGCACCATCGTCTACAAGGGCATGCTGACCACCGGCCAGCTGGAGCCCTTCTTCCCCGACCTGTCGGACCGGCTCTACGCCTCCGCGCTCGGCCTGGTGCACTCGCGCTTCTCCACCAACACCTTCCCGAGTTGGCCGCTGGCCCACCCGTACCGCTTCGTCGCGCACAACGGCGAGATCAACACGGTCAAGGGCAACCGGAACTGGATGACCGCCCGGGAGTCCCAGCTCGCCACCGACCTGATCGACGGCGACCTCAGCCGGATCTTCCCGATCTGCACCCCGGACCACTCCGACTCGGCCTCCTTCGACGAGGTCCTGGAGCTGCTCCACCTCGGCGGCCGGTCGCTGCCGCACGCCGTGCTGATGATGATCCCGGAGGCGTGGGAGAACCACGCCACCATGGAGCCCGCCCGCCGCGCGTTCTACCAGTACCACTCCAACCTGATGGAGCCCTGGGACGGCCCGGCCTGCGTCACCTTCACCGACGGCACCCAGATCGGTGCCGTGCTGGACCGCAACGGCCTGCGCCCGGCCCGGTACTGGGTCACCGAGGACGGCCTGGTGGTGCTCTCCTCCGAGGTCGGCGTCCTCGACCTGGACCAGGAGACGATCGTCAAGAAGGGCCGGCTGCAGCCCGGCAAGATGTTCCTGATCGACACCGCCGAGCACCGCATCGTCGAGGACGAGGAGCTCAAGGCCCGGCTCGCCGCCGAGCACCCGTACGAGGAGTGGGTGGCCGGCGGGCAGATCCAGCTGGCCAAGCTCCCCGAGCGGGAGCACATCCACCACACCCACGCCTCGGTCACCCGCCGTCAGCAGACCTTCGGGTACACCGAGGAGGAGCTGCGGGTCATCCTCGCGCCGATGGCGCGCACCGGCGGCGAGGCGCTCGGCTCGATGGGCACCGACTCGCCGATCGCGGCGCTCTCCGAGAAGCCGCGGCTGCTCTTCGACTACTTCGTGCAGCTGTTCGCGCAGGTCACCAACCCGCCGCTGGACGCCATCCGCGAGGAGCTCGTCACCTCGCTGCTGAGCAACCTCGGCCCCGAGGGCAACCTGCTGGACGCCAAGCCCTCGCACTGCCGCTCGGTCGGCATCACCTTCCCGGTGATCGACAACGACGAACTGGCCAAGCTGATCCACATCAACGTGGACGGCGACCAGCCCGGCCTCAAGGCCGTCACGCTGTCCGGCCTGTACAAGGTCTCCAGCGGCGGCGCCGGCCTCGCCGCCCGCCTGCTGGAGATCGCCGCCGAGGCCGACGCGGCGATCGCCGACGGCGCCCGCATCGTGGTCCTCTCCGACCGCCACTCGGACGCCGAGCACGCCCCGATCCCCTCGCTGCTGCTCACCTCCGCGGTCCACCACCACCTGATCCGCACCAAGCAGCGCACCCAGGTGTCGCTGATCGTCGAGGCCGGTGACGTCCGCGAGGTGCACCACGTGGCGCTGCTGGTCGGCTACGGCGCCGGCGCGGTCAACCCGTACCTGGCGATGGAGTCGGTCGAGGACCTGGTCGCGCAGGGCGTCTTCATCGAGGGCGTCGAGCCGGCCAAGGCCATCAAGAACCTGATCAAGGCGCTCGGCAAGGGCGTGCTGAAGGTGATGTCCAAGATGGGCATCTCCACCGTGGCCTCCTACCGCGGCGCGCAGGTCTTCGAGGCGATCGGCCTGTCCCAGGAGCTGGTGGACGGCTACTTCTCCGGCACCACCACCAAGCTCGGCGGCATCGGCCTGGACGAGCTCGCCAAGGAGGTCGCCGCCCGGCACGCCAAGGCGTACCCGGCCTCCGGCATCCCGGCCGCGCACCGCGCGCTGGAGATCGGCGGCGAGTACCAGTGGCGCCGCGAGGGCGAGCCGCACCTGTTCGACCCGGACACCGTCTTCCGGCTGCAGCACTCCACCCGCACCCGCCGCTACGACATCTTCAAGCAGTACACCGAGCGGGTGAACGAGCAGTCCGAGCGGCTGATGACGCTGCGCGGCCTGTTCAAGCTGGACGGCAAGGGCCGGGCCCCGATCTCCGTCGACGAGGTCGAGCCGGTCTCCGAGATCGTCAAGCGGTTCTCCACCGGCGCGATGTCCTACGGCTCCATCTCGATGGAGGCGCACGAGACGCTGGCCATCGCGATGAACCGGCTCGGCGGCAAGTCCAACACCGGCGAGGGCGGCGAGGACCCGGAGCGCCTGTACGACCCGGAGCGCCGCTCGGCGATCAAGCAGGTCGCCTCCGGCCGGTTCGGCGTCACCTCCGAGTACCTGGTCAACGCCGACGACATCCAGATCAAGATGGCGCAGGGCGCCAAGCCCGGCGAGGGCGGCCAGCTGCCCGGCCACAAGGTGTACCCGTGGGTCGCGAAGACCCGGCACTCCACCCCGGGCGTCGGCCTGATCTCCCCGCCGCCGCACCACGACATCTACTCCATCGAGGATCTCGCCCAGCTGATCCACGACCTGAAGAACGCCAACCCGGCGGCCCGCATCCACGTGAAGCTGGTCTCCGAGGTCGGCGTCGGCACCGTCGCGGCCGGCGTCTCCAAGGCGCACGCGGACGTGGTGCTGGTCTCCGGCCACGACGGCGGCACCGGCGCCTCCCCGCTGACCTCGCTCAAGCACGCGGGCGGCCCCTGGGAGCTCGGCCTCGCCGAGACCCAGCAGACCCTGCTGCTGAACGGGCTGCGCGACCGGATCGTGGTGCAGACCGACGGCCAGCTGAAGACCGGCCGGGACGTGGTCATCGCCGCACTGCTCGGCGCCGAGGAGTTCGGCTTCGCGACCGCCCCGCTGGTGGTCTCCGGCTGCATCATGATGCGCGTCTGCCACCTGGACACCTGCCCGGTCGGCGTCGCCACCCAGAACCCGGTGCTGCGCGAGCGCTTCTCCGGCAAGCCCGAGTTCGTGGTGAACTTCTTCGAGTTCATCGCGGAGGAGGTCCGCGAGATCCTCGCCGAGCTGGGCTTCCGCTCGATCGAGGAGGCGGTCGGCCACGCCGAGCACATCGACGCCGCCGACGCGATCACCCACTGGAAGGCCGCCGGTCTCGACCTGGCGCCGCTGTTCCACGTGCCCGAGCTCCCCGAGGGCGCGGCCCTGCACCACACCACCGCGCAGGACCACGCGCTCGACAAGGCGCTCGACAACCAGCTCATCGAACTGGCCGAGGACGCCCTGGTGCGCGGCGACGCCGTCCGCATCCAGCTGCCGATCCGCAACGTCAACCGCACGGTCGGCACCATGCTCGGCCACCAGGTGACCAAGCGGTACCGCGGCGAGGGACTGCCCGAGGGCACCATCGACGTCACCTTCACCGGCTCGGCCGGCCAGTCCTTCGGCGCCTTCGTGCCGCGCGGCATCACGCTGCGCCTCGAGGGCGACGCCAACGACTACGTCGGCAAGGGCCTGTCCGGCGGCGTGCTGATCGTCCGCCCGGCCCGCGAGGCGGCGGCCATCGGCGCCGACGCGCAGAGCCACGTGATCGCCGGCAACACCATCGGCTACGGCGCCACCGGCGGCCGGATCCACCTGCGCGGCAAGGCCGGCGAGCGGTTCGCGGTCCGCAACTCCGGGGCCACCCTGGTGGTCGAGGGCGTGGGCGACCACGGCCTGGAGTACATGACCGGCGGCCGGGTCGTGGTCCTGGGCGAGACCGGACGCAACCTGGCAGCGGGCATGTCCGGCGGTATCGCGTACGTCCTGGACCTGCGCCCGGCCAACGTCAACGAGGGCATGGTGGGCATCGAGGCCCCCACCGCCGACGACCGGGAGTGGCTGCGCGAGACCGTGCAGCTGCACTACGAGGAGACCGGCTCCACCGTCGCCGCCGAGCTCCTGGCCGACTGGGGCAGCGGCGTCAGCCGCTTCTCCAAGATCATGCCGACCGACTACAAGGCAGTGCTCGCCGCCAAGGACGCCGCTGAGCGCGACGGACTCTCCGAGTCCGAGACCACTCGCAAGATGATGGAGGCGGCACATGGCTGACCCCAAGGGCTTCCTGACCACGCCCAAGCAGCTGGCCGAGCGCCGTCCGGTGGACGTGCGCCTGCGGGACTGGAACGAGGTCTACGTCGAGCGCAGCCTGCTGCCGATCATCACCGAGCAGGCCGGCCGCTGCATGGACTGCGGCATCCCGTTCTGCCACAACGGCTGCCCGCTCGGGAACCTCATCCCCGAGTGGAACGACCTCGCCTACCGGGACGACTGGACCGGCGCGATCGAGCGGCTGCACGCGACCAACAACTTCCCGGAGTTCACCGGCCGCCTGTGCCCGGCTCCCTGCGAGTCGGCCTGCGTGCTGGGGATCAACCAGGACGCGGTGACCATCAAGAACGTCGAGGTCACCATCATCGACAAGGCCTGGGACCGCGGCGGCGTGGCCGCCCAGGTCCCGGAGCGCCTGTCCGGCAAGACGGTCGCCGTGGTCGGCTCCGGCCCGGCGGGCCTCGCCGCCGCCCAGCAGCTCACCCGGGCCGGCCACACCGTGGTCGTGTACGAGCGCGCCGACCGGATCGGCGGCCTGCTGCGCTACGGCATCCCCGAGTTCAAGATGGAGAAGCGCCACATCAACCGCCGCATCGAGCAGATGCGCGCGGAGGGCACCCGGTTCCGCACCGGTGTGCACGTGGGCGAGGACATCACCGGCCAGCAGCTGCGCGAGCGCTTCGACGCCGTGGTGCTGGCGGCCGGCGCCACCACCGCCCGCGACCTGCCGGTGCCCGGCCGGGAGTTCAAGGGCATCCACCAGGCGATGGAGTACCTGCCGCTGGCCAACAAGGTGCAGGAGGGCGACTTCGTCGAGCCGCCGATCAGCGCCAAGGGCAAGCACGTGGTCGTCATCGGCGGCGGCGACACCGGCGCGGACTGCGTCGGCACCGCCCACCGCCAGGGCGCGGCCTCGGTCACCCAGCTGGAGATCATGCCGCGTCCCGCCGAGGAGCGGCCCGGCCACCAGCCCTGGCCGACCATGCCGATGACCTACAAGGTCACCTCCGCGCACGAGGAGGGCGGCGAGCGGATCTACTCCGTCAACACCACGCACTTCACCGGTGACGAGGACGGCAACGTCCAGGAGCTGCACCTGGTCGAGGTGGAGTTCAAGGACGGCCGGTTCGAGCCGGTGCCGGGCAGCGAGCGGGTGCTCCCCGCCCAGCTGGTCACCCTGGCCATGGGCTTCACCGGCACCGACGTCAAGAACGGCCTGGTCGAGCAGCTGGGCGTCGAGCTCGACGCCCGGGGTAACATTGCCCGGGACGGGAAGTTCGGGACCAATGTGAACGGTGTCTACGTGTGCGGTGACGCCGGCCGCGGTCAGTCCCTGATCGTCTGGGCCATCGCCGAGGGCCGCTCCGCCGCTGCCGCGGTGGACAGGTTCCTGGGCGGCAAGACCCCGCTTCCCGCTCCGATCCGCCCGACCGACCGTCCGCTGACGGTCTGACGGCACCCCTACCCTCAACCCGATCCGCCGGGCGCCCCCTCGGGCCCGGCTGCAGTACCCGTGACCCGTCAGAGCCGCCGGGCCGGTATGCGGCGCCTGCCCATTCCCCGACCAGGTATGGGGCAGGCGCCGTTCTGCTGCCCGCGCCGTTCCGCTGCCCGTCGCCCGCTGCTCCGTCACCCCGTCGTTCCGGCGCCCGCAAGCCGCTCGCGGTCAAGAAGTTGATTTTTCGTCCATTCCTGTTCCTGCGGCGCTCCCGGATGAAAGGATGCCGCAGGTGAAGAACGCGGGTTCGACCGGTGGAGGTGGGTCCGGGATGAGCGGCCAGCAGGCGGGCAGCGGGACGACCGCACGGCGCATGGTGCTCGGCTCCCGGCTGCGCAGGCTCCGCGAGGCCAGCGGCGTCACCCGGGAACAGGCCGGCTACTCGATCCGCGCCTCCGAGTCGAAGATCAGCCGGATGGAACTCGGCCGGGTCGGCTTCAAGGCCCGCGACGTCGCCGACCTGCTCACCCTCTACGGCGTCCACGAGGACGACAGCCGCGCCGCCGTCCTCGGACTGCTCCAGGAGGCCAACGCCCCCGCCTGGTGGCAGTCCTACGGCGACGCGGTACCCGGCTGGTTCCAGGCCTACCTCGGGCTGGAGGAGGCCGCCTGCACCATCGGCAGCTACGAACTCCAGTTCGTCCCCGGCCTGCTGCAGACCGAGGAGTACGCCCGCGCCGTCATCCGGCTCGGCAACCCGGCCACCCCCGCCGCCGAGATCGACCGGCGGGTCGCCGTACGGCTGCGCCGCCAGCGGCTGCTGGACGCCCGGCCCGCCGCCGAACTGCTGATCATCGTGGACGAGGCCGCCCTGCGCCGCCCCTGCGGCGGCCCCGAGGTGATGCGCCGGCAACTGCACCGCCTGGTCGAACTCGCCGCCCACCCCCACCTCACCCTCCAGGTGATGCCGCTGGGCGGCGGCGGGCTCGCCGCCGAGAGCGGCTCGTTCACCGTCCTGAGCTTCCCCGAGCGGGACCTGCCGGACCTGGTCTACCTGGAACAGTTCACCGGCGCCCTCTACCTGGACCGCCCCGCCGAGGTCGCCGAGTACGCCGCGGCGCTGCAGCGGCTGCGCGCCGAGAGCCTCACCCCGGAGCGGACGGCGGCCCTGCTGCACACCATCCTCCAGGAGGACTGACCCCCAAGACGACTGACACATCAGTACGATGATGTCTCGTCAGTTGGACCCGGGATCCCCGGGTGCCCAGTGAAGGGGAGCGGATGTCCTACATCGAGGAACTGTCGCTGCAGTACATCGACGGCCAGTGGCGAGCCGGCAGCGGCTCCTGGGACATCGTCGACCTCAACCCGTACACCGGCGAGAAACTGGCCGCCATCACGGTCGCCACCGTCGAGGAGGTCGACCAGGCCTACCGCGCCGCCGAACGGGTCCAGAAGGACTGGGGGAAGCTCAACCCCTACACCCGGCGGCTGGTCTTCGAACGCGCGCTTCGGATCATGGAGGACCGCGAGCAGGAGATCACCGAGACGATCATCGCCGAGCTCGGCGGCACCCGGCTCAAGGCCGGCTTCGAACTCTCCCTCTGCCGCGACATGCTGCGCGAGGCCATGCAGCTCTCGCTGCGCGCCGAAGGCCGGATCCTGCCCTCCCCGGTGGACGGCAAGGAGAACCGCCTCTACCGGCTGCCGGTCGGCGTGGTCGGCGTGATCAGCCCGTTCAACTTCCCGCTCTTCCTCTCCCTCAAGGCCGTCGCCCCGGCCCTCGCCCTCGGCAACGGCGTCGTCCTCAAGCCGCACCAGGACGCCCCGATCACCGGCGGCACCCTGATCGCCAAGATCTTCGAGGAGGCCGGGCTCCCCGCCGGCCTGCTCAACGTCCTGCTCACCGACATCGCCGAGATCGGCGACGCCTTCCTCGAGCACCCGGTCCCCAAGGTGATCGCCTTCACCGGCTCCGACAAGGTCGGCCGCCACGTCGCCCAGGTCGCGGCCGGCCACTTCAAGCGCACCGTCCTCGAACTCGGCGGCAACAGCGCCCTGATCGTGCTCGACGACGCCGACCTCGACTACGCCGTCGACGCCGCCGTGTTCAGCCGCTTCGCCCACCAGGGCCAGGTCTGCATGGCCGCCAACCGGGTGCTGGTCGACCGCAGCGTCGCCGAGGAGTTCACCGCCAAGTTCGTCGCCAAGATCGCCGGCCTCAAGGTCGGCGACCCGCTCGACCCGGCCACCCAGATCGGCCCGCTGATCAACTCCGCCCAGGCCGACTCGGTCACCGCCCAGGTCGACCACGCCGTCGACCAGGGCGCCACCGTCCTGCTGCGCGGCGCCACCGTCGGCACCCTGATGGACCCCGTCGTCCTCACCGACGTCCCCGCCGACGCGCCCATCCTGCACCAGGAACTCTTCGGCCCGGTCGTCGTCGTACTCCCCTTCGACGGCGAGGACGAAGCCGTCCGGATCGCCAACGACACCCCGTTCGGCCTCAGCGGCGCCGTCCACACCGGCAGCGTCGAGCGCGGCGTCAAGCTCGCCCAGCGGATCGAGACCGGCATGATCCACATCAACGACGGCACCATCCACGACGAGCCGATCGTCCCCTTCGGCGGCGAGAAGAGCTCCGGCGTCGGCCGCCTCAACGGCGACGCCACCGTGGAGGCCTTCACCACCCTCAAGTGGATCTCCATCCAGCACGAGCGCAGCCGCTTCCCGTTCTAGGCGCTGCCCGCCCACCGGGGCGGCCCGGTCCCGGGCCGCCCCCGCACCCCTACCCGCCCGCCGCCACCAGCGACTCCGCCACCGCCGTCCGCAGGTACAGCACCGTCCGCCCGGTCCGGTGCCGCGCCACCAGACCCGCCCCGCGCAACGCCGTCAGATGGTGCGACACGTTCGGCGCCGACAGACCCGTACGCTCCGCCAGCTCCGACGTCGACACCGGAGCCGCCAACTCCACCAGCAGCAGCGCCCGCGCCCGCCCCAGCACCGCCGCCAGACCACCCGGCACCGCCACCGGCCGCTCCCACAGCGTCGCCACCCCGCGCGGCGCGTACACCAGACCCGGCTGCAACGGCGGATTCGACTGCGAATACACCCCCGGCCAGGCGAACACCGACGGCACCAGCACCAGCCCCCGGCCCCCCTCCAGCACCCGCTCCGCCGCGAACCACCGGTGCGCCACCCGCAACGTCCCCGCCGCCCACGACACCCGCGGATGCAGATCCTCGAACAGCGCCGCCGGCCCGCCCACCGACATCTGCCGCGCCCGCCGCAGCACCTCACCCTCCACCAGCCGGACGATCCGCGGCCAGTGCGGCTCCAACACCGCCGCCCAGTACGCCCGCACCTCCCCGGCCAGCCGCGCCAGCCCCGCCCCCGGATCCGCCCGCAACCGCGCCACCAACGGTGGCAACCGGCCCTCGATCCGCCCCAGGTCCACCCGCACCTGCGCCGGATCCGTCGCCACCAGACGCGCCAACTCCTCCTCCAACGTCGGCGCGCAACCCTCCGGCACCGGCGTCAGGAAGTCCGGCGTGTACACCGTCGGCACCGGCACCAACTGCTCCAGCAGCCCGAACCCCACCCCCGCCAGCGCCTCCCGCGCCTGCCGAACCCACGGCAGGTGCACCGCGTGCGCCCCCGGCTCCTTCAACACCTGCACGCTGTTCACCACCTCCCACAGCGGCGAGGACGAGAACCGGGTCAGCGCCACATCCTGCGCCGAGAACTCCAACGTCAGCATCCACCCCTCCCAGGACTCCACCGAGGATTCCACCAGAACGAAATCCCTGGGCCCCACCCGCACACCGCCCGACGATCGACAGCATGACCAGCGCGACCCTCGACACCCCGCCCCGCACCCACCGGCCCAAGGCCGCACGGCAGCGTAACCTCCTCGGCGCCCACCTCGTCGACAGCCTCGGCAGCGGACTCCTGCTCGCCTTCACCGTCGTCTACTTCGCCCGCACCACCACCCTCGGCCTGCCCGCCATCGGCGCCGCCATCAGCCTCGCCCGGCTGCTCGCCCTCCCCGTCGCCCTGCTCACCGGCCCCGTCATCGACCGCTACGGCGCCCGCCGGGTCGCCGCCGCCGCCAACCTGCTCTCCGCCCTCGCCCACACCGGCTTCCTCGCCGCCCACCAGACCTGGCAGATCATCACCGTCGTCCTGCTCGCCCAGGCCGGCACCGCCGCCTACTGGACCGCCAGCACCGGCCTGGTCGTCCTCGCCGCCGAACCCGGCGACCGCCCCCGCTGGTTCGCCCTGATCGGCGCCCTGCGCAACGGCGGCCTCGCCGTCGGCGGCGCCCTCGGCGCCCTGCTGCTCGCCACCGGCGGCACCACCGGTCTGCGCGCCACCGTCCTGCTCAACGCCGCCAGCTTCGCCCTCGCCGCCGCCCTGCTCGCCACCTGGCGACCCCTCAACACCCCCGCCACCACCCGCACCGGCCACCAGGGCAGCTACCGCACCGTCCTGCGCGACCGCCGCTACCTGCTGCTCGTCGCGATCAACCTCAGCTTCGTCTTCGCCTCCCTCGTCCTCAGCCTGCTGCTCGCCCTCTACCTCACCGAAGGCCTCCACCAACAGGCCTGGCTGGCCGGCTGGCTGCTGGTCCTCAACAGCGCCCAGATCGTCCTCACCCAGACCGCCGTCACCCGCCGCCTCGGCCACCGCCGGGCCACCCGCGTCCTGATCGCCGGATCACTGCTCAACGCCCTCGCCTTCGCCCTGTTCGCCCTGCTCGCCGCCGCACCCGGCTGGGCCGCACTGGCCGGCGCCCACCTCGCCATGCTGATCTACAACCTCGCCGAAACCGTCGCCGGCCCCTTCTCCGAGGAACTCTCCGTCCGCCTCGCCGACCCCCGCCTGCGCGGCCGCTACCTCGCCGTCTACCAGCTCTCCTGGACGGCCGGCCAGACCGCCGCCCCGTTCCTGCTCACCCTGCTGCTCGCCCGGGGCCCCGCCTGGCCCTGGGCCCTGCTCGGCGGCCTCAGCCTGGCCGCCGTCCCGGCGCTGCTGCTCCTCGAACGCCTCGGCCTCGGCACCGGCACCGGCACCGGCAGCGGCGGCACCCCGGAACCCGCCTGACGGCCAAGGGCCCACTGCCCCGGCGGCGGCCGCCCGTGCAACCGGACGGCCGCCGCCCGGCGTCCCACCCCCGTACTGCCGTCATCCGTCCGAACTGCCGTCATCCGTCCCCGGGGGTCACCCGCCATGTGGAGCGCGCTGGGCCTGCTCTTCGCCGCCGTCCCGCCCGTCGCCTGGTGGCTGCTGGCCAGGACCCGGCAGACCGGTCCGGTGGTCGCCGTCGCCCTGGTGGCCGCCGCGGGCGCGCTCGTCGCCGTGCAGCACGGCTGGACCGTGGTCGGCCGGGCCGACGCACACCTGCTGTACGCGCTGGTGGCGGTGGCACTGACCGTCGGGGGCGTACTGCTCGAACAGCAGCAGGAAGGCCCCGGCGGAGGCCGCTGGATCCACCGTCGGCGGGTCGCCGCCGGACTGCTCGCCTCCCAGCTCGCCGTCACCCTCCTCGGCGCGCTGCTGTACGTGCTCACGACCGCCGAGCCGTCCGGGCCGCCGTCCGCCCGGGACGTCCCGCCGCTGCCGCCCGGCCTGGTCGAACTCTCGCAGCAGACCGGCTGCGGCACCGGGAGCTGCTTCCGGCTGGTCGTCGTGGGCAGCACGGCAGGACTGTCCCCGGCCGAGACCGCCCGCGCCCTCGGCCGGCCTGAGGAGAGCTGCCGGCCCAACGGCCTGCTGCTGGACCGGCGCGAACTGTGCGTCGGCGTCCGGGCCACCGAGGACCGGGTGGTCCTCTACGTCACCCTGTCCGGCCTGCTGGACTGACCGGGCCACCCGGAGACCACCAGGACACCCGGACCACGGAACGGGGCCCGGCGGACGTGGTGTCCACCGGGCCCCGCTGCGCCGTCCCGGGCCGCGCCGTCCGGTCTAGAACAGCGGCACGCCCGCACGGACCAGGCGCCAGGTGCCGCCGCTGATCTCGGTGGGGTCGATCACGCCCTTGGCCTTCACCCAGGCGATCATCGTGTTGCGGATCTCGTCGGAGTTCGACCAGACCTTGGTGGCGGCCGCGACGTGCGGGAAGTTGCCGCCGCCGTTGGCCCGGTAGTTGTTGACCGCGAGGACGAACTGGGCGGCCGGGTCGACCGGCTTGCCCTCGTACGACAGGCCGGTGATCCGCGAGCCGACCGGCTGGGTCAGGTCGATGTCGTAGGACACCCCGTAGACCGAGTCGTAGTTGTAGTCCGGGATGTTGAGCTGGTTGGTCAGGGTGTCCAGGTTGACCGGGTCGCCCGGCGCCAGCTGGGCGAAGTACCGGGCGGAGTACTCCAGGTAGTCCTTGATCTGGGCGCCGGTGAGCAGCCGGGCCTCCAGGGTGTTCTCGTAGATGTACAGCCCGGCGGCGTCCCGCAGCTTCACCTCGCCGGCCGGGATCAGCGCGGTGCGGTTGAACGGCGCGGCCTGCGCGAGCACCGGCAGCGCCGCGTACGAGGTCCCGGCCAGCGCCGCCTTGACGGCGTCCGCCTGCACCCGGCCGATCAGGTCGATGATCGGGACGTCCTTGAACCGGGCCTCGGCGATGGACAGTTCGGTCTTGCTGGTGCCGATCACCTGGTTGACGTAGCCGACCACCTTCTTGTGCTGGGCGCCGATCAGCTTCACGATCGCCGGGTCCTCGGCCACCGTGTTGGAGTTCAGCACCCGCGAGGTGACGGCGGTGACCGACCACGCGCCGCGCCGGTACTCCACCTCGAAGTCGAAGCAGGTCAGCCGCTCGCCCCAGCACAGCGGCTCGGAGAGCACCACGGTCTTCCCGGTGGTCTTGTTGACCACCAGCCGCTGCGGGATCTCCTTGTGCGCGTGGCCGACCAGCACGGCGTCGACCCCCGGCACGGTCTCGGCCAGCTGCACCGAGGCGTTCTCCGGCCAGGGCAGCTGGTCGCCGTACGAGGAGACCTCGTCCATGCCCGAGTGCGAGGCCACCACCACGACGTCGGCGCCCGCCGCGCGCAGCCGCGGCACGTACTTCCGGGCCATCTCGACGATGCCGGGGAAGACCAGCTGGCCCGAGACGTTGGCCTTGTCCCAGATCGCGATGCCCGGGTTGGTCAGCCCGAGGATGCCCACCCGCAGCGGCCGCCCGTGGCCGAGGTGCAGCTCCTTGATCACGTACGGCGCGAAGGCCGGGCGCTCGCTCTTCGCGTCCTGCGCGTTGGCGCCGAGCAGCGGGAAGTCCAGCTGCTTCTCGTAGGCGCGCAGCAGCGGGATGCCGTAGTTGAACTCGTGGTTGCCGAGCGCGGCCGCGTCGTAGCCGATCGCGTTCATCGCGGCGGCCATCGGGTGCTTGGGCGGGCGCTTGCCGGTGATCGGCTCGACCCGGGCGTAGTAGTACGACAGCTGGGTGCCCTGGATGGTGTCGCCCGCGTCGATCAGCAGGGTGCGGTGGCAGCCCTTCTCCTCGCGGACCTGCTTCACCAGGGTGGAGATCTTGGCCAGGCCGACGTCGTTGTGCGCCTTGTCGTCGTACTCGGAGTCGGTGAAGTACTCCCAGTTGAGCACGTGGCCGTGCAGGTCCGTGGTGCCCATCACGGTGAAGGTCTCCTTGGCCGGCGCCCGTCCGGCCACCTCGTCGGCGCCCTGGGCGGCGGCCGGGGTGGCGGCGGCCACCGGGACGGCGCCGACCAGGGCGGCGCCGGCCGCGGTGGCGGCGGAGCGGGTCACGAAATCACGGCGGTTCAGGGGCATGAACGACTCCAACGTGGGGCGGACGGTCCGTCAGTTGCACTGGCGGGACCAGGTCGTGACGCGCGTAGAAGTCTGCCCGCCCGAACGTGCGGGGGCCAGCCCCCGGACGTTTCCAGCAGGTGAGATCTTGGCGACCCCGGCGTGACGCGCCGACCGCGCCGGGTGACCGGGCCCGAACCCCGGTGCGTCAACCGGCCGGGGCCGTCCTCACCCGCACCACCGCTCCGGAGCCGCCCGCCGGAGTGTCGGTGCAGCTCGCGGCGGTCCGTCCATCGGAGAGAACTCCAACTCTCCGCACAGCACGTCACGATGTGTCAGTTTGTTAATCAAAACTTTCTGCAACTGCCACCACGCGGCCCGGCGGAACTTCGTTGTTACGCACCGGTAATGCCTACGCTCTAGAGACATGCGCCGAGCAAAAATCGTCTGTACCCTCGGGCCGGCCGCCGACTCGTTCGACCAGATCAAAGCCCTGGTCGACGCCGGAATGGACATCGCCCGATTCAACCTCAGCCACGGCACCCAACTGGAGCACGAGGAACGCTACCGCCGGGTCCGCAAGGCCTCCGACGAGGCCGGCCGCAGCGTCGGCATCCTCGTCGATCTCCAGGGCCCGAAGATCCGGCTGGGCACCTTCGCCGACGGACCGGTACTTCTTGAACGCGGCGACGAGTTCACGATCACCGTCGAGGACGTCCAGGGCGACCGCGACCGATGCGGAACCACCTACCCCGGCCTCGCCGCCGACGTCTCCCGCGGCGAACGCATCCTCATCGACGACGGCCGCGTCTGCCTCGAAGTCACCCACGTCGACGGCCCCCGCGTGCACTGCATCGTCATCGAGGGCGGCCTCATCTCCGACCACAAGGGGCTCAACCTCCCCGGCGTCGCCGTCTCCGTCCCCGCGCTCAGCGACAAAGACGTCGCCGACCTGCGCTGGGCCCTCAACACCGGCGCCGACCTGATCGCCCTCTCCTTCGTCCGCACCGCCAAGGACATCGACGAGGTGCACCGGATCATGGCCGAGGAGGGCCGCACCCTCCCCGTCATCGCCAAGATCGAGAAGCCGCAGGCCGTCGACAACCTCGAAGCCATCGTCGACGCCTTCGACGGCATCATGGTCGCCCGCGGCGACCTGGGCGTCGAACTCCCCCTGGAGCAGGTCCCGATCGTCCAGAAGCGCGCCGTCAAACTGGCCAAGCGCAACGCCAAGCCGGTCATCGTCGCCACCCAGATGCTCGACTCCATGATCAACGCCTCCCGGCCCACCCGCGCCGAGGCCTCCGACGTCGCCAACGCCGTGCTCGACGGCACCGACGCCGTGATGCTCTCCGGCGAGACCTCGGTCGGCAAGTACCCGGTCGAGACCGTCAAGACCATGAGCCGCATCATCGAAGCCGCCGAGGCCGACATCCTCGCCGCCGGCCTCCCCCCGCTCACCGAACGCAACAAGCCCCGCACCCAGGGCGGAGCAGTCGCCCGCGCGGCCGCCGAGATCGGCGACTTCCTCGACGCCAAGTACCTCATCGCCTTCACCCAGAGCGGCGACACCGCCCGCCGCCTCACCCGCTACCGCTCACCCATCCCCGTGCTCGCCTTCACCTACGAGCCGCCCGTGCGCAGCCAACTCGCCCTCACCTGGGGCGTGGAGACCTTCCTCGGCCCGTTCGTCCCCACCACCGACGAGATGGTCGCCCAGGTCGACGCCCAGCTGCTCAGCCTCGGCCGCTGCCAGAAGGGCGACATCGTCATCATCACCGCCGGTTCGCCCCCCGGCCTGGCCGGTTCCACCAACCTGGTCCGCGTCCACCACGTCGGCGAACTCGACAACTGACCGCCCCGCACCCCGCACCACCCCACCGCAGGACCTCACCGCAACACCCCGCCGGCGCCGCCCCTTTGGGAGGGGGCGGCGCCCTCGTGCGTCCGGCCTCCCACCGCCGGCGGCTTCACGTTCCCGCACCGATCACGGCGGGCGGGCACCGGAACCGTCCCCATCCGGTCACAGCGCCCCGCACACCCCGCCCACCCGGGTACGTTCCCCTCGACCGGCCCGGCAGCAGGGCCGCCCACAAGGGGACAACCCGCCATGAGCAGCAGCAGACCGCGCAGATCCACCACCCTCGCCCTCGCCGCAGCCCTCCTCGCCGCCGGCCTCGCCACCGCCTGCGACCCCACCGGCAGCTCCGACGCCGCACCCGCCGCCCCGGCCGCCACCACCGCCGCCCCGAACGCCGCCGCCACCACCGCGAGCCCGGCCGGGAAGGCCGCCGCCGGCACCGTCACCATCGACAGGACCGCCTACTGGGGCGGCCTGCGGTTCGACGTCAAGACCGCCGCCTACACCCCCGACCCCGACGGCAACGGCTACAAGGTCGTCCTCACCACCACCGTCACCAACACCTTCCGGACCAGCCCGGTCCACTACTGGCCCGACATCGCCCTCGACCTCGGCGGCACCCCCGTCCGCGGCGACGTCGGCACCGCCGCCCCGCCCACCCCCGGCGCCACCAACCCGCTGCCCATCACCTTCACCGGCAACGGCACCTTCGGCTACGACGGCGCCTCACTCGTCCTCGGCGAGTCCGGCCAGGCCCAGGCCGCCGTCCCGCTCGGCAAGGGCGGCCGCCCCGCCGTCACCCTCGCGCCCGTCGAGCTCAAGCTCCCCGCCGCGGCCACCCTCACCTCCGGCCGCCTCGGGCTCACGCTCAAGTCCGCCGAACTGCGCGCGGACGTCGGCGGCGGCAGCGGCGACGGCGCCCTCACCCTCGGCCAGCGCGCCCTGAAGGTCGTCTTCGACCTGAACGGCAAGGTCGGCCCGGCCGGGATGGCCGTCGACGGCGCCACCCTGCGCCTCAAGCTCCCGAACGGCCAGGAGGTCGGCCCCACCGTCGCCCCGATCGAGGCCATCTACCCCGACCGCCCCACCCGCCAGGACCAGGTCGCCTGGTTCGTCTTCCAGGGCGCCACCGACGGCGACTACACCTTCTCGGTCACCGACCCCGACAACACCGCGGCCCCCGCCACCGCCACCTTCCCGGCCACCGGCGTCAAGGACAGCGGCCCCGTCAACTGACACCCCGCCGACCGACGGCGCGGCCCTCCGGGGGGAGGGCCGCGCCGTCACCGCTTGGGCCCGACGTGCTCGTCCAGCAACGCCACCGACGCCCGCCGGGCGACGGAGACGTTGACCGCCCCGGTGGGCCGCCGGACGGCGGTCCAGCCGACGCCGACGGCGTCCAGGGTGGTGGTGAAGAGCCGGACGATGTCGGCCGAGGTGTTGGTGAAGAAGTACCGCGGGTACTCGTGGCGCCGGGTGACCCCGCCGACCGTCCTGGTGGCCCAGTTGGTGATCCGGCACCCGTCGGAGTGCAGCAGGCCCCGGAGCAGCTCCCACGGATGGGCGTCCACGATGTCCTGCTGCCAGCCCTCGAGGACGATCGGACGCTCGTGCTTCTTGCCGGGCCCGTGCTGGGGGAACAGGCAGGGCCAGTGCTTGCTGGTGCTGACCACATACACGCACCCTTCCACCTCGGCCCGGCACGTGCGGTTGGAGGGCAGCACGGCGGCGATCGCCAGTGCACCCTCCTCGATCAGGCCTGGCCAGGCCTTGGCGCAGGCGATCCGGAGGGTGTGGACGCCCCGGCGGCCTTCACTGATGCAGCCGTCGCCCAGGTAGAGACCTAGCAGGTAGGCGTACGGCGCCGGCGGAAGGTCGGACAGAGAGCGGGCCGGGCATTCGGCCGTCTTCCCGGGGAGCGGGGTGATCCTCCTGGTCCACTGCCGCAGCGCGGAGCGGGAGATACCAGTGGCCCGGCTCACCTGGCTGAGGGTCAGGCCGGAGCGGTGCAGTGCGAGCGCCCGTTCCCGGGTGGCCAAGTCGTACATGCGGCCGAGATTCTGCGATCACCGTCCCGAATACCGGGAAGTGGGAGAGCTTCACCCGAAGTGATGAAGATCTCCAACGGTGGCGAATCCTTCAAATCGAAGGTGAAGTGCCCCGGGTGGGATTCGAACCCACGCTGTCGGTGGTTTGAGCACCGTGCCTCTCCCGCTGGGCTACCGGGGCATCCCCAGAATCGAAGGTTGCCCCCGACCCTGTGCGTCTCAAACATACCGTGTCTAGGTAGGCTCGTGCATGCAGCACCCCGCCGGAACGAGGAGCCCCGTGAGCACCGCCGACGAGCAGCCCCAGCCGCTTGAGCCCGACCTGCCCCAGATCACCCGAATTGTCATCGCCGAGGACGAGGCGCTGATCCGTCTCGACCTGAAGGAGATGCTGGAGGAGGAGGGGTACACCGTCGTCGGTGAGGCGGGTGACGGTGCGACCGCGGTGCGGCTGGTCGAGGAGCTCAAGCCGGACCTGGCGATCCTGGACGTGAAGATGCCCGTCCTGGACGGCCTCTCGGCGGCCGAGCAGATCCACGAGGCGCACCTGGCACCGGTGCTGATGCTGACCGCGTTCTCGCAGCGCGAGCTGGTGGACCGGGCCCGGGACGCCGGGGCGATGGCGTACATCGTGAAGCCGTTCTCCAAGAGCGACCTGGTGCCGGCGATCGAGATGGCGGTGTCCCGGTACACCGAGATGCGGACGCTGGAGGAGGAGATCGCGGATCTCACCCAGCGGCTGGAGACCCGCAAGCTGGTGGACCGGGCGAAGAGCGTGCTGCAGACCAAGTTCGGGCTGACCGAGCCGGCCGCGTTCCGCTGGATCCAGAAGACCTCGATGGACCGCCGGATGACCATGGCCGCCGTGGCGCAGGCCGTGATCGAGGAGGGCGACGCCCAGGACCGCAAGAAGGCCGAGTCCGCCGGGTCCGAGGCCTGACCCGCGGCGTTCTGCCAGACCACAGCACTGCGCCCCGCCGGGCGGTTCCCGG
>NZ_JBXQQB010000012.1:0-62327 GCF_057220535.1 Kitasatospora sp. NEAU-CNBT7 | reverse complement strand
GGCGGGGCGCAGTGCTGTGCTGGTGGTGCGGTGGTGCTCAGTCCTCGCCGAGGTACGCCTTGCGCACCGACTCGTCGTGGAGCAGGTCGGCGCCGGTGCCGGTGAGCACGATGCGGCCGGTCTCCATGACGTAGCCCTGGTCGGAGAGGGAGAGGGCGGCCTGGGCGTTCTGCTCGACGAGCAGGATGGTGGTGCCGGCGGCCTTGAGTTCGACGATGGTCGCCATGATCTTCTGCATCATCAGCGGGGACAGGCCCATCGAGGGCTCGTCCAGCATCAGGAGCTTCGGACGGGACATCAGGGCGCGTCCCATGGCGAGCATCTGCTGCTCGCCGCCGGACAGGGTGCCGGCGGCCTGCTTGCGGCGTTCGCCGAGGATCGGGAAGAGCGTGTAGGCGCGCTCCACGTCCTCGGTGATGCCCGGGGTGTCCTTGCGCAGGAAGGCGCCGAGGAGGAGGTTCTCCTCGATGGTCATCCGGGGGAAGATGTGGCGGCCCTCGGGGGAGTGGGCCATGCCGAGTGCCACGATCTTGTGGGCGGGCACCTGGGTGAGCGGGGCGCCGTCGAAGGTGATCTTCCCGGCGGTCGGCCGGAGCAGGCCGGACAGGGTGCGCAGGGTGGTGGTCTTGCCGGCGCCGTTGGTGCCGATGAGGGTGGTGACCTCGCCCTGGTTGACGGTGAAGCTGATGCCCTTGACGGCTTCGATCTTGCCGTAGGAGACGCGGAGGTCCTCGACCTCAAGGAGCGCGGTCACTGGTCGTCCTCCGTGCTGGGGTCCGTGCTTGCCGCCGGGGCCTCGGTGGCCGCGGCGGCCTCGGTGGCGCCCTCCAGCGGGGCGCCGAGGTAGGCGGTGATGACGCGCTCGTCGTTCTGGACGGTCTCGCGGTCGCCTTCGACGATCTTCTGGCCCTGGACCAGGACGGCGGTGCGGTCGCACAGGTTGAAGATGAACCGCATGTCGTGCTCGATGACCAGGATCGCGATGCCCTTGTCGCGGATGGCGAAGACCAGTTCCTCGGCGGCGCGGGTCTCCTGCGGGTTCATGCCGGCGGTGGGCTCGTCGAGGAGGAGCAGGCCGGGGTCGCTGGCGAGGGCGCGGGCGATCTCCAGCTTGCGCTGCTCGCCGTAGGGCAGGTTGCGGGCGAGGTGCTCGGCCTTGTGGTCGAGGCCGCAGAACTCGAGGAGCTCCATGGCGCGCTCGCGGCTCTCGGCCTCGGCCTTGCGGTAGCCGGGGCCGCGCAGGATGGCGGAGAAGAGGCCTTCCTTGGTGCGGGTGTGCCGGCCGACCAGGACGTTCTCCAGGACGGTCATGTTGGCGAACAGCCGGATGTTCTGGAAGGTCCGGGCGATGCCGGCCTGGGTGACCAGGTGCGGCTTGGGCGGCAGGACGGTGCCCTTGTACCGGACGGTGCCCTCGGTGGGGACGTACAGGCCGGTGAGGCAGTTGAAGAAGGTGGTCTTGCCGGCGCCGTTGGGGCCGATCAGGCCGACGATCTCGCCGCTGTTGACGGTGAGGTCGACGTTGTTGACGGCGGTGAGGCCGCCGAACCGCATGATGACGCCGGTGGCTTCGAGGATCGGGGTGCCGGGTGCCTGGTCGGCGGGCCGCTGGGCGGGGACGGTGCTGGTGGTCATGGTGCGGGTCACGCCCCTGCCTTGGTGAGTACGGGTTCGTCGGTCACCGGCGGCTCGGCGTCGGCGGCGTCCTCGTGGAACTCGAGCTGGGCGCGGCGGTTGGCGATCAGGCCTTCGGGGCGCACCCGCATCAGCAGGACGAGGGCGATGCCGAAGACGAGCAGCTGGTAGTTCTTGAGGAAGACCAGCTTCTCGGGGATCAGGTAGAGCAGGGTGGCGCCGAGCAGCGGTCCGCTGATGGTGCCCATGCCGCCGAGGACGACGGCGGCGACCAGGAAGGCGCTGTTGGGCGGGACGGGTCCGGCGAACTGGTACGGGTCGGGGACGACGCTGTAGCTGACGTGGGCCATCACGGTGCCGGCGAGGCCGGCCAGGGCGGCGCCGAGGGCGAAGGCGAGCAGCTTGAGCTTGAAGCCGTTGATGCCCATGGCCTGGGCGGCGGTCTCGTCCTCGCGGATGGCGACCCAGGCGCGGCCGATCCGGGAGTCGTTGGCGCGGCTGAAGATGACCACGACGAACGCGGTGACCAGCAGCATCAGCAGGAAGTAGTTGGCGAAGCGGCCGAGGGTGAAGGAGCCGAAGCTGTGCTCCGCCCCGAAGTTGAACCCGAGGATGTCGAGGTCCGGGATGTTGCGGATGCCGTTGGGGCCGTTGGTGACCTTGGGGCCGGAGATGCCGTCGAGGCTGTTGACGGCGATCCGGAAGATCTCTCCGAAGCCGAGGGTGACGATGGCGAGGTAGTCGCCGCGCAGCCGCAGGGTGGGGGCGCCGATGACGACGCCGAAGACCAGGGCGGCGGCCATGCCGGTCAGGGCGGCGGCCCAGAACGGGAAGTGGACGCCGACCGGGGAGGAGCTGGAGCCGGAGACCAGGGCGGCGGCGTAGGCGCCGACGCCGAGGAAGGCGACGTAGCCGAGGTCGAGCAGACCGGCCAGGCCGACGACGACGTTGAGGCCGAGGGCGACGGTGGCGAAGATCAGGATGTTGACGCCGACGCTGGCGAAGTGGTCGTCGCTCTGGGTGAAGGGGAACGCGGCGGCGGCGGCGAACGCGGCGGCCGTGGTGGTGCCGCGGTGGCGTGCGTTGATCGCGGTGAGCTGGGCGATCAGGCCGCCGCGCAGCAGGGCCCAGGCGCCGAAGGCGGCCAGGATCAGGAAGCCGATGAACAGCTCGCCGTACTCGGTGGTGATGCCGTAGGTGAAGACGGTCAGGCCGATGGCGGCCGCCGCGATGATGATGAGGACCTCGACCCAGCGGTTGAGCGGGGCGGCGGGGCGCTGGTCGGGGCGGGTGCCGACCAGCTTGCTGACCGCGAAGCGCAGTGCGGCGAGCGGGTTGCCGGTCGGCTTCCAGGCCTCGGCGGTGGCCTCGCGGGGCAGGCCGAGGGCGCCGAGCAGCGGGAGCAGCGAGGCGAGGCCGGCCAGGTAGCCGCCCGGTTCGAGGTTGGCGACGCCGCCGAGTTCGTAGCTGATGGCGATCAGGGTGAACCAGGTGGTGGCGAAGGCGCCTGCGGCGAGGACCAGTGCGGCGGCCTCGGGGCCGGCCGGGCTGAGCCAGCGGGTGCCCTTGACGTGGTAGAGCGGGAGGGCGAAGAGCGCGGTGAGCAGGCCTGCGACCAGGGTGAGGATCTGGAGGCCGCCGGGGTAGCCGTCGACGGTGAGGTCGCCGGGGAACTCGGAGGTCCAGGTCCAGTGGACGAAGGTGCTGGCGGCGGTGGCCAGGCCGCCGGCGGCGACCAGGGCCTTGGCGGCCGCGGGGGGCATCGGGATGGCACTGCGCGTGGTGGTGCTCATGGTGTGGTCTCCCGCTTCCTCAGGCCCGGTCCGCGACGCGTTCCCCGAGTAGACCCTGTGGTCTCACGAGGAGGACGACGATGAGGAGCACGAAGGCCCAGACGTTGGCCCAGGAGCCGCCGCCGAGCTGGTGCATGCCGGGGATCTCCTGGATGTACGCGGTGGCCATGGCCTCGGCGACGCCGAGGACGAGTCCGCCGAGCATCGCGCCGTAGATGTTGCCGATGCCGCCGAGGACGGCCGCGGTGAAGGCCTTGAGGCCGGCGAGGAAGCCCATGGTGGGGGCGACCTGGCCGTAGCGCAGGCCCCAGCCGATGGAGGCGACGGCGGCGAAGGCGGCGCCGAGGGCGAACGCGATCACGATGATGCGGTCGGTGTTGATGCCCATCAGCTTGGCGGTGTCGGGGTCCTGCGCGGTGGCCTGCATGCCGCGGCCGGTGCGGGTCTTGCCGACGAAGGCGGCGAGGGCGCCCATGCACAGCGGGGCGGCTATGAAGAGGTAGAAGTCGGCGGGCTGCAGGGTGACCGGGCCGAAGACGTACGGGCCGCCGGGGAGTTGCGGAAAGCTGCGGCCGGACTTGGCGCCGGGGTAGAACTGCTCGACGACCTGCTGCAGCGCGATGGACAGGCCGATCGCGGTGATCAGGGGGGCCAGCTTGGGTGCTCCGCGCAGCGGCCGGTAGGCGAAGCGTTCGGCGGCGACGGCGATGAGCACGGCGACGAGGACTCCGCCGAGCAGCATCAGGGGCAGGGCCAGCCACAGACTGGTGCCGGACGGGAGGACGAGGTAGGTGGTGAGGGCTCCGAACCCACCTGTCATGAAGATCTCGCCGTGGGCGAAGTTGATGAGCTGGACAATGCCGTAGACCATTGTGTAGCCGATCGCGATCAACCCGTAAAGGGCGCCGAGGATCAGGCCGTTGGCCAGCTGCTGCGGCAGTTGGTGCACCGCTGGGCCTCCGAGGGGAGTCGGTTGGGTGGGTTCGGTGTGGGGGTCGGCTCGAACCGGGTGGCGTACCGGGATGTACAGCGGGGGGCGCTGGTTCGCAGCGCCCCCCGCCTGGTGGTTCGTGGTGTGGTGCCGTTACCGCGGTGGTGCCGTGGTGCGCCCGGTGGGCCGGTCCGCCGCCGGTCCTCCGGGGTGCCGCGCCGCCGGGGCGGCGCGGCGGTGGATCAGCCGGAGTAGGTGCCGGACTTGGCGACGGTCCAGGCGCCGTTCTTGACGACGTAGACGGTCAGCTGCTTGTTGACGGCGTCGCCGTACTCGTCGAAGGCGACCTTGCCGGTCACGCCGTCGAAGCTGACCTTGGAGAGGGCGTCGACGACCTTGGCGCGGGCGCCGTCCGGCACCTTGCCGCCGTTGGCGGAGGCGACGGCCTTGACGCCCTGGATGAGGGCCCAGGCGGCGTCGTAGGAGTAGCCGCCGTAGGCGGCGTACGGGTCGGCGTACTTGGCGGCGGTGTAGTCGGCGACGAACTTCTTGGCGGAGTCCAGGGACTCGACCGGGGCGCCGACCGAGGTGGCGAGGTCGCCCTCGGCGTTCTTGTTGGCCTTGTTGATGTACTCGGGGTCGTACATGCCGTCGCCGCCCATGACCGGGACGGTGACGCCGGCCTTCTTGAGCTGGTCGGTGAGCGGGCCGGACTGCGGGTACTCGCCGCCGTAGTAGATGATGTCGGCGCCGGCGGCCTTGGCCTTGGTGACGACGGCGGAGAAGTCCAGGTTGTTCTCGTCGATGTGGTCGCTGCCCGCGATCGCACCGCCGAGCTTGGTGAACTCCTTCTGGAAGGCGCCGACCAGGCCGACGCCGTAGGTCTTCTTGTCGTCGATCAGGTAGGCCTTCTTCTTGCTCAGGTCGTTGTAGGCGTACTGAGCGGCGAAGGGGCCCTGGATGGCGTCGGTGGTGGCGGTCCGGAAGTAGCTCTTGAACTGGCGCTTCTTCTCGGTCTCGTACTTGTCGCCCTGGGTCAGCGCGGGGCTGGTGTTGGCGGGCGAGATCTCGGCCAGGCTGGCGGCCTCGAAGACCTGCTGCATGGACTGGGCGACGCCGGAGTTCAGAGGGCCGACCACGCCGAGGACGCTCTTGTCGGCGACCAGGGCGGTGGCGTTCTGCTGGCCTTCCTGCGGCGACTTCTTGTCGTCCAGGGCCTTGACCTTGAAGGTGACGCCCGGAACTTCCTTGGTGTCGTTGGCGACCTTGGCCGCGAGCTCGACGGAGTGCTGGATGCCGAGGCCGAGGGCGGAGAGCGGGCCGGTCAGCGGCGCGTCGACGCCGATGGTGACGACGGTGCCGGCGGCGGCGTCGTCGCCGGCCTTCTTCTCACCGCGCGAGCCGCAGGCGGAGAGGGTGAGAGCTCCGGTGACGGCAATGCTCACGACAAGCAGTGAACTCTTACGCACGAGGGTTCCCTTCTGGATCAGGAAGGCGCGGCGCCCAAGTCGGCGGCCGGCCACGTCGCGCGCTGGGCCAGGCCCAATCGGTTGGCGCGGTGACTGGCCGTGACTCTAGAACGGGTTCGGCGGCTCGGGCAGAGGTCCGGTCAACCTGTGATTCTGTTGTTATCAGTACCCCTGCCGAAAATCTCACATGCTGAGCCAACGGGCCTTTCCGGGCTCCGGATAGCGGATTGCGTCTCGTCCTGTGGAAGGCTGTCCCGCCGGATTCCCTGCTCACCCAAGGAATGTCCGGTTATCGGACAGTAGTGTTCGGGGAGGGCGGAACGGGCACCCGCGTCCGGATATCGGAATCCGGACAGGCGATATGGAGGTTTCGCGAGAGATCTCCTGGGTAGCCGTCCCCGAGGATCTGACTCGCCGTCTGGATTGCACGCGTGTTACGCAGCGTTACATCCAGAAAGGGCATCCCGGCGTCCGGCGGGGCCGCGGCGCAGTCGGTCACCAGGAAGCGCACCTCCAGCCGGGCCGCCGCGCCCGCCTCGATCCGCCGCGGCACGGGCCCCAGCAGTTCGGTGGTCAGACCCCGGTAGCCCTGGTGCAGGGCCAGCAGGTCGACCGGCCCCGGGCCCTCGTCCTCGACGGTCAGCAGCAGCACGAACCCGGCGCCCGGCCCGGTGGCCGCCGAGCGGACGCCGGCGTAGTGGAAGTGGGTGATCTGAGCGGGGTACGGCGGTGGCGAGTTGGCCGCCTGCTCGGGCCGGGCGGCGGTGTGCGGACCGGAGCCCTGGCGGACCGTGACGAACGCGGCCGCCGCGAGCAACAGCCCGGCCGCGGCGTAGATCTGACGGCGCGTCGGGCGCCGGGTGCGGGGCGGCCCGGACGGCCGGGCGGCGGTCGCCCGGGTGCCCTCGGCGGGCTCGACCGGGCCGAGGGAACCGTGCCGGTCCGGCGGCTCGCCGCCGCGCCCCTGCCGTGTCCCGGACATGCCACCGCCCCCTCGTCTGGCCATGGCCTGCCCCGGCGGGGCGAGCACCAAACCGGCGTTCGAACGAGGGGGCGGCGGTGGCCGCTCAGAGATCGCGGAGCATGCAGGTCAGACGGCAACTGGTGATCCGCCGGCCGGTGTCGTCGGTGACCGCGATCTCGTACGTGGCGGCGGTGCGCCCCTTGAAGACGGCGGTCGCCACCGCGGTCACCAGGCCCGAGGTGGCCGAGCGGTGGTGGGTGGCGTTCAGGTCGACGCCCACCGCGTAACGGCCAGGACCGGCGTGCAGCATCGCCCCGATCGAACCGAGCGTCTCGGCCAGCGCGGCCGACGCCCCACCGTGCAGCAGCCCGTACGGCTGCTGGTTGCCCTCCACCGGCATGGTCCCCACCACCCGGTCCGGCGACGCCTCCACCACCTTGATGCCGAGCTTGTCGCCCAGGTGCCCGCCGGAGAACGTCTGCGCGGTGACGCCGAGCTTGGCGAAGTGGTCGAGCACGTCCTGGGGCACGTTGAGAACGGGGGCCTCGTCGGTCATGGCGCTCCTGCCGCTGGATGAGGGTCACGGGGGTGGTGCTGCCAGTGATCGTACGACCGGCGCGGGCGGGCGGCCCCGGTGCGGTGCCCTGCGTCCTCACGTCCGTTGTCGGCGCCGGGCCATAGGATCTGTTGCTGGCAGTGGAACCGGCAGGACGGACGTGGACGTGGCTACGCAGAGTGCAGGCAAAGGCGCGGGCGAGGGTGCGGGGGGCCGGCCCCGGCTGATGCTGCTCGACGGGCATTCGATGGCGTACCGGGCGTTCTACGCCCTGCCGGTGGAGAACTTCAACACCACCACCGGCCAGCCGACCAACGCCGTCTACGGCTTCGCCTCGATGCTCGCCAACACCGTCCGGGACGAGCGGCCCACCCACCTCGCGGTCGCCTTCGACGTCTCCCGGCAGACCTTCCGCTCCGAGGAGTTCCCGGACTACAAGGCCAACCGCGCCAAGACCCCGGACGAGTTCCGCAGCCAGATCGGCCTGATCCACGAGCTGCTGGACGCGATGAGCATCCGGCGGCTGTCCGTCGAGGGCTTCGAGGCCGACGACGTGATCGCCACCCTGGTCACCGCCGCCGAGGCCGAGGGGTTCGAGGTCCTCATCGTCACCGGCGACCGCGACTCGCTCCAGCTGGTCACCGACCGCACCACCGTGCTGTACCCGACCAAGGGCGTCTCCGAGCTCACCCGCTACACCCCGGAGAAGGTCGCCGAGAAGTACGGCGTCACCCCCGCCCAGTACCCGGACCTCGCCGCGCTGCGCGGCGACCCGTCGGACAACCTGCCCGGCATCCCCGGCGTCGGCGAGAAGACCGCCGCGAAGTGGGTCAACCAGTTCGGCTCCTTCGAGCAGCTGGTCGAGCGGGCCGACGAGGTCAAGGGCAAGATCGGCGAGAAGCTCCGCGAGCACCTCGACTCGGTCAGGCGCAACCGCGTCCTGACCGAGCTGGTCCGCGACGTCGAACTGCCGCTCGGCGTCACCGACCTCGGCCGCGAGCCCTTCGACAAGGAGGCCGTCGGCCGGCTCATGGAGAGCCTGGAGTTCCGCAACCCCAACTTCCGCGACCGGATCCAGGGCATCGACCCGGCCGGCGCCGAGCCCGAGGCCGCCGCCGAGGCCCCGCCCGGCCTCGACGTCGACGGCGAACTGCTCACCGAGCCCGGCGCCCTGGCCGGCTGGCTCGACCAGCACGGCAAGGGCCTGGTCGCCCTCGCCGCCGTCTACCGCTGGGCGCTCGGCTCCGGCGAGGTCCAGGAGATCGCGCTCGCCGCCGGCGACACCGCCGCCTGGTTCGACCCGGCGCAGCTCGGCGAGGCCGACGACCGCGCCTTCACCGCCTGGCTCGCCGACGCCACCCGCCCCAAGGCCCTGCACATCGCCAAGCACGTGCTGCGCGCCTTCGCCGAGCAGGGCTGGCAGGTCGCCGGCGTCACCGCCGACACCGCCCTCGCCGCGTACCTGGAGAAGCCCGGCCGGCGCACCTTCACCCTCGACGTGCTCGCCGAGGAGTACCTGGCCCGTTCGCTGGCCCCCGCCGCGGCCGTGGAGAGCGGGCAGCTCTCGTTCGACGCCGAGGAGGAGGACGGCACCGCCGCCGCCCAGGCCCTGATGGTGCAGGCCCGGGCGATCCTCGACCTGGCCGCGCTGTTCGAGACCAGGCTGGCCGAGGTCGGCGCGGTCGAGCTGTTCCACGACATGGAGCTGCCGATCGCCGCCCTGCTGGCCCGGATGGAGCGCTACGGCATCGCCGCCGACCGGGAGTGGCTCACCGGCCTGGAGACGCAGTTCGCCGCCGAGATCCAGCGCTGCGTCGAGGAGGCGCACGCCGCCGCCGGCCACCCGTTCAACCTGGGCTCGCCCAAGCAGCTCCAGGAGATCCTGTTCGGCGAGCTGGCGCTGCCCAAGACCAAGAAGATCAAGACCGGCTACACCACCGACGCCGACGCGCTGACCTGGCTGGCCGGCCAGACCACCAACGAACTGCCGGTCATCCTGCTGCGCCACCGCGACCAGGCCAAGCTGCGCACCACCGTCGAGGGCCTGCTCAAGACCGTCTCGCCGCAGGGCCGGATCCACACCACCTTCAACCAGATGGTCGCCGCCACCGGCCGGCTCTCCTCGCAGGACCCGAACCTGCAGAACATCCCGGTCCGCACCGAGGAGGGCCGGGCGATCCGCCGCGCCTTCGTGGTCGGCGAGGGGTACGAGGCGCTGCTCACCGCGGACTACTCGCAGATCGAGCTGCGGATCATGGCGCACCTGTCCGAGGACGCGGCGCTGATCGAGGCCTTCGAGAGCGGCGAGGACCTGCACACCACGGTCGCCTCGCAGGTCTTCGAGGTCGCCCCGGAGGCGGTCGACGCGGAGATGCGCCGCAAGATCAAGGCGATGTCCTACGGCCTCGCCTACGGCCTGTCCGCGTACGGGCTCTCCCAGCAGCTCGGCATCAAGCCCGCCGAGGCCCAGGGCCTGATGGACACCTACTTCCTGCGCTTCGGCGGGGTGCGCGCGTACCTGCACCGGGTGGTCGAGGAGGCCCGCGCGGTCGGGTACACCGAGACCCTGCTCGGCCGCCGCCGCTACCTGCCGGACCTCACCAGCGACAACCGCCAGCGCCGCGAGATGGCCGAGCGGATGGCGCTGAACGCCCCCATCCAGGGCTCGGCCGCCGACATCGTCAAGCTCGCCATGCTGCGGGTCGACGAGGAGCTCACCAAGGCCGGCCTGGCCTCCCGGATGCTGCTCCAGGTGCACGACGAGATCGTGCTGGAGCTGGCCCCCGGCGAGCGCGAGCAGGTCGAGGCGCTGGTCCGCGAGCAGATGGCGGGCGCGTACCCGCTGCGCGCCCCGCTGGACGTCTCGGTCGGCGTCGGCGCGAACTGGGAGGCGGCCGCGCACTGAGCCGCGCTACCGTCGGGCCGAGCGGCGGGCGCCGCCCGGCCCGACGGGGGGAGTCGCGGATGTTCGGTGCTGCCAGATGCCCGGTCGGGCCCGCGGAACGGGCCTGGATCGAGGAGTCGCTGGCCTGGCTGCTGGCCGAGTTCGGGCCCGAGGTGCTGCTGCGGCCGCCGGTACTGCCGACGGCGGAGCACTTCCCCGGGCCGTTCGACGGCTCCCCGGAGCAGATCCGCGCGCTGGTGGTCCGGCTGTGCGGGGACTTCGGCGTCGACCCGGCCGGGCTGTCGATCGAGATCGAGGAGCACGACCCTCGGGCCGACCGGATGGCCGCCGAACTCGGGCTGACGGTCAGCTCCAGCGGCGCGGCCGGCCACTTCCGGATCGAGGGCGGGCGCCCGGTGGTGGCCGTCGGCCAGGAACAGGCCGCCCGGCCCGTCTCGCTGGTCGCCACCATCGCCCACGAGCTGGGGCACGTCCGGCTGATCGCCGAGCGGCGGACCGACCCCGACCGCCCCGACGGCGAGCCGCTGACCGACCTGCTCACCGTCTTCTTCGGCTTCGGCGTCTTCAACGCCAACGCCGCCTTCACCCGGACCGTCGACGGCGACCGGATCAGCCGCCACCGGCTCGGCTACCTGCCCCAGGAGGCGTACGGCTACGCGCTGGCCTGCTACGCCCACCTGCGCGGTGAGTCCCGGCCCGGCTGGGCGGCCCACCTGGACACCAACCCGCGCGGCTACCTCCGCCAGGGCGCGCGCTTCCTGCGCCGCCACCCGCTCCCCTTCACCGCCCGCTGAACCGCCGGCCGAACCGCCCGCCCGACCACGCCTCCGGCCCCGCCGCCGGGCGCCCCCGGACCTCGGCTAGGATCCCGCGGACAGGGCACCGGCCCGCCCGTGTCGCAGGGCCGGGCGGCCGTCGGCAGCGGCGGGCTCACTTGCGGGGGTTGGCCCGGCGGGTCGGCTCGGCGGAGGCCGGGTCCTCGGGCCACGGGTGGCGCGGGTAGCGGCCGCGGAGTTCGGCCCGGACCGCCTTGTAGCCCTCGCGCCAGAACCCGGCCAGGTCGCCGGTGACGGCCGCCGGGCGCCCGGCGGGGGAGAGCAGGTGGACCGTCAGCGGTACCCGTCCGCCCGCCAGGGCCGGGGCGGCCTGCCAGCCGAACAGCTCCTGCAGCTTGACCGCCAGCACCGGCCGGTCGCCGGAGTAGTCGACCCGGATCCGGGAGCCGGTCGGGACCGTGATCCGCTCCGGTGCCAGCTCGTCCAGCCGCCCCGCCTCGCCGGCCGCCCACGGCAGCAGCCGCTGCAGCGCGGCCGCGGTGTCGATCCGGGCCAGGTCCGACCGGCGCCGGGCCCGGGAGAGTTCGGGCTCCAGCCACCGCTCGGCCGACTCCAGCAGCGCCCGGTCCGAGACGTCCGGCCAGGGCTCGCCCAGCGTCCGGTGCAGGAAGGCCAGCCGCTCGCGCAGCGCGGCCGCGGCCGGCGGCCAGCCGAGCAGCGCGCCCACTCCCTCCCGGGCCAGGCCGGTGAGCAGGGCAGCCCGCACCAGCGCCGGATCGGGCGACCTGAGCGGCTCGGCGGCCAGCTCGATCGCGCCCAGCGCCACCACCCGACGGCTCGTCAACTCCCCGTCCCGGGTGGACCACTCCACCTCCTGGCGTTCGCTCAGCAGGGTCGCGCCGGCCTGCCGGGCGGTGTCCTCGTCGAGCGCCGCGGCCCGCCGGATCCGGGCCGACGGCGCACCGGCCGGCCGGTCCGCGTCCGCCACCACCAGCCACCGGGTGCCCGACAGCCGTGCGCCGGGCGGGAGTTCGGCCGCGGTGCCGGAGGCCATCAGGTACGGGCCGTCGGCCCCGCGGGCCCGGGCGATCCGTTCGGGGTGGGCAAGTGCGACCACCAGCCCGGCCGCCGCCGGGTCGGACAGCGCGGTCGCCGGCGCGTCGACCGCGCGCTGCAGCCGCCGGACCTCCTCCCGCCAGCGGCGGGGGTAGCCGTCGCCGCCGCCGCGCACCGAGCGCCAGACCTCCGCCAGGTCGTCGCCGAGCGCCCTCGGCGGTTCCTCGGAGAGCAGCGCGACCAGTTCGGCGGCCCGCCGGGCGCCGACCGCGGCCGCGCCGTCCAGCAGCGCCCGGGCGAGCCGGGGGTGCAGCCCGGTGCGGGCGATCCGGCGGCCTTTCGCGGTGGCCCGGCCGTCCGCGTCGACCGCGCCCAGGGCGGCCAGGGTCCGGCGGGCGGCGGCCATCGCGCCGCCGGGCGGCGGGTCCGGCAGCGCCAGCGACGCGGCGTCCGGATCGCCCCAGCAGGCGGCCTGCAGGGCGAAGGAGGTGAGGTCGGCGAGCGCGATCTCGGGCGCGGGGAAACCCGGCGCGAGCGCGTCGGCGGCCTCCGCCCAGCAGCGGTACACCGTCCCCGGGGCCTGTCGCCCGGCCCGCCCGGCCCGCTGCCGCCCGGCGGCCAGCGACGCCCGTACGGTGACCAGGCCGGCCAGTCCCCGGGCGTGGTCGGTGCGGGGCTCGCGGGCCAGCCCGGAGTCGACCACCACCCGCACCCCCGGCACGGTCAGCGAGGATTCGGCGACCGAGGTGGCGAGCACCACCCGGCGCCGCCCGCCGGCGGTCAGCGCGGCGTCCTGCACCGCCTGCGGGGCCTGGCCGTGCAGCTGCAGCACCTCCACCGGCAGGTCGCCGAGGTACCCGGCGACCCGGGCGATCTCGCCGACGCCGGGCAGGAAGCACAGCACGTCGCCGTCGCGTTCGGCGAGCGCCCGCCGGACCGTCGCCGCGACGTGCTCCAGCAGCGCCGGGTCCACCCGGGTGCCCTGCGGCGGCCGTACCGCCCGCGGCGGCGGCGCCCACACCACCTCGACCGGGTACGCGACGCCGTGCGCCTCGACCACCGGCGCGGGGCCGTCCTCGCCGCCGAGCAGGCCGGCCCAGGCCGCGGTGTCGGAGGTCGCCGAGGCGCACACCACCTGCAGCTCGGGCCGCAGCGCCGCCCGCACGTCCAGCAGGAAGGCGAGCGCGGTGTCGGCGTCCAGGTGCCGCTCGTGGCACTCGTCGAGCACCACCACGTCGACGCCGGGCAGTTCGGGGTCGCGCTGCAGGCGCTGGAGCAGCACCCCGGTGGTGACCACCTCGACCACGGTGGCCGGCCCGGCCGTCCGCTCGCCGCGCACGGTCAGCCCGACGGCCTCGCCGACGGCGGAGCCGAGCAGCCAGGCCATCCGCCGGGCCGCGGCCCGGACCGCCAGCCGCCGCGGCTCGGCGACCAGTACCCGGCGCGGCGGCCCGTCCAGGCCCGGTACGAGCCCCGCCAGCGCCAGCGGCACCAGCGTGGTCTTCCCGGTGCCCGGCGGTGCGGCCAGCACCGCGACCCCGCGCTCGGCCAGCGCCCGGTGCAGCGCCGGTACGGCGGTGCGGACGGGCAGTTCCACCCCCGGCAGACGCACCCCCGCTCAGCCCCGTTCGGCCACGAAGACCGCGGTGCCGGGGATCAGCCGGCCGCGCAGCGGGCTCCAGCCGCCCCACTCCTGCTCGTGCCCGTCCGGCCACTCGGGCTCGACCAGGTCCAGCAGCCGGAAGCCGGCGCCGGTCAGCTCGCGCACCCGGTCGCCGAGGGTGCGGTGGTGCTCCACGTAGGTCGCCCGGCCCTGCTCGTCCTGCTCCACGTACGGGGTGCGGTCGAAGTAGGAGGCGGTGGCCGTCAGCCCCTCGGGGCCGGGCTCGTCGGGGAAGGCCCAGCGGATCGGGTGGGTCACCGAGAACACCCAGCGCGCGCCGGGCCGCAGCACCCGGTGCACCTCGCGCATCAGCGCGGCGGTGTCGGCGCTGAACGGCACCGCGCCGTACGCGGAGCAGGCCAGGTCGAAGGAGCCGTCGGCGAACGGCAGCACCGCGGCGTCGGCCTGCACCAGGTCGACCGCGTCGTCGCCGCGGCCGAGGTCGATCCGGCGGGCGTGCTGCAGCTGCCGGAAGGAGATGTCCAGCGCGACCGGGCGGGCGCCCTGCGCGGCCAGCCAGCGCGAGCACTGCGCCGCGCCCGCGCCGATCTCCAGGACGGCCAGGCCCTTCAGCGAGCCGGCCGGGCCGAGCAGCCGGGCCTCGGCCTCGTCCAGGCCCTCCGGGCACCAGACGAAGCGGTCGTCGCCGAGGAACTCCCCGTGCTCGTCCTGGTACTCGTCCGCGTTGCGGTCCCACCAGTGCCGGCTGGCGTGGCTGCTCTCGGCCAGGCCTGCGGTGCGGCGGACGGCGTCGCCGTCGTCCTCGTCGTCCAGGTCCGCGGGCGGCAGGTCGTCGAGGTCGTCGAGGTCGTCGGGCTGGAGGTCGGGGGTGGTGGCCAAGGTGGTAGTGCCCGTCGCGTAGGGTATGGAGTGCGGAAGCGCTGCTGCCGCGACCGGCCCCGCAAGGGCCGGCATCGGGCAGTGGCATCCGGGGTGGGCCCCTTCGGCTGCCTGCCTCACACCTCCGGTGTGAGCTGCGCCTTCGGAGGATATGGCCTGATCGATCCCGGCCTCTACCGGTCCCGCCTCCTCCGGCGTTGACCGTGCCCGGCTGTCCCCGTATGCTACAAGTTGCGCTGCGGGCCTGCGCGCCTCGGACGGAGCAGGTCGCGCTCGCATCTGTCGAAGACCCCACGGTCGCAAGACGGACACCCCTTGGTTCTCCAGGACGGTGCGCCGTGTTCTTGGCTGTCCGGCTTTCGGTGGGAGCGACACGGGCCCCCCGCGTGGCATTACCTACGACTTCATGTCCGTACCGGAGCCCTTTTCCTAATGACGAGCCCCACCGACACCTCTGTCAGCACCACCCCGCAGGTTGCGGTCAACGACATCGGCGACGCCGAGGCCTTCCTCGCCGCCATTGACGAGACCATCAAGTACTTCAACGATGGCGACATCGTTGAGGGCGTCATCGTGAAGGTCGACCGTGACGAGGTGCTCCTCGACATCGGTTACAAGACCGAGGGTGTCATCCCGTCTCGCGAGCTCTCGATCAAGCACGACGTCGACCCCCACGAGGTTGTCTCCGTTGGCGACAACATCGAGGCCCTGGTTCTCCAGAAGGAGGACAAGGAGGGTCGTCTGATCCTGTCCAAGAAGCGCGCTCAGTACGAGCGTGCCTGGGGCACGATCGAGAAGATCAAGGAAGAGGACGGCATCGTCACCGGTACCGTCATCGAGGTCGTCAAGGGTGGTCTCATCCTCGACATCGGCCTCCGTGGCTTCCTCCCGGCCTCGCTGGTCGAGATGCGCCGCGTCCGCGACCTCCAGCCGTACGTCGGCAAGGAGCTCGAGGCCAAGATCATCGAGCTGGACAAGAACCGCAACAACGTGGTCCTGTCCCGCCGTGCCTGGCTGGAGCAGACCCAGAGCGAGGTCCGCCAGACCTTCCTCACCACCCTGCAGAAGGGCCAGGTGCGCTCCGGCGTCGTCTCCTCGATCGTCAACTTCGGTGCCTTCGTGGACCTGGGTGGCGTCGACGGCCTGGTGCACGTCTCCGAGCTGTCCTGGAAGCACATCGACCACCCGTCCGAGGTTGTCGAGGTCGGCCAGGAGGTCACCGTCGAGGTTCTCGACGTGGACATGGACCGCGAGCGTGTCTCCCTGTCGCTGAAGGCGACCCAGGAGGACCCGTGGCAGCAGTTCGCCCGGACCCACCAGATCGGCCAGGTCGTCCCGGGTAAGGTCACCAAGCTGGTTCCGTTCGGTGCGTTCGTCCGCGTGGACGAGGGCATCGAGGGTCTGGTCCACATCTCCGAGCTGGCCGAGCGCCACGTGGAGATCCCGGAGCAGGTCGTCCAGGTCGGCGACGAGATCTTCGTCAAGGTCATCGACATCGACCTCGAGCGCCGCCGCATCAGCCTCTCGCTGAAGCAGGCCAACGAGTCCCTCGGTGCCGACCCGGCGTCGGTCGAGTTCGACCCGACCCTGTACGGCATGGCTGCCTCGTACGACGACGCGGGCAACTACATCTACCCGGAGGGCTTCGACCCCGAGGCGAACGACTGGCTGGCCGGCTTCGAGAAGCAGCGTGAGGAGTGGGAGCGCCAGTACGCCGAGGCGCAGGCCCGCTTCGAGCAGCACCAGGCCCAGGTCATCAAGAGCCGTGAGGCCGACGCCGCCGCTGCCGCCGAGGCCGGCGAGGAGGCCCCGGTCTCCGGTGGTGGCTCGTACTCCTCCAGCAGCGACGAGGGCTCCGGCGCTCTCGCTTCGGACGAGGCGCTCGCCGCGCTCCGCGAGAAGCTGGCCGGCGGCCAGAGCTGATCGCTGATGGCCCGTCACTGACGGTCCGTTGCTGAGGAACCCCCGCCCGGGAGACCGGGCGGGGGTTCCTTTTTTGCTTATGTGGTCTTTATGTGCAGGAAAGTGTGATATGAGGCTCATGGCCCTGCTCTAGGCCCGTCCGGGTGATGCGCATACCTTTGGGGCAACTGTCCGAAAGGCCTCCTTGCACATGCGCCACTCGCACACTGCTGCACCGCACGCGCCCGCCGACGTCAAGGTCGGTGGGCGGCTCGCGGCCCTCGGCCGGGCCTGTCACCGCCACCGACGCTGGGTCCTCGGCTTCTGGGTGGTGGTCCTCGCCCTCGGTGTGCTGATCGGCGGCCGGGTCTTCGAAGGCACCGTCGCCTCGACCGGGGCCGGCGGCTCCGAGTCGGCGCGGGGCACGGCGGTCGTCGAGGCGGCCGATCCCGTCAAGGGCACCGTCACGGCCGTGGTGGACGGCGCGTCCGTCGCCGACCAGGCCGTGCGCGGCGCCGTGACGGCGGCCACCGCCGAGATCTCGGCCCTCCCCGGGGTGGCCTCGGTGGCCGACACCTACGGTGCCGGGACCGCGCTGACCTCCGCCGACGGGAACGCCAGTCTGGTCTCCGTCCGGATGGCCGACTCCTCCACGCCCGCACAGCTGGACGCCGTGACGCACCGGCTGGCCGGCATCGAGGCCCCGGGCGCGCACGTCACCGTCGGCGGCGACCTGGTGCTCCAGCAGGAGGTCAAGGACCAGACCGAGAAGGACACCCGTTTCGGTGAGATCGTCACGCTGCCGTTGACGCTGCTGGTGATGGTGCTGGTCTTCGGCGGCCTGGCGGCGGCCGGACTGCCCGGGATCGGCGCCATCGCCTCGGTGGGCGGCGCCCTGCTGGCGATGTTCGGCTTCAGCCAGATCATGGACATCGACACCAGCGTGCTGCCGATCGCCACCGTGCTCGGCCTCGGCCTGTCGATCGACTACGCGCTGCTGATGGTCAACCGCTTCCGCGAGGAACGCGGCAACGGCGCCACCATCGCGCAGGCCGTCGAACGCACCTCGGCCACCGCCGGGCGGACCGTCGCCTTCTCCGGGCTGACGGTGGCCGTCGCCCTGTCCGGCCTCTTCGTCTTCACCAGCCCGGTCTTCCGGGCGGTCGCCGCGGCCGGCGTCTCCGTGGTGGTGATCGCCGTCACGGCGGCGCTCACCCTGATCCCCGCGCTCCTCGGCGTCGTCGGACGCCGGATCAAGACCCCGAGCGCCCCGGTGCCGGACGAGGGATTCTTCTCCCGGGTGGTCCGGGTGGTGCAGAAGCGTCCGGTGCCCGTGATGCTCGCCTGCGTCGCGCTGCTGCTGGCCGCCGGTGCGCCGTTCCTCGGCTCGCAGTGGCGCAACTCCGGCGCCGACGTCCTGCCGAAGTCCTTCGCCGCCCGGCAGGTGGCGCAGACCGTCGACCAGCGCTTCCCGCAGCAGGCGCCCGCCCCGGTCACCGTCGTGGTCGAGGCGGACCAGGCCAAGGCCCAGGCGTACGCCGACCGGGTGGTCGCCCAGCTGCCGGGGGTGAGCGGCGTCCGGGCCGTGGCCCCGGTCGGCGACGGGCTCAGCACGGTGGACGTCCTGGTCAAGGGCGACCCGCAGGGCGCCGAGGCGAAGAAGGTGGTCGACGAGCTGCGGGAGAACCGCGGCGGGCTGACCACCTACGTCACCGGTGACGCCGCCTCGGTGGTCGACTTCCAGCACGAGATCTCCAGCCGCGGCCCGTGGGCGCTCGGCCTGGTCGCGGCGGGCACGCTGATCCTGCTGTTCATGATGACCGGCTCGGTGGTGATGCCGGTCAAGGCGCTGCTGATGAACGTGCTCTCGCTGGGCGCCTCGCTCGGCGCCCTCACCCTGGTCTTCCAGCACGGCTACTTCAGCGGGCTGCTCGGCTTCACCCCGACCGGCGGACTGGAGACCTTCATCCCGGTCCTGGTCTTCGCCTTCGCGTTCGGCCTCTCGATGGACTACGAGGTCTTCCTGCTCGCACGGATCAAGGAGCTGCACGACCAGGGGTACGACTCCACCAAGGCCGTCCAGCTCGGGCTCCAGCGCAGCGGCCGGATCATCACCTCCGCCGCTCTGCTGATGGTGATCGTCTTCGCCGGGTTCGCGGCCGGGCAGATGCTCATGGTCAAACAGATGGGCATCGCCCTGGCGGTGGCCGTCGCGGTCGACGCGACACTGGTCCGCGGCCTGCTGGTCCCGGCCACCATGTCGCTGTTCGGCAAGCTCAACTGGTGGGCCCCGGCCCCGCTGCGCAGCCTGCACCGGGTGATCGGGCTGAGCGAGCACATCAAGCTGCCCCCGCTCACCCTGCCCGGCCGGCTGCCGGCGCCCCGGCTGCCCGGCGTCCGGCCGCTCGCCCCGGCCGCCGACTGAGCAGCGGGGCGGCCGCGGGCGGCTCGGAACGGGCGCGGCTCGCGGCGCCGGCTCAGCGGTTGACGCAGGCGTTGCCGTAGCTCGGGGTCAGCGCGGTGGCCGCGTCCAGCACCCCGCAGGCGGAGGCCGAGCCGGTGCCGGCGGCCAGCAGGCCGAACAGCGCGGCGGCGAGGATCAGGGCGGAGCGGGTGGTGCTGCTCATGGCGGGGACTGCCTCTCTGGGTGGACTGCTGCCCAGCACAACGCCCGAGGCGCGCTCCGGGCATGCGGCACTCGCCCGTTCGGCGTAGTGGGGGTCCGGTGCGGTGTCCCGTCCCGTACCCGGGCGGGCGGGCGGGTCAGGCCAGCCGGCGCAGCAGCGGGACGGCCTCGCGCAGCAGTTGCTGCTCCGGCGGGCTGAGCCGCTCGGCGATGGCCGCCGCCATCGCGCCCTCGCGGCGGGCCCGCTGGGCGTGCAGGGCGCCGGTGCCGCGTTCGGTCGCGGCGATCAGCACCTTGCGGCCGTCGCTGGCGTGCGGCTGCTGCTCGACCAGGCCGGCCTCGGTCAGCAGGGCGACGGTGCGGGCCATCGACTGGTGCCGCACCCGCTGCAGATCGGCCAGCTCACTGGTGGTGCGGGGGCCTTCGCGGACCAGCCAGCCGAGTACCGCCGCCTGGTTCTGCGGCAGCTCGTCGCCGACCCGCAGGCCGCGGACCAGGGTGCCGAGGGCGAGTCGGAGCTCGGCGGCGAGTTCCAGGGGGTCGACGTTCTCCATGTGATCAGCCTAGCGCCTGTGCCTGCAGCAAAACTGCACAGCCTTGCTGTACTGTTCCCCCCATGCGACTGACGAAGCTTGGCCATGCCTGCGTCCGGATCGAGCGCGGCGGCACCACCGTCGTGATCGACCCCGGCATGTTCACCGAGGCCGACGCGGTGCGCGGCGCCGACGCCGTCCTGATCACCCACGAACACTTCGACCACTTCGCGGAGGACCGGCTGCGGGCCGCCGTCGCGGCCGACCCGGGCCTGCGGATCTTCACCAACCGGGCGGTGGCCGGGCGGCTGGAGGGGATCGGCGCGCACGTCACGGTGGTCGGCGAGGGCGACGCCTTCGAGATCGACGGACTGGAGGTGAGCGTGCACGGCGAGTGGCACGCGGAGATCCACCCCGACATCCCCCGGGTCGGCAACATCGGCTTCCTGCTCGGCGGCAGCCTGTTCCACCCCGGCGACGCGCTCACCCTGCCGCCGCACCCGGTGGAGACCCTGCTGCTGCCGATCGCCGGTCCCTGGGCCAAGGTCTCCGAGCTGATCGACTACGTCCGCGAGGCGGGGCCGTCGCGGGCGCTGGCGATCCACGAGGCCGTCCTCAGCGACGTCGGCCGGATGGTCCACGGCCGGCTGCTCGGCGAGGGCGGCCCGGGTACCGGCGCGGAACTCACCCAGCTGGGCGTCGGCGAGGGCGTCGACCTGCCCGGCTGATTCGGCTGACCCGGCCGACCCGCCCGGCACTCCCGCCGGGCGGAACCGGGCGGTCCGGCGGATCCGTCCCCCCAGGCATGGACTACCTGCCGGAACTCCTCGCCGCGCTGCCCGCCCTGGACGCGGGCACCGCACCGCCCGGGCCGTGGCGGCTGCGCCGCGCCGGACTGCTGGACCTGTCGCCGACGGGGGAGTGCGTGATCGAGGACCCGCTCGGCGGCAGCGCGTACGCCCCCGGGGTCGGACCCGGCCCGCACCCCGTCTACCTGGTGGTCGACGAGGACGTCGAGCGGCCCGAAGTGCTCGCCGCCCTCCTGCACTTCGGGGCCACCGCGCCCGTCGAGGCCGACGACACCGGGGACCCCGTGCCCACCGGCTCGGGCCTGCTGCTGCTCCACGGACTCCCGCCGGCCAAGGTGCCCGCCCTGGTCGACCGGGCCCTTGCGGCGCTGCGCCGCGAGACCCCGACCGAGCACTGGAGCCGCGCCGACCATCTCGCCGGACACCTGTCCGCCGACCGGCCGCCCGTCGACGGCGAACCGGGGGACTTCGCCGAGGGCCACCTGCTGCTGCCCGACGCGGCGTCAGGCGGACCGGCGCTGGCGCTCCTGGTCGACCTGGACGGCTTCCGGCTGGTGCCCGTCCGCGACGCGGCGGGCGCCGTGACGGCCCTGCTGGTCCACCGCTGAGCACCGGCCGCCCGCGCGCCCGACCGCCCGTCAGGTCGGACGGCCGGGCCGGCGGGCGGTGCGGCGGGCGCGGACGGCTCAGGCCGTGACCGGCTCCGGGGCCGCGGTGAACGGGCGCCCGTCCAGCGTCCAGTGCGGATCCGGGACGATCTCCAGCGCCGCGTAGACGTGCGCCGCGACATCGGTGTGGTGCAGCGGCAGGACCGGGGCGCCGGGCGTGATGTCCGGGCCGCTGGCGGCGATCCAGGCGGTCCGTTCCACCTCGCTGCGCCCGCCGTGGCCGCCCTGGTCGACGTGGCCGTGGTCGGTCACCACGATCACCGTCCACTCCTCGGCGGCGTACCCGGGGCGGCTCTCGACGGCGGCCAGCAGCCGCCCGAGGCGGCGGTCGGCGGCCTCGGCCGAGCGGCGGTACTCCGCGCCGCAGCCCGTGAAGTGGGCGGTCTCGTCGACCGCGCCGAGGTAGACGAAGGACGCCTGCGGGTCGTCGTCACTGCGCCCGAGCACGTACTCGGCCTCCGCGGTGACCCGCTCGTCGACGACCTCCCAGGCCGCGGGGGTGTCCTCCAGCGGAGCGATGTACGACAGCCGGCCCGGCGCGGTGAACAGCGGGCCGCCGCTGCGGGCCAGGAACAGCGGCTCCCAGCCGCCGGCCGCGAAGGTCCGGCGGCGGTGGGTGGCGGCCAGCCGGGTGGTGAAGTCGGGGAACACGTCGAGCCGGTTCCCGCCGAGGTGGTTGCCGAGCACCCCGTGCTTGGCCGGGCCGACCCCGGTGACGATGGTCGCCCAGCAGGGTCCCGACATGGTCGGGGTCGCGTCGTCGACCATCACCGGCGCCAGGAAGCCGGCCTTCGCGACCGCGTCCAGGTGCGGGGTGTGCAGCTCGGGCAGCAGATCGAGGCGGACGCCGTCGATGCCGACGACCAGGACCCGGCGCGGGCCGGTGGGCCAGAGGCTGGACATGGGGAGGTGCTCCATCCGTACAGGTGTGGGGGCCTGCCCGGCACCCTAACCGGACTGACGTGCCGTCGGAACGCCCCCGGCCCGGGACTGCGGGGTCGACAGCCGCAGAGTTCGCCCGATGTCCGCCGGATGTTCGGCCGGAGTTCTCCCGCACCCGCCGGACGGCGGACCGCCGCCACCCCACCCGGCCACATCCCCGGCCCCGCCGCCGGGCTCCCGCCGGGGCCGCCGCCGTGGCCCGGGCGGGCCGGCGGTAGCCTGGTCGGCATGCTGAGGATCGGACTGACGGGCGGGATCGGCGCGGGCAAGAGCGAGGTGTCGCGACAGCTCGCCGAGCTCGGCGCAGTGATCGTCGACTCGGACCTGATCGCCCGCGAGGCGGTGGCCCCCGGCACCGACGGCCTGCGGGCGGTGGTGGCCGAGTTCGGGCCCGGCGTGCTGCTGGCCGACGGTTCGCTGGACCGGCCCGCGCTGGGCCGGATCGTGTTCGCCGACCCGGACCGGCTGGCGGCACTGAACGCGATCGTCCACCCCCGGGTACGGGCCCGGTCCGCCGAACTCGAGGCCGCCGCCGGGCCGGGCGACGTGGTGGTGCACGATGTGCCGCTGCTCGCCGAGAACGGCCTCGCCCCGCTCTACGACCTGGTCGTGGTGATCGACGTCCCGGACGGCATCCGGCTGGACCGGCTGGTCCGGCTGCGCGGCATGGCCGAGGACGAGGCCAGGGCCCGGATGGCCGCCCAGGCCACCCGCGAGGCCCGGCTCGCCGTCGCCGACCTGGTGATCGACAACAGCGGCCCGCTGGCCGACCTCGCCCCCCGGGTGCAGGAGGTCTGGCAGCGGCTGAAGGAGCGTCAGGCGGGCTGAGCCGCCGCCGCCCGACGCCCGGCCGCCGCGGCCAGCCCCCGGATCAGCGGGTGCACGGTCGTCCCGTCGCCCGCCAGCTCCGGCTGGAACAGCGTGGCCAGGTAGAACGGGTGCCCGGGCAGCTCCGCGATCCGCACCTCGCCCGCCTCGTCCCGCCCGCTGAACCGCAACCCGTGCGCCTGGAGCGCCGCCAGCTTCGGACCGCTCGGTCCGTACGAGCAGTGGTAGCGCTCGACCGTGCGCTGCGCCCCCAGCAGCCGGGCGGCCAGCGAGCCCGGGTCGAGCGTGACCACGCCCTCGTGGCCGACCAGCGAGCAGGCCAGCGGCTCGATCAGCGGGTCCGCCGCGCCCGGGTCGTTCTCGGCGTGCGCGGCCCCGGCCAGGCCGCAGACCGTCCGGGCGAACTCCAGCACCGCGTGCTGGAAACCCCCACAGGTGCCGAGGAACGGGACGGCCCCCTCGCGCGCCGTACGGGCCGCCGCCACAGCTCCCGCCTCACTGCGGTACGGGCTGCCCGGCACCAGCCAGACGGCGTCGAAGCCGGCCACCGCGTCCGGCTCGGCGGCCTCCTCGGTGGGGATCCAGTAGGCGTCGAGCGGCAGTCGGTCGCGCCGGGCGAGGACGTCCAGCAGGGCGGGGATGCGGGCGTGCGACCGGACACCGGCGGAGCGGTCGCCGACCAGGGCGAGCCGCGGGACGCGGTACGCGGTGGCGGGGCCGGCGGTGGCCCGGTCGGTGGTGGTGCCGTCGGTCGTGGCGTGGCCGGTCGTGGCGTGGCCGGTGGTGATGCGGTCGGTGGTGCTGTGGTCGGTCATACGGCCATCCTGGGCCGCCGAGCGGCATCAGCGCCAACGATCATCCATGACCGCCCGATCAGCTCCCCTGATGGACAGGTCCCGACCGGCCGACACCGTCCGGGCCCGCACAATGGGCTCATGGACCCGGTCTTCCTGCGCACCTTCACCGTCGTCGTCCGGCTGGCCTCCTTCTCGGCCGCGGCCCGCGAACTCGGGTACACCCAGTCCGCGGTCTCCCAGCAGGTGGCGGCCCTGGAGACGGACCTGGGCGCGGTGCTGCTGGAGCGCCGGCCGGTCCGGCCGACCGAGGCGGGGGAGCGGCTGCTGGAACACGCCGCCCCACTGCTGCTGCGGCTGGACGCCGCCCGCGCGGACATCCGGCGGCTGGCCGGGGCGCGGCCCGCCCGGCTGGTGGTCGGCGTGTCGGCGTGCGCCGTCACCGACCGGCTGGCCCGGGCACTGGCCGGGGTCCGCGGCTCCCACCCGCAGCTCGACCTGACCCTGCGGCAGTTGCCGCGTGCGGCGGTACCCGCCGAGGTCGCCACCGGGACGGCCGACCTCGGCCTGGTCGACGGCGTGGCCGCCCCCAGCGACCCGCTCGGCCACCCGGACGTCGGCCCGCTGCTCACCCGGGCCGTCGCCGAGGAACCGCTGGCCGTCGCCCTGCCCGCCGGACACCCGCTGGCCGGCCGCACCCACCTCGCCCTGTCCGGCCTCGCCGACGCCCGCTGGCTGGACGCCCCGGAGACCGCCATGCCGCTGGACCGGCTGCGGACGGCGACCGGCGTCGACGGGTTCCGCCCGGCGGCCCGGTACGAGGGCGGCGAACTGCGCGGCCTGCTCGCCCTGGTGGCCGCCGGCCACGGCCTCGCGCTGCTCCCGGCCGCCGTCCTGCGGGACGCACCCGGGGTGGTGGGGGTGCCACTGCGCTCGCCACGGCTGGTGCACCGCACCGAACTGGTCCATCCGGTGCCGGTACCCGGGAGCCCGGCGGCCCGCCTCGCCGAACTGCTCGACACGGCCGGGGCGGAGGGGCCGGAGGGGGCGGAGGGGGCGGACGGGGTGCAAGGATCACAATTCTGACGATGGTGTGACATCGGTGCCGGATCTGGTCAAGGTATGACCGTCACATGCCATGATCAGATCACGGGGGAGTCCTTCCGGCCCCGGGAGGACGCCGGACACCCGGGAGGCGGCGTCGCCACAGCCCGGACCGGGCGCCCCGTCACCGTCCCCCGCACCACGGGCAGTTGGGTTCCCCCACGGAGGCCGACGCCCAGATCGGAGCCCTCCAGTGGCACCCCGCCGCCCGCTGCACGCCGTCCTGGCCTACCCGAAGCACTCACCCGTGACCTTCGGCTACGTCTGCGTGCTGCTGGCCACCCACGCCTGGGTCAGCTACGGGCTGCCGGCCGACCGCTCCGCGTCCCTCCTGCGCCACATCAGCACCAACCTGACCAATCTCGCCGACCACCCGGTCCAGGCCCTGATCGGCAGCACGCTGTTCTTCGACGGCACCCTGACGGACGTGGCCTCGCTGGAGTTCCCCGCCACCTTCATCACCCTCGGCCTCGGCGTCTGCTGCTTCCTCGCCCGCGCGGAACGGCGCTGGGGGGCGCTGCGCGCGTTCGGGGTCTTCCTGGCCGGCCACATCGGCGCGACGCTGCTCACCGCGGTGGTCATCGTCCTCGCGCTCCGGCAGGGCTGGTACGACGACAGCGTGCGGGACACCCTCGACTTCGGCATCAGCTACGGCGCCCAGACCGTGCTGGCCGCCTGCACCGCCGGCCTGCCGCGCTGGGCCCGGCTGCCGTGGGCGGCCTTCGTCCTGGCCTGGCCGCTCGGCGGCGTCGACTGGTCCGAGCCGCTCCCGGACTTCACCACCATCGGCCACCTCCTCGCGGCCGCCCTCGGCTTCGCCCTCCTGCTGGCCCGCCCCGAGACCCGCTGGGGCCGTGCCACCCGCACCGCCACCGCCCCGGCGGCCGAGCCCGCGGCCGGCCCGCACCGGTCCTAGCGCCCGGCCGGGCGCCGGTCCGGGACCGGTCCGGAGGCCGGCGGCCGGACGGGCCCGCGGCTCCGGGGCGCCCCTCGACGGGCGGTGCGGGTGATCGGCGGCCGACAGCCCCCGCGGGACCGCCCCGGCGTCGAGGAGCGCCCGGCACTCGTCCGGCCCGATCGCCGGGTACTCCAGGCCGGCCAGGCCGGCGAGCTCCGGCGGGATCGGTGAGCGTGCCGGGGAGCGCCACCAGGCTGCGCACCCTCGGCAGCCCGGCGGTGGGGGCGAGAGCGAGGGTCCCGCCGCTCCGGCGGAGGATCCTCACGACCCCCTGGTCCGGATGCGCGGCGGATCCGAGGCCGGCCGGGTCGTGCCGGTCACCGGCCCGGGCCGGGCGTCAGGTCGATGGCGAACAGGTCACCGCCGTTGCTGGACGCGGCCGGGATCAGCCGAGTACGACCCGGTACGAGGGCGATCCGGGCGCACGCCCGGCCGGGCGGCTGGGGTACCTCCCGGCCGAAGGCCGGGGGAGCCGCGGCCCCCTCCGACGCGACTCTGCGAACGCGCCCGCGGGGATATCAGTCCTTCGGCTGGAGCAGGTCCCAGCGGTTGCCGTACAGGTCCTCGAAGACCGCGACCGTGCCGTACGGCTCGTACCGCGGCTCCTCGAGGAAGCGGACCCCGGCGGCGGTCATCCGGCCGTGGTCGGCCGCGAAGTCGTCGGTGATCAGGAAGTGGCCGACCCGGCCGCCGGTCTGGTCGCCGATCCGGGCCTCCTGCCCGGGGCCGTCGGCCCGGGCGAGCAGCAGGCCGGACTCGCGGGAGCCGCGCGGGGCGACCACCACCCAGCGCTTGCCTTCGCCGCGCGGGGTGTCCTCGCGCAGCTCGAAGCCGAGGGAGCCGACGTAGAACGCGATCGCCTCGTCGTAGTCGCGGACCAGCAGGGCGGTGAGGGAGATGTGGGACATGCCCGCGATTCTCCCAGGTCCCCGCCGGCCGGGCCCGCGCCCGGCCCCGCCCGGCCCGCGCCCGGCTACGCCTTGCGGCCGACCGCCGCCCAGATCGCCACCTCGTGGTCGGTCGGCTCGGGCTCCTGGTCGGGCCGCCACAGCGGCGCCGTGACCAGGCCCGGCTCGGCGAGCTCCAGCCCCTCGAAGAACCGTGCCACCTGCTCCCGGCTGCGCATGCTGAGCTGGGCGGTGGCGGCCCGGTAGACCGCCGGGCCCTTCGCGGCCTGCTCCGGGGTGGTGAAGTCCCCGGTGGCGTGCGAGAGCGCGAGGTGGCTGCCGGCCGGCAGGGCGTCCAGCAGGGTGCGCACGATGCCGTACGGGTCGTCCGCGTCGTCGATGAAGTGCAGGACGGCGAAGAGCAGCAGGCCGACCGGCCGGTCGAAGTCGATGACCGCCCGGACCTCCGGATCGGCCAGGATCGCCTTCGGGTCGCGCAGGTCGCCCTGGACCACGCTGACGCTGCCGCCGGCCGAGCCGGCCAGCAGGGCCCGGCCGTGGACCAGCACGATCGGGTCGTTGTCCACGTACGCGACCCGGGCCTGCGGCAGGATCTCCTGGGCGACCTCGTGGGTGTTGCCGGCGGTCGGTATGCCGGTGCCGATGTCCAGGAACTGGGTGATGCCCTGCTCGGCGAGGTGCCGCACCGCGCGCTGCAGGAAGGCGCGGTTGGCGCGGGCGCTGATCCGTACCAGCGGGCCCAGCGAGACGACCTGCTCGGCGGCCTCCCGGTCGGCCGGGAAGTTGTCCTTGCCGCCCAGGTAGTAGTCGTACATCCGGGCCGGGTGCGGCACGTCGGGACGCAGGTCGACCGGCACGTGCGGCTCCTCGTCCTCGCCCGACATCCAGTCCAGCGAGACGTCCTGATGGTCGGTCATCGGATTCCCCCCGTTGTGCTCGTGCTGTCGCAGGCAGCATAGACGGGACCGGCGGGATTGCCGGGGCACAACGGACAACTGGGTCCGCCCGGCATCCGCGGAGAGCCGCCCGCCGCTGCCCGCCGCTGCCCGCCGCCGTCCGTCCACCCGGGTCCGTCAGCCGTGCTCCGGCAGTGGCTCGGGGCCGGCCTCCGGGTCCCCGGTGCGCAGGTAGCGCGCGCCGCTGCCGGCCAGGCCGGCCCGGTCGTCGGCGTTGTAGAGCGCGCAGCGGGTCAGTGACAGGCAGCCGCAGCCGATGCAGCCCGTCAGCTTGCGCTTCATCAGCTCCAGCTCCGCGATCTGCTGGTCGATCCGGCCCTGCCAGGTCCGGGCGACGCCGTTCCACTCCTCGTGGTTGGGGGCCCGGTCGACCGGTAGCCGGTCCAGCGCCGTCCTGACCTCCTCCAGCGACAGTCCGACCTGCTGGGCGGCCCGGACGAACGCCACCCGGCGCAGCGTGGAGCGGGCGAACCGGCGCTGGTTGCCGGTGGTGCGCTCGGCGTGGATCAGGCCCATCCGCTCGTAGTAGCGCAGCGCGGAGGCGGCCAGGCCGCTGCGGGCGGCGAGCTGGCCGATGGTCAGGAGGTCGTGCCGGGACGGTCCCATGACTGCCGAGAATAGCGGCTTGACCTGAAGCTCACTTCAAGTTGCAGGATCTTGCCATGACCACCGCAGCCACCACCGAGCGGCAGTCCGCGGCCTCCCACGGCTTCGCCGACCTGCCCGACCTGCTCTCCCTGATGACCGGCGCCGAGAAGCACGGCGCGGCCGCCACCTCCACCCTCGACGTCCTGTGGGTGCTCTACGACCGGGTCCTGCGGATCTCCCCGGACACCGCCGACGCCCCCGACCGGGACAGGTTCCTGCTCTCCAAGGGCCACGGCCCGATGGCCTACTACGCCGTGCTGGCGGCCAAGGGCTTCCTGCCGGTCGACCTGCTGACCGGCTTCGGCACCTACGACTCCCCGCTCGGCCACCACCCGGACCGGCTGCTCGTCCCGGGCGCCGAGATCGGTTCCGGCTCGCTCGGGCACGGGCTGCCGCTCGCCGTCGGCACCACGCTCGGGCTGCGGGCCCGGGGGCTGACCGACCCGGCGGTGTGGGTGCTGCTCGGCGACGCGGAGTTCGACGAGGGCAGCAACCACGAGGCGGTGGCCTACGCCGGCGCGGCCGGGCTGGAGCGGCTGCACACCGTCGTGATCGACAACGACTCCGCCACGCACGGCTGGCGCGGCGGTATCGCTGCCCGGTTCGAGGCTGAGGGCTGGTCCGCCGAGACCGTCGACGGGCGCGACCACGAGGCCCTGTACCGCGCGTTCACCGCCCCGCACCCGGGCCGCCCGCACGCGGTGATCGCCCGGGTCGAGCCCAAGAACGCCTGAACGGCCCACTGCCCCGCCTCCGCTGACGCCCGCCGCTCCCGCCCCGCCGATCCCGCCACCACCCGCAGAGGAACCCAGATGGACACCGTCGAGACCATGCGAGACCGCTTCATCGACATCACCGCCGGCCTGCTCGACACCGATCCCCGGTTGGCGGTGGTGCTCGCGGACATCAGCGCGGCCGGTTTCGCGGACGCCGCCGTCCGCCACCCCCACCGGGTGATCAACGTCGGCATCCGCGAGCAGCTGCTGATCGGCGCGGCCGGCGGGCTGGCACTGGCGGGCCTGCGGCCGGTCGCGCACACCTTCGCCAGCTTCCTGGTCGAGCGCCCCTTCGAACAGGTCAAGCTCGACCTCGGCCACCAGGGCGTCGGCGCGGTCCTGGTGAGCGCCTCCGGCTCGTACGACTGGCCGGCCGGCGGGCGCACCCACATGGCACCCGGGGACGTCGCCCTGCTCGACACCCTGCCCGGCTGGAACGTCCACGTCCCCGGCCACCCCGACGAGGCCGAGGCGCTGCTGCGGCACGCCGTGGCGGCCGGCGACAGCCTCCAGTACGTGCGGCTGTCCGTGCACAGCAACGCGCACGCGCTGCCGGTCGAGCCCGGGCGCTTCCTGACGGTCCGGCAGGGCAACGGGCCGGTGGTGCTGGCGGTCGGGCCGATGCTGGACGCGGTGCTCATGGCCACCGACGGGCTGGACGTCACCGTGCTGTACGCCGCCACCGTCCGGCCGTTCGACGCGGCGGGCCTGCGGGGCGCCCTCGGCGGCGCCGCCGACGTGGTCCTGGTCGAGCCCTACCTGGCGGGCACCTCCGCCAACGCCGCCCACGACGCGCTCGCCCACCTCCCGCACCGCGTCCTCGCCCTCGGCGTCCCCCGCGAGGAGCACCGCCACTACGGCACCATCCCCGAGCACCTGGCCGCGTACGGCCTCGACGCGGCGGGCCTGCGGCGGCGGATCACCGACTTCCTGGACCACGGCCGCGCGGTGTGAGACCCGGGGCCCGGGCGGGCCGTTCGCGCCGTCGCCGTCGTGGGGCGGGGGTGTTCCCGGTTCGCGTAGTTCCCCGCGCCCCTGGGGAGTGCCCGTCGGAGCGGAGAGTTCGGCCGGTCGGCCCGGTGGGCGGGGGTGTGCGTCGTTCGCCGTGTCCGGGCGGGGGGGTGTTCCCGTTCCGCGCAGTTCCCCGCGCCCCTGGGGGGGCAGTCGGGGGTCTCAGCCGACGCGGATCACCGCCGTCGAGTCGGGGCCGAGCACCAGTGTCCCGTCGCCGCCGGGCCGGGCCTCGCCGAAGGCGGCGAGGGTCTGTGCGTAGGGGGCGTCGAGGGGGACGGCGGTGGTCCCGGTGCCGCCGATCCGCACGGCGACGCGGTACGGGCCGCGCCGCACCACCAGCACCCCCGCCGCGCGGTCGTGGTCGACCCGGACCGCCGCGAGGTCGGGGTCCATCAGCTCGGGCGCGGTGCGCCGCAGGCGGATCAGCTGCCGGTACCAGTCGAGCAGACGGGCGTGCCGGGGGAGGGCGGGCTCGGACCAGTCCAGGGTGGAGCCGAGGACGGTGGAGCGGGCCTGCGGATCGGGGACGTCCTCCGCGGCCCAGCCGTGTTCGGCGAACTCCCGTCGCCGCCCCTGCCGGACGGCCTCGGCGAGCCCCGGGTCGGTGTGGTCGGTGAAGTACTGCCAGGGGGTGGCCGCCCCCCACTCCTCGCCCATGAAGAGCATCGGCGTGAACGGCGAGGTCAGCACCAGCGCCGCGCCCGCCGCGAGGCGGCCCTGCGGCAGCGAGGCGGACAGCCGGTCCCCGGTGGCCCGGTTGCCGACCTGGTCGTGGGTCTGCAGGTAGCCGAGCAGCCGGTGCCCGTACCCGGTGGGGAACGGGCGGCCGTGCCGGCGCCCGCGGAACGTCGACCGGGTGCCGTCGTGGAAGAACCCGCGGGTCAGCGTCCTGGCCACGGCCGCGTACGGGTCCTCGGCGAAGTCGCCGTAGTAGCCCTGGGATTCGCCGGTCAGCAGGGTGTGCAGGGCGTGGTGGAAGTCGTCGCTCCACTGCGCGGTCAGCCCGAGGCCGCCGGCCTGGCGCGGGTTGGTGGTCCGCGGGTCGTTCAGATCGGACTCGCCGACCAGGAACAGCGGCCGGCCGGTCGCCGCCGCCAACCGGTCGACCTCGGTGCCGAGTTCCTCCAGGAACGGCAGCGCCCGGTCGTCCGCCAGGGCGTGTACGGCGTCCAGCCGCAGCCCGTCGATCCGGTAGTCCCGCAGCCAGCCGAGGGCGCTGCCGATCAGGTAGTCGCGGACCTCGTCGGAGCCCGGCGCGTCCAGGTTGACCGCGGCGCCCCACGGCGTGTGGTGCCGCTCGGTGAAGTACGGGCCGAACGCGGGCAGGTAGTTGCCGGACGGCCCGAGGTGGTTGTGGACCACGTCCAGCACCACGCCCAGCCCGTGCCGGTGCGCCGCGTCGACGAACCGCTTCAGCCCGTCCGGGCCGCCGTACGGCTCGTGCACCGCCCACAGCGACACCCCGTCGTAGCCCCAGCCGTACCGGCCGGGGAACGGGCAGACCGGCATCAGCTCGACCAGGTCAACCCCCAGCCCGACCAGGTGGCCGAGCCGCTCGGCGGCCGCGTCGAAGGTCCCCGCCGGGGTGAACGTCCCCACGTGCAGCTCGTACAGCACCGACCCGGGCAGGGCCCGGCCCGACCAGGCGGAGTCCGACCAGGCGAAGGCGGAGTGGTCGACGGCCCGGCTGGGGCCGTCGGGCCCGTACGGCTGGCGCGGCGACCGCGGGTCGGGCAGCGCCGGACCGCCGTCGAGGCGGAAACCGTAGTCCCCGGCGGGCGCCTCGCCCTGCCACCAGCCGGGCCGCCCGCCGTCCGGCCGCAGCGGGTGCGCCGTACCCGCCACCTCCACCTCGACCCGGCCGGCGGCCGGCGCCCACACCTCGTACCGCCGCGCCCCCGTCACGGCCGCGGCCCCGGCGTCAGCAGCGCGACCGGGAGGTGTTCCAGCAGCTCGGCGACGCGCGCCGGGCCGCCCGGGAAGTGGCGCCCGGTCAGCTCGTCGGTCCACGACCCCGGCGGCAGGGCCAGCGCGGTGTCCGCCCAGCCGCCGCGCCGGTGCAGCCCGTACGGCAGCCGGGTGGCCAGCGCCAGCACGTCCTCGCCGCGGCCGAAGGCGAGCAGGTGCTCGGCGGCCGGGCCGGTCGCGGCCAGCGGGCGGTACGGGCCGAACGGGCGGGTGCGGCGCAGGTGCAGCGCGGTGGTGGTCAGGTGCAGCTTCTCGCGGGCGAGGTCGCCGGGCCGGTCGGCCGGTGAGTCGGTCAGCCGGACGGCGAGCGCGCCGAGGTCGACCGGCGCCCGGTTGTCCGGGTCGACCAGGGTGTACAGCGGCTCCTCGCTGCCCTGGTAGAGGTCGGGCACCCCGGGCGCGGCCAGCTGCAGCAGCGCCGCGGAGAGGCTGTTGCTGCGGGCGAACGGCGCCAGCAGCTGGACCAGGCCGTCGATCCGCGGGCAGAGCCCGATGTTGCCGAGCACCCCCCGGGCGTACTCGGTCAGCCGTCGTTCGAACCCCTCGTCGGGCGCCGTCCAGGAGGTGTGCACCTTGGCCTCGCGGGCCGACTTCAGCAGGGTGCCGACCAGCCGTTCGGGGCCGATCGGCCAGGCGGCGACCAGGGTCTGCCACAGCAGCCAGGCCGTGGGGCGGTCCGGGCACGGGCCCGCGGCCGTGGTCCAGGCCGCGCACTCGGCCGCCCACAGCTCGGGCAGCTCGGTGAGCACGGCCAGCCGGGCCCGGGCGTCCGCGCTGCGCTTGGTGTCGTGGGTGGACAGCGCCGTCATGGCGTACGGCCGGTGCCGCTCCAGCTCGGTGCACCAGCGGTGGAAGTCGGCCGGGCGCACCCCCGGGCGGCCGGGGTCGCCGCCGACCTCGTTCAGGGCGAGCAGCGCGGTCCAGCGGTAGAACGCGGTGTCCTCGACGCCCTTGGCGGCCACCGCCGACGCGGTCTGCCCGAACCGGGCGCAGAACTCGTCCTTCGCCGGGCTGCGCCCGAGCCGCCCGAGCGCCAGGTCGCGGACCAGGGCGACGGTCGGCCCGGGCTCCTCGCCGGTCTCGCGCAGCGCCTCGAAGACGGTGTCGAACTCCCCGACCGCCTCCGCCGGGGCGCTCTCGCCCGGCACCACGTACGGCCGGTAGACCGGGTACTCGGTGAGCAGCGCCCGCAGGGCGTGCCGCAGCTCGCCCGCGCCGTGGTCGGCGAGGGCCGGTTCGGCGGCGCAGATCCGGGCGGCGAGCCGGACGGCGCGCTCCACCTCGGCGGCCAGCTCGCCGTCGGGGGCGGTCAGCTCGGCGCGGGCCAGCCGACCCGCCTCGGCGGCGCCGGTCCGGTCGGCGACGTCCCGCTGGTAGGCGGTGACCAGCCGCTCGGCACCGGCGTGGTCGGTCAGCACGCCGTCGATCCGGCGCAGCGCGTCGTACCCGGTGGTGCCGGCGCACGGCCAGTCGGCGGGCAGCCGCTCGTCACCCGTGAGGATCTTCTCCACCACCGTGTAGGCGCCGCCGGTGGCCGCGGCGAGCTGCCGCAGGTAGCCGCGCGGGTCGGCGAGGCCGTCGGGGTGGTCGATCCGGAAGCCGTCGAGCACCCCTTCGGCGTGCAGCCGCAGCAGGGTGCGGTGGGTGGCCTCGAAGACCTCCGGGATCTCGACCCGGACCGCGATCAGCTCGTTGACGGTGAAGAACCGCCGGTAGTTCAGCTCCTCGGAGGACAGCCGCCACCAGGCCAGCCGGTACCACTGGCGGGCCAGCAGCCGCTCCAGCGGCAGCGCCTCGGTGCCGGGCCGCAGCGGGAAGGCGTGGTCGTGGTAGCGCAGCACGTCGCCGTCGACGGTGAGCTGGTCGAGGACGGCGCCGAGCCGGTCGCCGAGCAGCGGCAGCAGCAGGCGGCCGCGCCCGGGCGCGTCCTCGGGGCCGGGCTGGGCGGTCCAGTCGATGTCGAACCAGGGGGCGTACGGCGAGTCGGGGCCGTCGCGCAGGACCTCCCACAGCGGCCGGTTGAGCTGCTCGGGGACGGGCAGCGCCATGTGGTTGGGGACCACGTCGGCGATCAGGCCGAGGCCGTGCCGGCGGGCCTCGGCGGCCAGCGCGTGCAGCGCCTGCTCACCGCCGAGCTGCTCGCTGATCCGGGTGTGGTCGACGGTGTCGTACCCGTGGGTGGAGCCGGGGACGGCCTCCAGCAGCGGCGACAGGTGCAGGTGCGAGACGCCGAGGGCGGCCAGGTAGGGCACCGCGCGCTCGGCGTCGTGCAGGGTGAAGCCGGGCTGGAGCTGGAGCCGGTAGCTGGCCGTCGGCGGTCGGGCGGCGGCTGAGGTCATGCGGTGATGCCTACCCGTGCGGCGGGCGGGTTACCTCCGTCCTGGTACGAATGGCGCAGTGCGGCGGTGGTGGCGGGGGCCAGGGCCGGGCCGGGGCCGGGGGTGGGGCGGCTCAGGCGGGCCGCTGGAGGACCAGCAGGGAGCGGTCGGCGAGCCACAGGGTGTCGCCGGCCTTCACCCGGGTGCCGGTGCCGGGGGCGGGCAGCACCGGCAGGGTGGTGTCGACCACCACCACCCAGGCCTCGCCGTGGCCGGCCGGGACGGTGAACTCCAGCTGTTCGGAGCTGGCGTTGAAGAGCAGCAGGAAGGAGTCGTCGACGATCTTCCCGCCGCGCCGGTCGGGCTCGGAGATGGCGTTGCCGTTGAGGAAGACGGTCAGCGACTTGGCGTAGCTGGTGGACCAGTCCCGCTTGGTCATCTCCTCGCCCGCGGGGGTGAACCAGGCGATGTCGGTGAGGTCGTCGTGGGTGCCGGAGACCGGGCGGCCGTGGAAGAAGCGGCGGCGCCGGAACACCGGGTGGTCGCGGCGCAGCCAGATCATGCCCTGGGTGAACTCCAGCAGCTCGGCCTGCGGCCCGCGACCCTCGGGCCAGTGCACCCAGGTGAGCTCGTTGTCCTGGCAGTAGGCGTTGTTGTTGCCCTGCTGGGTCCGGCCGAGCTCGTCGCCGTGCGAGAGCATCGGGACGCCCTGGGAGAGCATCAGGGTGGCGATGAAGTTGCGCTGCTGGCGGGCGCGGAGCGCGAGCACGGCCTGGTCCTCGCTGTCGCCCTCGGCGCCGCAGTTCCAGGAGCGGTTGAAGGACTCGCCGTCCCGGCTGTCCTCGTGGTTGGCCTCGTTGTGCTTGTCGTTGTACGAGACCAGGTCGCGCAGGGTGAAGCCGTCGTGGCAGGTGACGAAGTTGATGGAGGCGATCGGGCGGCGGCCGTCGTCCTGGTAGAGGTCGGAGGAGCCGGTCAGCCGGGAGCCGAACTCGGCCAGTGTCGCGGTCTCTCCGCGCCACAGGTCGCGGACGGTGTCGCGGTACATGCCGTTCCACTCGGTCCACAGCGGCGGGAAGTTGCCGACCTGGTAGCCGCCCTCGCCGAGGTCCCAGGGCTCGGCGATCAGTTTGGCCTGGGAGACCACCGGGTCCTGCTGGACCAGGTCGAAGAACGAGGACAGCCGGTCGACCTCGTGGAACTGCCGTGCCAGGGTGGCCGCGAGGTCGAAGCGGAAGCCGTCGACGTGCATCTCGGTGACCCAGTAGCGCAGCGAGTCCATGATCATCTGTAGGACGTGCGGGCTGCGCATCAGCAGGCTGTTGCCGGTGCCGGTGGTGTCCTCGTAGAACCGCTGGTCCTTGGCGAGCCGGTAGTACGAGACGTTGTCCAGGCCGCGGAAGGAGAGCGTCGGGCCGAGGTGGTTGCCCTCGGCGGTGTGGTTGTAGACCACGTCGAGGATCACCTCGATGCCGGCCGCGTGCAGCGCCTTCACCATCGACTTGAACTCCTGCACCTGCTGTCCGCGGTCCCCGGTGGAGGAGTACGAGGAGTGCGGGGCGAAGAAACCGATGGTGTTGTAGCCCCAGTAGTTGGACAGGCCGAGGTCCCGGAGCCGGTGGTCGCGGACGAACTGGTGCACCGGCATCAGCTCGATGGCGGTGACGCCCAGCTTGGCCAGGTGCTCGATCACCGCAGGGTGGGCCAGCGCCGCGTAACTGCCGCGGATCTCCTCGGGGATGCCGGGGTGCAGCTTGGTCAGGCCCTTGACGTGGGCCTCGTAGAGCACGGTGCGGTGGTAGTCGGTGCGCGGCGGCCGGTCGGTGCCCCAGTCGAAGTACGGGTTGATCACCACCGAGTGCATGGTGTGCGGGGCGGAGTCCAGGTCGTTGCGCCGCTCGGGGGCGCCGAAGTGGTACCCGTACACCGACTCGTCCCAGTCGATGTTCCCGCTCATCGCCTTGGCGTACGGGTCCAGCAGCAGCTTGGCGCTGTTGTGCCGCTGGCCGAGGCCCGGGTTGTGCGGGCCGTGCACCCGGAAGCCGTACCGCTGGCCCGGCTGGACGCCGGGCAGGTAGGCGTGCCGGACGAAGGCGTCCGTCTCGCGCAGCTCGATGGCGGTCTCCGAGCCGTCCTCCGCGATCAGGCACAGCTCGATCCGGTCGGCGCTCTCGGAGAACACCGCGAAGTTGGTGCCGGCTCCGTCGTAGGTGGCGCCGAGCGGGTACGGCTGCCCTGGCCAGACCTGCATATGTCCTCAACTTCCGTGTAGCGGACGGTCATTGGCGCCCCAAGCCGGTGTTCCCGGCGGAGCCCCGCGGCATGTACCACCCGTCCGTACCGTGACGCACGGCACATGTCGCATACTCCCCAACGGCTGCCCGCAGACCGAACCCATTCACCACTTGTTCGCCCGAACGGGTGTCCGTTGGCCGAAAGTGACGGTGTTTCGACGCGCGTGACCGGTCAGTTGATCGGATCGTCGTGCCGCCAACGGGCTGCGCCCCGCGTGAGCGGGGCAGTACCCTTGATCGTCCGGCACGCCCACCGGACCGCGTGCCGGCCCAGGACACCACCCGGGCCGCCACGGTTGAGACCGTGTCAGTGGACGGCCCGTCACCCCGGTGAGCGGAAGGCCGAGAGGTGAGGTGGCGCATGGGGTTCCCCGCCGACGGCCAGGGCGGGCCCGAGCAGGGCTCCCGGCGCAGCGAGGCGCCCACCCTGGTGATGCGGCCCTCCGGCGGCCCGCGCACCACCGTCCCGGGCCAGGCCGGCCCGGTCGAGGGCCCGCTGATGGCCTGGACCGCCGGCGAGTGGGAGAGCGCCTACCGCCGGGTCCGGCTGGCCGGCCGGGCCTACGTCTGGCTCAACCTGGTCGAGCAGAAGATGCGCGCCCTGGTCGACGTGGTGCTGCGCCCGCTGTACGCGCCCGCGCACGGCGAGGACTGGGTCACCGCCGCGGCCGGACCGGCCGGCGAGGAGTGGGTGCACCGCGCCGCCGCCGTCCGCGAGGTCAGCCGCCGCAAGGGCTACCTGCTCGACCCGGCCGACGACGACCCGCTGGTCTTCCTCACCCTGCCCCAGCTGCGCGAGCTGATGGTGCAGCACTGGCCCTGCTTCGAGCCGTACCTGGTGGACCGCCGCGAGGTCGAACTGGCGCTGGACGAGCTGGAGGTCGCCCGGCACGTGGTCTCCCGCAACCGCAGCCTGTCGCAGACCGTGCTCGATCAGACCGAGCGCGCCGCCGCCCGGCTGCTCGCGCTGCTCGACGGCGGCCACGGCGGGGTGCCCGCCGACGTGGTCGAGGAACTGGTCGCCGGCCGCTACGCCGACGTGGTCGCGGTCCACGCCGACCGGGTCGGCCTGCAGCGCGAACTGCCCGTCGAGGACCTGCTGGACGGCGCCCGCCGGCTGGACGCGGTCGGCATCGGGCTCGGCATGCTCTGCCAGAACTACACCGGCAAGCGGCTGGTCCGGCTCGCCACCGACGGCTGCCGGGTCCGGCTGCTGTTCCTCAACCCCGCCTCCAGCGCCGTCCGCCGCCGCGAGCGCGAGCTCGGCATCGGCCGCGGCGAACTGTCCCGCTCGATCGAGATGAACATCATGCACGTGCGCCGGGTCCGGGCCCGGCTGCGCGACCAGGGCGGCTTCGAGATCCGGGTCTTCGACGAGATGCCCCGCTTCACCGCGTACCTGGTCGAGGGCCCGCGCACGGCCGGGCCCGGCGGCCGCCGCCGCTCCACCGACTACGGCGTGGTCCAGCCCTACCTGCGCCGGGCCCGCGGCATCGAGTCGCCGGCCCTGGTGCTGCGCGGCGGGGCCGGGCAGGAGCCGGGCGGCACCGAACCGGGCCTGCTCGAGGTCTACCGGGAGGAGTTCGAGGGCGTCTGGGCGGACTCCAGGGCGGTCTCCTGACCGTCGGACGGCCGGGCCGCCCGGCGCCCCGGCCACGGGCCTGCGCCAGCCGGCCCAGCGCGGGTTGCCGCCGCCGATCACCACGGATACCAACAGGTGAGCGGCCCGCCCCCCGATCCGGACGGCCGCGGCCCGCACCTCCGTGACCCAGGGAGCCCGCCCGATGACCAGTCAGCCCGCCACCGAGGCCGGCCCGGACCGCCGCAGTCTGCTGAGGACGGCCGCCCTCGCCACCGGCGCCCTCGCCCTGCCGGTCACCGCCGCCACCACCGCACCCACCGCCGGGGCGGCCGAACCGGCCCCGGCCACCCGGCGGATCCCCTTCCTCGGCCCGCACCAGGCCGGGGTCACCACCCCGGCGCAGCCCTTCGCCACGTTCGCCGCCTGCAACGTCCAGGCCGCCGACCGGGCCGCGCTCGAGCAGCTGCTGCGCACCCTGACCCGGCGGATCGGCTACCTCACGGCCGGCGGCCCGCCGCCCGACCCGGCCGGGGACAGCGGGATGCTCGGGCCCGTCGTCCCGGCGGACGGCCTCACCGTCACGGTCGGCGTCGGCGCCTCGCTGTTCGACCAGCGGTACGGCCTGTCCGCCGCCCGGCCGGTGCGGCTGACCGCGATGCGGTCCTTCCCCGGCGACCGGATGCAGGACGGCGCCACCGACGGCGACCTCTCGCTGCAGATCTGCGCGGACAGCCGCGACACCGTGCTGCACGCACTGCGCGACCTGCTGCTGCACAGCGCGGGCGCGCTGCAGCTGCGCTGGCGGGTCGACGGCTTCCAGAACGCCTCCCGCCCCGACGGCGCCCAGCGCAACCTGATGGGCTTCAAGGACGGCATCGCCAACCCCGACACCGGCTCCGACCGCGAGATGGACCGGCTGGTCTGGGTCGGCCCGGGCAGGGGCGAGCCCGCCTGGGCGGTCGGCGGCAGCTACCAGGTGATCCGGGTGATCCGGATGCGCGCCGAGGCCTGGGACGCCGTACCGCTCGCCGCCCAGGAGGCGGTCATCGGCCGCCACAAGGACAGCGGCGCCCCGCTCGGCGGCGCCGCCGAGACCGACCAGCCCGACTTCGCCACCACCCCGCAGGGCTCGCCGGTCCCGCCGGACGCGCACATCAGGCTGGCCAACCCGCGCAACCGGGAGAGCGCCGACAGCCGGATCCTGCGCCGCGGCTACAACTACGACCGCGGCGCCGACGCCGCCGGCGGACTCGACCTCGGCCTGCTGTTCTGCTGCTACCAGCAGGACGTGGCCCGCCAGTTCGAGGCCGTGCAGACCCGGCTCGACGGCGAGCCGCTGGCCGCCTTCACGGTGCCCACCGGCGGCGGCTACTTCTTCGCGCTGCCGGGCGTGCGGGACGCGGAGGACTGGCTCGGACGCGGCCTGCTGACCGGCTGACCGCCGCCGTCCCTCCGCCCCGGCCGCCGGGCCGCCGTCCGTCCGCGAACGGCGGCCCGGCGGCCGGGCTGTCACAGGTGCAGGCCATGATGGAGCCCGTCACGGCAGCACAGACGGAAGGACGTGCCACATGAGCTGGTGGAAGGGGCCACTGACCGGCTTCGACCTGGAGACCACGGGCACGGATCCGGAGCACTCCCGGATCGTCAGCGCCGCCCTGGTGGACACGCTGGGCGGCCGCACCGAGGCCGCCACCGGCTGGCTGCTCGACCCCGGCGTGCCGATACCCGCCGAGGCGACGGCCGTCCACGGCATCGCCGACGCCGACGCGCGCGGCCGGGGCCGCCCGGCCGCCGAAGGGGTGGCGGAGATCGCCGGCGCACTGTGCGAGCGGCTGTCGGCCGGCCGGCCGGTGGTGCTCTTCAACGCCCCGTTCGACCTCTCGCTGCTCGACGCGGAGCTGCGCCGGTACGGCCTCCCGGGCCTGGCCGAGCGCCTCGGCGGCCGGGTCGGCCCGGTGCTGGACGCGCTGGTGATCGACCGGACCGTCGACAAGTACCGCAAGGGGTCCCGGACCCTGCAGCGGGTCTGCGAGGTGTACGGGGTCGAGCTGGCCGACGCGCACCAGGCGGGCAGCGACGCGCTGGCCGCGGTCCGGGTCGCGGTGGCGATCGGCGAGCGGTACCCGGCGCAGGCCGGGGAGCTGACCCCGGAGCAGCTGCACGAGCGCCAGATCGACTGGTACCGGGCCTGGGCCGAGGGGCTGCAGGCCTGGCTGCGGCAGGGCAAGGAGCCGGGGGCGGTGGTCGACCAGCGCTGGCCGCTGCGCTGAGGCGGGTCCGGCGCTCCCCGGCGCGCCGGTGGCCGGGAGGGTGTCAGGAGGCGGGGAAGTCGAAGCGGTAGCCCTGTGCGGTGAGCCAGGGCAGCAGTTGGGCGAGGGCCGCGACGGTCTGGCTGCGGTCGCCGCCGCCGTCGTGCAGCAGCACCACGCCGCCGGGCCGCAGGGTGCGCTGGACGTTGGCGACGATGGCGGCCACGCCGGGCCGGGCCCAGTCGCGCGGGTCGACGGACCAGCTGAGCGAGCGCATGCCGGCCGCGGCGGCGATCTGCTCGTTCTCGGCGGTGAAGTCGCCGCCCGGGGCCCGGAACCAGCCGACCTCGGCGCCTGGCCCGGCGGCCGCGGTGATCATGTCCTTGGCGGCGGTTATCTCGGACACCTGCCGGTCGTGCGGCAGGGTGTGCAGCGGCTGCGGGTGGTGCACGGTGTGGTCGCACAGCCGGTGGCCCTCGGCGAGGATCCGGCGCACCGTCGCGGCGTAGGCGGTGGCGTTGGGGCCGATCTGGCAGAAGGTCGCGTGGGCGTGGTAGCGGGCCAGCAGGTCGAGGATCTGGCCGGTGGCGGGCCCCGGTCCGTCGTCGAAGGTGAGCGCCACCGTCCGGCCGCCGGAGGCGGTGGAGCGGATCAGCGCGGTGGCGCCGGCCGGTGGCGGCGCCTGCGGGGCGGAGGGCGCGGGGCTGCCCGCGGACGGCGTGGCGGTGCCGGGCGCCGGGGTGCCGGGCCGGGGTGCGGCGGGCCGGGTGGTGGTCGGTCCGGCCGGGGTGGCGGGCCGGGTGGTGGCGGGCGCCGGGGCGCTGCTCGGCGCGGTGTCCGGGGCGGCGGCGGCGGTGGTGGTGCCGGTCGGGCCCGGTGCCGGGAGCGCGGACGGCGGGGCGGACGGTGCGGCCGACGGGCCCGAGGGCGGGGCGGCGGGCGTACCGGCGGCCCGGGCGGCCGGATCGGCTGCGCACCCGGCCAGCAGGGCGGGCAGCAGCAGGGCGGCGGCGGCAGCGCCGACGGCACGGCGGTGCTGTGACAGCTGGTGCGGGAGCAGCAAGGTGACGACTCCTGAGGTCTCACCGGCCGCCTCGGGGCGGCCCGTTTCTTGGGCGTATGACGCCCGGCGTCCGGCGCCGGTTCCGCCGCCGGCGGCGGCTCAGAACGGGTACCAGCGGACCGTCGTGTCGCCCGCCCGCAGCGAGTCGACCCGGCGGCGGAACTCGGCCAGCGCGGCGGGCGAGGCGGCCGCCTGCTGGGCCACCCAGGCGGCGCTGGCGGTCTCCCGGGCGCCGCGCAGGACCGCGAACCCGGGCCACTCCCGGACGTCCCAGCCGTAGGCGGCGGTGAACGCGGCGTACTCCTCGGCCGGGACGCCGTACCGGTCCTGGCTGAGCGCCAGCACCACCAGGTCGTGCTCGCGCAGGTCCTCGGCGACGTACTCCAGGTCGAGCAGGACCGGGCCGTCGGGGCCGAGGTGGACGTTGCGGGGCAGCGCGTCGCCGTGGATGAAGCCGGGTTCCAGCCGGGGTGCCAGCCCGGCGACGGCCTCGGCCGCCCGGATCCGGCGTTCGCGCAGGAAACGGGCGTCGGCGGGGTCGATGTGCCCGTCGGCGGCGGCCAGCCAGCGGTCGACCGGGGCCAGCAGGTCGCGCGGCGGAAGTGCGAAGGGCGGTGCGGGCAGCCGGTGCAGGGCCAGCAGCAGCGGGGCCAGGTCGACCGGCCGGGCGGGGCCGGTGGCGGGGGGCAGCCGGTGCCAGAAGGTGACCGGGTGGCCCTGCGCGGCGACCGGCTCCGGCCGGTACGGGCGGACCACGGGGATGCCCTGGCCGTCCAGCCAGCCGGTGACCGCCAGTTCCTGGGCGGCCCGGGCGCCGAGTGCGGGGCCGCGGCCGACCTTGGCCACCACGGCGGGGCCGCCCAGGTCGAAGACGGCGTTCTCGCCGAGGGCCAGCAGGACGGCGTCGGCGGGGTCGGGCAGGTCGGCGGCGGCGCAGGCGGCGGCCAGCAGGGTGCGGGCGCGGGCCTCGTCGAAGGCGGCGGCGGGGGTGGTCATCGGGCGGCTCCGTCCGGGCGGGTGCCGCCCCATCCTGCCGCACGTGTCGGGCACGAACGGCGCCGGGCCCCGCGCGACGCGCGGGGCCCGTGCAGGGGTGGTGCGGTGGGGCGGTGCGGTGCGGTCCGGCCGGCCGTCCCCGGTGCGGCCGGCCGGACCCGGGGTCCGCCGCCCCCGGTGGGGGTGGGTCAGATCCCGGCGTGCTGCCGTTCGGCGGCGTGGCGGCCGGACGGTCCGGCCTGGGCCGTGGCGGCCGGCGGCAGGCTCTCGCCGTGCGAGAGGTCGGGCAGCCAGGCCAGCCAGCGGGGCAGGTACCAGTTGCGCTCGCCGAGCAGGCTCATCGCGGCGGGCAGCAGCACGGCCCGGATCACGGTGGCGTCGATCAGGACGGCGACCGCGAGGCCCACGCCCATCTGCTTCATCGACTGCATGGACAGGGTGCCGAAGACCGCGAACACACCCACCATGATCACGGCCGCGCTGGTCACCACCCCGGCGGTGGACCGGATCCCGTACGAGACGGCCGCCTTGGTGGACAGGCCGCGGTCGTGCGCCTCCTTGATCCGGGAGACCACGAAGACGTGGTAGTCCATGCTCAGGCCGAACAGGATGACGAACAGGAACAGCGGCACCCAGGACTCCACCGCGCCGACCCCGGCGGTGCCCAGCAGCGAGGCGCCGACGCCGTGCTGGAAGACCAGCGCCAGCACGCCGTAGGCCGCGCCGACCGAGAGCAGGTTGAGCACCACGGCGGTGACGGCGATGCCGAGCGAGCGGAACGAGGTGAGCATCAGCAGGAAGGCGAAGGCCACCACGAAGCCGAAGACCGGGATCATCGAGTCGGACATCTGCTGGTTGAAGTCGTGCGAGCCCGCGGTCTGGCCGGTCACCGGTGCCTCGGTGCCGGGCACCTTGAGCAGGGTCTGCGGCACCACCGAGGTGCGCAGCGCGCGCAGCGCGGCGGTGCTGGTGGCGTCGTTGCCGCTGCCGGGCAGCGGGACGTCGAGGGTGGCGACGTTCTGCGCCCGGTGGACGGTCAGCTGGATCGGGCCGTGCACGCCGGGGGTGGCGAGCGCCGCGGCCTGGAAGTCGGCGAGGGCCCGGGTCATCTCGGGGGAGCCGATGTCCCCGGCCTTGACCACCACGGTGGCGGGGGAGGGGCTGCCGGGGAAGGCGGCCTCGATCCTGGCCGAGGTGGCGACCAGCGCGTTGCCCTTGGGCAGTTGCTGCTGGAAGGTCAGGTTGGCGGTGTGCATGGTGAGCAGCGGTGCGGCCAGGCCCAGCAGCAGGCCGCCGGCCAGGACGGTGGCCGCGAGCGGGCGGCGCAGCACGGGGGTGAGCAGGGCGTTCCAGACCCGGCCGCCGTTGCCGGTGTCGGCGCGGCGCAGCCGGTGCAGCAGCGGGATCCGGCCCTTGTCGACCCGGTCGCCGAGCATCGAGAGCAGGGCGGGCAGCACGGTCAGCGAGCCGAGCACGGCGGTGATCACCACGATGATGGTGGCCAGGGACATGGCCTGGAAGTCGGCGATCCCGGTGAGGAACATGCCGGCCATCGCGACCACCACGGTGACGCCGGAGACCAGGACGGCCCGGCCGGAGGTGGCGGCGGCGATCTGCAGGGCGGTGGCGGCGTCCCGTCCGGCGGCGCGTTCCTCGCGCTCGCGGCGCAGGTAGAACAGGCAGTAGTCGACGCCGACGGCGAGGCCGACCAGCAGCATCACCGAGCTGGCGTCGTCGCTGGTGTGCAGCAGGCCGCTGCTGAGGGCGACCAGGCCGCCGGCCGCGATGAAGGCGGTCAGCGCGAGCACGACCAGCAGGACGGCGGCGACCAGCGCGCCGAAGGCGATCAGCAGGATGCCGAGCGCGAGCGGTACGGCGGTCCACTCGGCGCGGCTGAAGTCGTTGGTGAACTGGTCCTGGAACCACTTGCCGGAGCTGGCCTCGCCGAACTCCTCGACGGTGAGGTCCCGGTGGGCGGCCTGCACCTTGCCGACCGCGTCGAGCAGGGCGGGCACGTTCTCCACCGCCTTGTCGTCGTCCCCGGCGACGGTGAACTGCAGGAGGGCCGAGTGGCGGTCGGCGGAGATCGCCCCGCTGTCGTACGGGCTGTGCAGGTCGGTGGCCTTGCCGGTGCCGTCGACGGCGGCGCCGACCTGGTCGACGACGGCGCGGAAGGCCGGGTCGTCGGCGGTCAGCGCGGCGCTCTGGACCAGGACGGTCTCGCCGGCGGGACGCTTGATCCCGGCGTCGTCCAGGATCTTGGCGGCGCGGGCCACCTCGCCGGGCATCGACTCGGACTGCTCGACCTTGGTGCTGCCGTGCAGTCCGCCGAGGTAGGCGGCGAGGACCACGAACAAGAGCCAGCCGAAGACGGCCGTCTTTCTGTGCCGGGCGCTCCAGGCGCCCATCGTCGCGGCGAGTCCGAGTTTCACTGCTGTGTTTCCCCCAGGAAGAGCGGCGGCGGTACCGCCGGGAGCGGTCGCCGGCGGTGGTCCGGCGCGCTGTGGAAGCTGCACCACCGAGGCTAGGAAGCGGCGTCCGCGAGCGACATCCGGCTTGCGGGGGAGCCGTCCCTGGGCCTTCCCCCACCCCCGTGGTGGGGTTTCCCCTACCTGCGTCCCCGGGATCTCCTCCTCGCGGGCGGACCCGGCTCCACCCTGAGGGGGAGGGATCTCCACCCGGAGCACGAGGTGTCGCAGGGTGTGCGCAGGTGAGGATGGTCGAGGGCCACCCCTAGGGGCTGCCTGCGGGGCCGGGTGGCCCCGGCCCCTCCCGCGGTAACTCACTTGCCGGGCGGCAAGTAAATGCCCGTAGGATGCTGACCGTACTTACCTGCCGACCGGCTAAGGGCTGCCGTTGCCGCTCCCTGCCCGGTCCTGCCGTCGCCCGGTGTCCCGTCCCCCAAGGGCTGCGGTGAACCATGCCCAGGAGGCACACGAGCATGTTCCACCGAATAGGACAATTCGTCGTCAAGCGGGCGTGGTGGGTGATCCTCGGCTGGCTGGTGGCCGCCGTGGCCATCGTCGCCACCGCGCCGGCGCTGACCGCGCAGACCGACGAGAGCGCCTTCCTGCCCAAGCACTACGAGTCCATCCAGGCCTCGATGGTCCAGGAGAAGGCCTTCCCCGCCAACTTCACCCCGGCGGCGATGGTGCTCTTCGAGCGCACCGACGGCGGCAAGCTGGACGACGCCGACAAGGCGGCCGCCGGCAAGGTGGTCCAGGGCCTCACCGACCAGCACGTCAAGCTGGTCGAGAAGGTCCTCCCGATCAGCGACCAGTCCACCTCCAAGGACGGCCGCTACGCGCTGTCCATGGTCGGCATGGAGAAGAACTCGGCGCACAAGCCCGAGGCCGCCGACTCCGCCAAGGAACTGCGCGACGAGGCCAAGAAGCTGGCCGCGGGCAGCAACCTCAAGGTGCAGCTGGGCGGCCAGGCCGCCCAGAACCTGGACCAGCAGGACTCCTCGAAGCTGGCCAACACGCTGATCGGCGTCGGCACCATCGTGATCATCCTGCTCACGCTGGGCATCATCTTCCGCAGCCCGATCATCGCGCTGCTGCCGATCCTGTCGATCTTCGTCTTCTCGATGGTCGCCAACGGCCTGATCGCCGACGCCAGCAAGGCCTTCGGCCTCAAGGCGGACAGTTCGGTCTCGGCCATCCTGATCATCGTGCTGTTCGGCGTCGGGACGGACTACTTCCTGTTCCTGATGTTCCGCTACCGCGAACGGCTGCGGGCCGGTGACGACCGCAAGGAGGCCGTGGTCAACGCGGTCGGCCGGGTCGGCGAGGCCATCGCCTCGGCGGCCGGCGCGGTCATCGTGGCGTTCAGCGTGCTGCTGCTCTCCAGCCTCGGCATGTTCCAGGCGCTCGGCCCCTCGCTGGCCATCGCGGTCCTCGTCACCGCCCTGGCCTCGGTCACCCTGGTGCCGGCGATCCTCTCGCTGATCCCGGAGAAGGTGCTGTTCTGGCCCTCCAAGGCCTGGCAGAAGGAGCCCGCCAACGCCCGCTTCGCCGCCATCGGCCGGACCGTCGAGCGCAAGCCGCTGCTGGTCACCCTGGTCTCCGGCGCGATGCTGGTGGTGCTCTCCTTCGCCGCCTTCGGCTACAAGGGCACCTTCGACCTGGCCTCCGGCTCGATGCCGAAGACCAAGGAGTCGATGGTCGTCCAGGACACCCTGATGACCGCCTTCTCGGCCGGCGCCGCCGACCCCAGCCACGTCTACGTGGAGAGCAAGAACGGCGCCAAGCTCGACCCGGCCGCACTGACCGGCTACATCGGCGAGCTCGGCAAGGTGCCCGGGGTGGCCCAGGTCGGGGCGAAGCCGCAGCTGAACGCGGACGGCACCGTCGCGGACATCACCGTCATGCTCAAGGACGCCCCGGCGACCAACCAGGCCATCGACACCATCGACGGGCTGCGCAAGGTCGCCCACGGCTCCGCGCCGCAGGGCAGCGAGGCGAAGGTCGGCGGCATCACCTCGGTGTACAAGGACATCAACACCGCGATGGCCCGCGACTACTCGCTGGTCTTCCCGGTCGCCGCGCTGCTGATCATGCTGATCCTGGCGCTGCTGCTGCGCAGCATCGTCGCCCCCTGGTACCTGATGGCGGCCGTCGGCCTCGGCTTCGGCGCCACCGTCGGCGCCACCAGCCTGGTCTTCCAGAAGATGCAGGGCGAGGCCGGCCTGATGTTCATGCTGCCGATGTTCATCTACCTGTTCGTGGTGGCGATCGGCACCGACTACAACATCCTGATGATCGCCCGGCTGCGCGAGGAGGCGGCCGAGGGCCACAGCCCGCGCAAGGCGGCCGGCCTGGCCCTGCGCCACGGCGGCCCGACCGTCGCGGCGGCGGGCAGCATCCTCGCGCTGACCTTCGCGACCATGCTGCTGGCCGGCAACTCGCTGTTCAGCCAGATCGGCTTCTCGGTGGCCTTCGGCATCGCGGTGTCGGCCTTCGTGATGGCGATGTTCTTCACCCCGGCGCTCACCGCGCTGCTCGGCCGGGCCGCCTGGTGGCCGGGCCGGACCGAGCCGTCCGCCGGGGCGCCGTCCGCCGGGGCCGAGGACCGGCGACTGGAGCCGGCCGGCCGCGGCTGAGCCCGCCCGCGCCGTACGAGGGGGCACCCGGAAGCCGTCCGGGTGCCCCCTCGCCGCGCCGGGCAAACATGGTGTGACCAGGGAAACGTTCCGATCACCATACGGATCGGGCGTGCTACAGTCGACGCAGTTGCAGTATTGGTTCCCATGAACGTGTGTGTGCGCCTGCTGGTACCAACCAACAGGCGCATTTGTTTTGTCCGGTGTTTTGTCTCCGGATGGGGATCGCGGCTACTCGGGGTCCACGAGGTGTGGGCCCCTGACGCCCCAGTGAAAAATGGAGACGGTTATGGCTACCGGCACCGTGAAGTGGTTCAACAGCGAAAAGGGCTACGGCTTCATCGAGCAGGACGGCGGCGGCGCTGACGTGTTCGCCCACTACTCGAACATCCAGTCCAACGGCTTCCGCGAGCTCATCGAGGGCCAGCAGGTCGAGTTCGACGTCACGCAGGGCCAGAAGGGCCCGCAGGCCGAGAACATCCGCACCATCTGAGACCGGCTTCCAGCCGACTCACCAGTGCTGCGCGAGGGCCCGTACCGCAGGGTGCGGGCCCTCGCCCATGCCGCCGAACGGCCGGGGCGGCGCACTCCACTCCTCCGACGGCCGACCCTCCCCCAGCCCAGGCCGGGGGTGCCCACCAGGGCCCTACCGCCACGGCAGCCGCCGTGGCCGTCGGCCGAGCAGGATTTGGAGCACCATGACCGACCCCGCACGCACCCCGCGCACCCGTACCGGCGGCAGCGGCCGCCCGCCGCGCCGCCCGGCCGGCGCCTCCCGGCCCCGCGGCGCTGCCACCCCGCGCCCGTCCGAGGAGTTCACCGTCGTCCAGGGCACCCCGGCGCGCCCGCCGGCGGCGAGCTTCGCCGAACTGGAGATGCCGAAGGCGCTGCTCACCGCGCTCGGCCGGGAAGGCGTCACCGAGCCCTTCCCGATCCAGGCCGCCACCCTGCCCGACGCCCTCGCCGGGCGCGACGTGCTCGGCCGCGGCCGTACCGGCTCCGGCAAGACGCTGGCCTTCGGCCTGCCGCTGCTGGCCCGCACCGCCGGACAGCGCGCCGACTCCCGCTACCCGCTCGCCCTGGTCCTGGTGCCCACCCGCGAGCTGGCCCAGCAGGTCACCGAGGCGCTCAGCCCGTACGCGATCGGCCTCAACCTGCGGATCACCACCGTGGTCGGCGGCATGTCGATCACCCGCCAGTCCAACCAGGTGCGCCGCGGCACCGAGGTCCTGGTCGCCACCCCCGGCCGGCTGGACGACCTGATCAACCGCGGCGACGTCCGGCTCGACCACGTGAAGATCACCGTGCTCGACGAGGCCGACCAGATGGCCGACATGGGCTTCCTGCCGCAGGTCGCCAAGCTGCTCGAGCAGGTCGCCCCCGGCGGGCAGCGGATGCTCTTCTCCGCCACCCTCGACCGCAACGTCGACCGCCTGGTGACCCGCTTCCTCACCGACCCGGTCACCCACTCGGTGGACCCCTCGGCCGGCGCGGTCACCACCATGGACCACCACGTGATCCAGATCGACCCGGCCGACAAGGCCGAGGCGACCGCCCGGATCGCCGCCCGCGAGGGCCGCGTGATCATGTTCGTGCACACCAAGCACGGCGCCGACCGGCTCGCCAAGCAGCTGCGCGCCGCCGGCGTGCAGGCCGCCGCACTGCACGGCGGCAAGTCCCAGCCGCAGCGCAACCGCACCCTGGACCAGTTCCGGGAGGGCCAGGTCAGCGCCCTGATCGCGACCAACGTCGCGGCCCGCGGCATCCACATCGACGGCCTCGACCTGGTCGTCAACGTCGACCCGCCGATCGACCACAAGGACTACCTGCACCGCGGCGGCCGCACCGCCCGGGCCGGCGAGTCCGGCACCGTGGTCACCCTGGTGCTGCCCGAGCAGCGCCGCGAGGTCTCCCGGCTGATGACCACCGCCGGGATCCGCCCGACCGTCACCAAGGTCCGCCCCGGCGACGGCGAGCTCCACCGGATCACCGGCGCCCGCACGCCCAGCGGCGTCGCGGTGCTGCCGATCCTGGCCCCCACCCAGGTGGCGGCCCAGGCCGCCGCGGCCGCCAAGGCGGACGGCCAGGGCCGCCGCCGCCCGCAGTCCAAGCGCTCCGGGCTGCCCAAGGACGTCGACCTGAACGGCAACCCGCGCCGCCCCCGCCCCAAGCAGCGCCTCGGCGCCACCGCCGCGGGCCGCACCGAGGCCCCGGGCGGCCGCCGTCAGGCCGCCGGGTTCATCGGCAAGTCCTCCGGCCGGGCCCAGCCCGGTTCCGGCTCGAAGTCCGGCTCCAACTACGGCACCGGCCGCCAGCGCCGCAAGTCCGACTGACCCGTCCCACCACGAGCCCGAGCCCGTCCGGTCACGACCGGACGGGCTCGGGCTTTCGGGCGATCAGGAGAGGGAGCCGAGGTCCTTCGGCGTGCCGACGCCGTCGAAGGTCAGCAGGTGACCGCCGGCCGTGACGGCGTACAGGTCCGGGCGGCCGTCGCCGTTCCCGTCGCCGGAGCTGCCGAGGGTCGGGTAGTCGGCGGCCGGGAAGCTGCCGATCACGCCGCCCGCCGCCGGGTCCGCCAGCGCGGAGAGGTCCCAGCTGCCGTCGGCGCCCCGCACCACCGGGTAGGACCGCAGGGCGCCGGTGGCGCGCTCGCGCGACCACACCGTGAGCGAACCGTCGGCCGCCTTGCCGGGGGCGATCAGATCGAAGCCGGCCCAGCTCCCGGCGGCCAGCCGCTGCGCCGAACGGTAGCCGTAGCCGACGCCCGGCTTGGTCAGCAGCCACAGGTCGCCGCCGGTCGCCACGGTCAGCAGCGAGCTGCGCTCGTCGGTGCCGAGCGCCCCGACCGCGGCGATCTGCTCGGTGCCCGCCCAGCCCGGGGTGTAGCCGGACACGCTGCCGTAGTAGGTCGCCGGACGGGCGAACGCACCGAAGTCGCTGTTGCGGTACACGTACAGGCCGTTCTGCGGGCGGACCGCGAACAGGTCGTCGACCGGGTCGTGGCTCTGGTCCCAGCCGCGGTGCGCCAGCAGGGCGTTCGCCCAACTCGTCTGGTCCGGGGCGCGGTTGGCGGGGATCACGGTGGCGCCCGCGGTGCTGGCCGCGGCCGCGCCGACGACCCGCAGGTTCCCGGCGGCGTCCGGCACCAGGATGTCGGGCACGGCGTCGCCGTCCACGTCCCCGGGCGCCTTCGGCGGGTTGGGGTTCCACGGCGCGTAGAACGCGTACGGGACCGGCTGCGAGACGTTGCCCGCCTCGTCCATGGCCTGCACGGACAGGACGTTGCTGCCCCAGCTCGTCGGCGTGATCGCCACGCTCGCCGTACCGCCCGGGCCGGCCGGGACGCTGCCCGGGTCCTGGCAGCTCCAGCCCACGGAGGGCGTGCCGTTCAGCGTGTAGTGGTAGCACGCGACCCCCGAGGTGGCGTCGGTGCCACCGAAGGTGAAGGTGCCGGCCTGGCGGGCGTACTTCGCCGGGGTGCCCTCGGACGGGAAGTCCGCGGAACCGACGGTGACCTGGGACGGCGCGGTGGTGTCGACCCGGAAGCGGCAGGCGTCGGTCGGGTCGTCGGCGTGCACGCCCTTGGCCCGCCAGCTGTAGGCGTGGCCGTCGACCAGGCCGGTGACCGCCGCCCGTGCGGTACCGGAGTCGGTCGCCACGGTGGTGTCGTACACCTTGGTGTGCGCGGCGGTCGCGTCGTCGCGCACCGTGAAACGGACCTCGGGCACACTCGCGGTCACGGACAGGACGGGTGCACCGGTCCCGATCCACCCGGGCTCACCGGTGCTCCCGCAGCCGGCCTGCTGCCCGGTGCCGGCGAAGCCCGGTACCGGCGCGGTCAGCGGAGCGCTCACCGGTGCGGCCTCGGCCGCGCTCGCGCCCGTGGCCGCGCACAGACCCGCGGCCGCGGTGAGCGCCGCGGTCGCCGCGGCGACCGGGAACCTTGCCATCTGCCTCAACTGACTACCCCCTGATGCGTGAACGCACATTCGACGTCTGCGGGCGATCATGGCCAGTCGGGACGGCGGGCGCAAGCGCGTTTCCCCCACCCCCGCGTTGTGCCGCCGACGGCCGACCCGCCGGGGCCAGCAGCCGCACCCGGGCCGCCGTCCCCGCCTCCCGCGGCGAGAACACCACCAGCTCCAGCTCCCCGGGCGCGCTCAGCACCACCTGGTCGAACCGGAGCGGACCGAGCACCTCGTGCTCCAGGTCCTTCTCGACCCCGGCCCGCTCCTCCACCTGGTGCTCTTCCAGCCACCGCCGGGCCTCCGGGAAGCCCGTCCGCAGCCGCTCCAGCAGCGCGGCGATCCGCCGCCCGCCCGGCGAGGCGTCGCCACCGCGCTCCGCGTACGCCGCACGCAGCTGGGCCAGCACCCGGCGGGCGTGCCGCTCCCAGTCCACCGCCCGCCGCCGGTGCACCTGGTTGGCGAACACCACCCAGGCCAGGTTGCAGTCCTCCGCCGACCACCGGGAGAACTCGAACAGCGCCTCCGCCTCCGGGTTCCACGCCCGCACCGCCCAGTCGGCGTCCACCAGGAACGCCGGGAACGGCGACTGCGCCCGCACCATCCGCACCAGCGACCCGGGCAGCTCCACGGCCGGCTCCACCGCCGCGGGCTGCACCTGACAGCCCGCCAGCCGGAACAGGTACGCCGTCTCCGCCGGGTCCAGCCGCAGCGTCCTCGCCAGGCTGGACAGCACCTCCGGCGACGGATTGATGTCCCGCCCCTGCTCCAGGGAAGTGCACACCCGTCGGGTTATTTCCCTGGAGATTCGAACAGATGACCACTACCGTGCGACCGATGAGCACAACCGCGCTGGTCCCCGCCACGTTCCACCCTGAGATCCGGATTGCGATCAGCCTGCGTCTGTCCCGTGCGGACGACGCCTCTACCTCGCTGGACGTGCAGCGCAAGGCGTGCCACGACTCCATCCGGGCCGCCGGGCACGACCCGTCCAAGGCGGTCGAGTTCATCGACTACGGCGTGTCCGGCGCTACGCCGCTCACCGACCGCGAGGGCATGTCGGAACTCATGGCCTACCAGCCCACCCACGTGTGGGCGTGGAAGCTGGACCGCTACAGCCGTAGCGTGCGGGAGTTCCTGCACCTGGTCGAGTGGGCGGAGACCCCGAACAAGCGCGTGATCCTGGCCACGGCGGACGGCTCGCTGAACACGGGCACCCCCGGCGGACGCCTGATCGCGCTCATCCTGGTGGCGCTCGCGGAGTGGGAACGCCAGATGATGACCGAGCGCATCCTTGCCGCCCACCAGGAGCGGCGGGAACAGGGTCGGTGGATCTCCGGGTTCGCGCCGTTCCCGTTCATGACCGTGCGCGAGAACCCGAAGGCCCCGGCCTACCTGGACGCGGACAGCGAGATGATCCCGCTGGTCATCAAGGCAGTTGGGGAGTTGCTGGCGGGCGGAACGCTGGCGAGCACGTCCAAGCCGCTGCCGATCGGCCGCCAGCAGTGGAAGAAGCTACTGTCCGGCGTGACGCTGCGCGGGTGGCGCAAGCACAAGGGCGAGCTGATCGTGAAGGACGACGGGGTCACCCCGGTGCAGTTCGCCCCGGAGGTGCTGGACGCAGTGACCTTTGCGCGGGTGCAGCAGCGACTCAAGGAGCTTGCCCGCACGGAGAACGCACCCCGCTCGGACGCCCCATTCCTGGCCGGGTTCGTCGTCTGCGCGCAGGCCTGCGGCTTCAACGGCGGCAAGTCGAGCAAGAAGAAGGCTCTGTACAAGTGCGAGAACGGGCACGGGTCGATCATGGCGAGCATCCTTGAGCCCATGGTGGACGCCGCGTTCTGCGAGCGGTTCGGCGGCGAGCAACTGATGCGCGCCGTTCACACGGGCGGCATCGACCACTCCGGCGCGCTCGCCGATCTCGCGGCGTCTCAGAATCGGGTGATCGCTGCCATTGCCAAGGTCGAGGGTCCCGCGCTCGAAGCGTTGACCGCCAAGCTGACCGAGATCACCGAGAGCACGGCGCGGCTCACGGCCGAACACGACCCGACCGTGACCACCACGTACGTGCCGCTCGACTCCACCCTGTACGACGCGTGGGAGGGCAGCGACGAAGAGACTCAGCGCGTCCACCTCGCCGAGAAGGGGCTTCGGGTCACGATCCACCCGCAGGGCACACCCGGCGGGCGTGTCACGATCGAGTGGAGCAAGCCCCCGAGGGAGAAGCGCAAGCCCACCCGGCCGGTCACGGTCGCGGAGCGCCGCGCAATAGCCGCCTGACGGCCCGTACGGCGAAGCCAGAGCCCCGGCAGGTCCCACGAAGACCGCCGGGGCTCTTTCGTGCCCGCAGCAGGCCGCTCAGGGGCTCGCCGGTCAGCGGCGGGACCTCGGGTGACGTGGTGACGGTTCTCGGGCTTGTTCTGGTTCTCTCTGACATGTCTAGAGAGAACTGAAATCCGCCTCTCAACCGTCACCACGTCACCTCGCCGTGCCGGAGCAGCGCGGTGGGACCGCCAGGGTGACGGGGTGACGTTTGAGGCGGTGGTTCTGGTTTCTCTTAGATCCCGCGCAGAGAAGAGAACCCAGAATCACCCCGCTGAACGTCACCCCGTCACCTGCGTTGGTCGAGACGCGCACGGGCGCCGCCGCCGTGGCGGGCGGACGCGGACGGAAGATCTGCTCTCCCTAACCAGTGAGAGGCAGGAAGCAGCGTGTAGGAAATTTCTGGTCCCCCAACATGATGGGCCCGCGCTGTGCCGCCTGCGGGGCACACCTTGCCTCCCGGACTTCGGAGCCAGCGTGGCGGAGGTGACGGCGAGGGCTTCGCCGGCTGAGCGTCACAGGGGCGCTGACCTGGGAGTTGTGATGAGTGACGCCCTGGATGCCAAGTCAGGTATCCCTATGGAAGTCCTAAGGGGATAGCCGCCGGACCGCTTCGACCGTCATTCGTCACGTCGCCAAGTGAGACGCAGATCACATGTCCGAGATTGCCCGAATGCCCCAATATGCGGGCCATCTGCCCACTCTCCACAGCAGTAGAGGGAGAAACCGTCGGTCCCTACAAGCCCGGCGAGGGGAATTCGTCCCCCTCTCCTATCTTCGGGCCCTCGGCGTATCAGTCATGGCAACCAGGAATCCCGTGCACTCAAGTACCCGTGCGATCCCGGCCCAAGGAATCCCTCCCCGTCCACTACAGGGTGAGAGAGGAATCGTCCCTCCCTACTTGGGGCAGGACAAGCAATCGTCCCGCCCCACGTGGAAGCAAGGGACGCGCGACGACCGAGCAGACCCCACTGTCCGCCCAACCACCAACAGCCTTGGAGGCTTCGAGATGAACACCGACCACGCCCGTGCGCTTGAGCTGATCCGCAGCGCAGAGGCGATCGTTCTGCGGGCCCTGTCCGGCGATGCGGCGGCAGCCGGCGAAGCGCACCGCCAGGCCACCGAAGCCGCGCGCCTGCTGGCACCCACCCGGGACGGCGGTCCCTGCCAGCGCGAGGGCTGCCCCAACCGGGTCGTCAACCGCACGATCGGACGCCGCCGCCTCTACTGCTGCGACGCATGCCAGCAGGCCGCGTACTGGGCCCGCAAGGCGGACGCCGCGTAGCCGCCCCACCGAACATACGCACGTGAGTATGTCGGCACGTTGAACACCGTCACGTGACGATCTTCGCCCCTCCCGACCCGGGCAGGGGCTTTTCCATTCCACCCGACAGGTGGCCTACCGGAGGTAGCACCGTGATCGACCCTGGCAGCTTCGCCTACTCCTACGAGGACAGGGAGACCAAGAGGCTCCGTTTTCGCGCAGACGCTTTCCAGTACAGCGCCGCTATGGAGCGGCTTGCCGAGATGAAGCGCGACCGCCCCGAGCAGTACGACCAGATGGGCGCTGTCGCTCACCTGTCGCTCGGCCACTACGAGGCCGCGAAGGCTGCCGCCGTGCAGCTCGGCCGCGACGTCTCCGCCCCTACCGATCGTGAGGTCTGACCATGAGCAACGACGTTTCCCGAGCCGCTGACAAGCTCGCCAAGCTGCGCGCACAGGCCGACCGGCTCGCTGGTCCAGTGGCGGATGCCGAAGCCGCCCTGGTGGCCGCCCAGGAGGCTGAGCAGGCCCGCCGCGCCGAGCGCGCCGCCGAGTACGACCGCACATTCCTCAAGACGTGGACGGCGCAGGCCAGCGAGCGGTCCGACCGGGGCAATGAGCTGCACGCGGAGTTCCTTGAACTCCTGTCCGCCGAGCCGTGGTTTCAGGCGTACGTCGCACACCGTGCCGAGCGGTACAAGCGCGAGAAGATCCTGACCGCCGCGCAGAGCGCACAGGCCCACCTCGGCGAGGCGCGAACTGTCCCCGAACAGCGCTGGTACGACCTGCGCATCATCGAGGACGTCACCAGCGCTGTGGACAATGCCGCTGCGGCAATCGGCGCGGCCTACGCCGAGGAACTGGACACAGCCCGGAACGCCTACATCGAAGCGGCGGACTGACATGGCCGTTGACGCACTTGACCCCGGCCCGGACGGAACCTATCCGCACTTCCCTCGGGATGCGCGGGGGCGGCCCGTGTGGTCGGATTCCCCAACCGGCCTGCCAGTGCTAAATGGTGGGGCGCCGATGCCGCGCGGAGTCCAGCAGATGCGCGACCCGAGGAACCCCGGCCGGCTGCTGGCCGTGGACGTGACGCCGAGGCGACAGGACGGCGAACCGATCAACCCGCCGGTCTTCCCTCCGGGCGCTCCGGCATGAGGCGCTGGTCCGACACACGGCCAACCATCCCGCCCGCCGCTCACCAAGTGGGAGAACGCGTGGACCTTGTATAGCACTTGCCGCCGGGAAAGACAGCGGCCGACTTCGGATCCTTGGCCGTCGGTCCCAGACTGGCTCACTTTCGCGCCCACCAGGCGGTGAACGCCGTACCTCCTGCTGCCGTTGCCGTGACGAGCCACGGAGGGATGCGCTGGATAGTCAAGTGGATTCCACCGAACCGAAGCTCGAAGGCAGGTCGGGGTGTGCGTTCAGGCATGGCTGCTCCGGTCCAGGTTCCGCACTGGATACGCGGTTCTCAATGGGGTCATCGACTACTCCATTGGAGCGACGAATCTCCGATATGGCAAACACTCGCGCCCGCGAGTACGCCGAATGGCGGGCGAAATCAGGCCGCCCTCTATCTTCCGTACCCGTCAATCCAACTGAAATACCCCAAGCGTAACTTGATGAGACAAAAGGTTCTTATGCCGCGTAGACCCCGCCCCCCGTGCTCAGTCCCGGGTTGCCCCGAGCTGACCACGGGCGGACGCTGCCCCGCTCATGAGCGCGAGGCGACCAGGAACCGCCAGACGCCAGGCGGCAGCGCGTACGGCCCGAACTGGCCCAGGGTTCGCCGGGCTTACCTCTACGCGAACTCGTGGTGCCTGCTGTGCGGGCGAGTCGCCACCGTGGCGGACCACTTCCCGAAATCCCGAAAGCAACTTATCGCGGACGGCGTTGCCAACCCGGATGTACCGCAATACCTGCGCCCATTGTGCACGCCGTGTCACAACAAAGAGACGGCGAGAAATCAGCCAGGCGGATGGGCTGCGGCAAACGTCAAGCCAATTCGCCGCTGACCCGACCCAGGCGGGGTGCCCCCTGAGTCGTCTGAGATTGCACGGCAGGGAGGCAAAAAACTCTCGCCGGAGCTGCGGCCGTTTTTGGCAGCCCGCCGTGCCCGCCACGGAATGCGAAAGGAGACCATGGCCGACCGATACCGACCGAAACCATCAGCCGCACGGGCCCGAGAGGGAAACCCGTCCAAGACCGAAATCAAAGAGGGGGTGATTGTCCCGCGCGCCGTCCTCGCTGAACCCAACTGGCGAGAGATCTTCAAGGACTCACCGGCCACCGAGACGCAGCAAGCGAACATCCGGTGCAGGGAAGTCGCGTCCGCCGAGTGGCGGCGCGTCGTGCCGATCCTCGAAGTTGCCGCCGGTCTCGGCGAAGTGGATCACTCGACCGTCAAGGATCTGTGCGTCTGCGTCGCCCGGATCGACCAGGCCGAGCGGGACCTGTCGACACGCGGGCTCATGGTCACCGCCGAACGCGGCACAGTGAAGAACGGCGCTGCCACCATCGCAGCACAGTACCGATCCCAACTCTCCCGCTATATACGAGAGTTGGGGCTATCGCCGAGTGCTCGGGTGGCGATTGCCCCGCCGGAGTCCGGCGACGACTCCGATATCTGGGACTGACCGGTCCCGAGCACCATGACGGCCCCCGTCCCTTCCTCCCTCAGCGGGTGGTTGGGGCGGGGGCCCTTCGTCGTCCGCGCCCTACCCCAGGTAGGGAGTCGCCCGGTGCTCAAGGAAGTGCCGAAGCCGGAGTTGCTGGGTGTGGTGCATCGGCAGGTCGCCGATGTCGTCCGGAGCTACGAACTGGAGATCGGTCGACTCGTCGGAGATCCGGAGTTCACCGCCCGTGATACGCGCGGTGAAACAAACATTGAACTGTTGCCGCACCTCGCCATCCGAGTAGGAGATCACGTGTCGGGGATCGGTGTACGTGCCGACGAGTCCAGTGATCTCCACATCAAGGCCGGTCTCTTCGCGGACCTCCCGAATCGCCGTTCCCGGAAGAGACTCACCAAGATCCATCGTGCCGCCCGGCAGCGCGTACAGACCATTGTCGGTGCGCCGTTGGAGCAGGACGCGCCCTTCGTCATCCGTCACCACTGCGGACGCTGCCACCACCAGCCGGTTTGGCATGGGCGCGTTGGGATCGTCGTAGAACTCGGTGCGTGCCACGTGATCAGCTCTCCTCAACCGGCAGGGCGGCGTTCCACACTGCGTCGAAGCTCGCAGCATAGGTGTCAAACAGCGTCCCTGCCCCGGTTCGGCGCAGGTGCCAGACCGGCGCTCCGAAGGCGTTGACCCCCCACACATGGGCGTTTACCAGCACCTGGTCATCTGCGCGGTAGAGGCTGTTGTAGAGCGTGGTTCCGTGGGTGCGGATCTCGATGCCGGGCGTGCCGAGCAGCGGGCGGTAGTGCATGAGGGCGAGCCTGCACCGGGACTCGATGCCGTGGCCGAACCTCTCTTCTTCCCCGCGTTGCTTGACGTTCTCACTGTCGGCGGCGCCGAGGGCGATCCGGACCACGCATCCTTCGGCGGCGCGCTCACGAAGTAGATCGTTAAGCCGGGGATACGCCTCGTGAAGGAATACGGCAGCGTAGACCAGCACGTCGATGCGCTCCGTGGCCTTTCCGAGCAAGTCCACGAAGACGGATACCGGTAGATCGGCTCGCTGTTCGTACAGGGCGACCAGTTCAGGGCTTATCGCGCGTGCGGCGCGCGGCTGCCGCAGACTCGGCCACAGTGCGAACATGTCTTCTCCGAGGGCTTCGGCAGCCAAGCGGGCTGTACCTAACCGAGGCGTGCGGTTCTGATTGGCCCACCGCTCAACCGACTTGGTGTCCACGCCGGCTCTCTCGGCCAGGGCTGAACACGTCCAACCTCCCGACGCCATAACGTCTTTCAGTCTCTCGTTCGGCATCTCGTTTGTCTCCCCACACATCACGGACCTTTTGTAGGGACGTTCTACCGCACGAGGGACGTTCTGAAGTGTCCTTTGAGCGAGGTTCCACCGTCCCGGGTGACTGCCAGATCTTGGTGTCAACTCGGCGGAGGAGAGGAGCGGGGCCGATGGCGACGCGCAGGACGACCCGAGGGGCGATCTACCTACCCAAGGTCGGAGAGGTGGTCCGGGACCGCGCCCACCAGGGCGCGGAGGGCACCTACATGGGCACCGTGGGCGGCATGGTCTATCTCCGCCCCCGAGGGGGTGGGAAGGAGTGGGAGACCTACCCGACCGAGATCGAAGCTTTGCCGGGTGTGCCGGAGCTGATCCCTGTCATGCATCCGAGCGCCCCGCGCCGGGCGCCGGAGCTGATCGGGTCGTGAGGCCCTCTCGCCTGGTCATCATGGGTCGTGTGCTCCGGGCGCTGGTGACCGAACCGCGTAACACGGTCGCTTGGATGTGGGGTGCCCACATCCAATTCGCTTGGCCTGTAACGATGTTCAGTCCCTACCGAAGGACGCTTGCCCGGCGGATGAAGCTCCGCCGGAAGCTCGACCAGCAGATGCGCACTTGCGCCCGACTATCCACCGGCGGCGCTGATGCCTGATCCCTATGAGTCACCAGTGTTCGGCATCGGCGGCCTCTGGGCGGGCCAGCGCCGGGCCCGGACCGGGCTGCCCCCGCCTGTTCCGTGGTGGGCGCAGGGGCGGCCCGTGTGGGCCCCGGAGAACGAGGAAAGGCGCGCCTGTGGCGGTTCGCAAGCGGTACCGGTTTCTGAACTGGACCGTCACTCACGACAGCGCGCCCGACGCGCCCCCGACATGGCACATGTTCCGGTGTCTCGGGGAGGACGAGGACGGCAAGCCGTGCGGCGCGGAAGGGCCCGTGATCGAGGACTTCCAGGAAGCGCAGCGCTGGCCGTTCGAGCACCTGCGGGAACATCAGGACCACCGCAGCTTCGCGCATGTCGCCGAGGTGCCGTGGCTGATGATCCCCGAGGAGGAACCGTCGTGACCGGAGCCGACCAGGACGAGTATCGGCGCGCCCGGAGCGAGCCGGTCAGCCGGCGGGCCGCTTACGGGGTGTCGGTGGCTGCTGTGGTGCTGCTCGCGGTGACGTTGCTCGCGCTGGCCCGGCCGCACTGACTCAAGACTCCCGCTCCGGCCGTCATCCCTGGCAGGCAGCCGACCGGAGCGGGCTCCGCAACACCGCACGACCCGGACACCGACCGGCGGTCCGGCCCGACACGATGTGAGGAGTTACCAGTATGAGTACTCCGACCGAGCGCCCGCCGGGCGACACCGGACCCGGTACCACGCAGGGCACGGCGCGAAGCTGCGCGCGGCCCCGGCAGCGCACCAACTAGCGGCACCAACTAACCGACAGAAGACAGGAGTTCACGCATGGCATGGGGTAGGAGCAGCGGCGGGAGCGGCGGGGGCGGCAAGCACGGCGGGGGTTCCGGCTCCGGCTCGGGCGGCAGTCAGCAGGACGACTCCAGCAGCGGCAACAAGCACGGCGGTGGCGGGTCGGACGAGGGTGGTAACACCTCGGACGGCCAGGGTCCGGCGACGGGCCGCTAACCGGTGAGCAGCGAGCACGAAGCGGAGGCCGGTCGGACCCGGCTGGCCTCCGCGCTCATCGCCAACGGGTCATTGACTACGGACTGGCTGCCTGCCTACAACGCCGTGCCGCGTCACCTGTTCGTGCCTGACACGATCTGGCCGGGACAGGCGGACGGTGTGCGCCAGGGCGAGGCGATCAACAAGAGCATCAACCCCGCCGAGTGGTGGAACGCTGTCTACTCGGATGTACCGCTCACCACACAGTGGGACGACGGAGAGCATGCGGGCAGCACGCGCGGCACCATGCCCACGTCGTCCAGCAGCATGCCCACCATGGTGTTCTCGATGCTCAATGCCCTCAGCGTCGAGGACGGCAACACGGTGATGGAGATCGGCACCGGAACCGGCTGGAATGCCGCTCTCCTGTCCCACCACCTCGGGTCGGGCAGCGTCGTCACCGTCGAGGTGGACGAAGACAGCGCGGCCAGCGCGCAACGCCGCCTCGCCCGTGCTGGGTACTCGCCCGTGCCCGTGGTCGGGGACGGGGCAGAGGGGTACCCGAAGGCGGCACCGTACGACCGGATCATTGCCACCTGTTCGGTCGGGAGCCTGCCGTACACGTGGGTCGAGCAGTCACGGTCCGGCGGGGTGGTCGTCGCGCCGTGGGGCCCGGAGTACGGCGGCGAAGCAATCGTCCGGCTCGCGGTCGGCGACGACGGGAAGGCATCCGGACGGTTCGTCGGGTCATCAGCGTTCATGCGGCTCCGGCAGCAGCGCACCGACCAGCCGAACAGCCTTGCCTACCTTTCGGCGCCTTGGCCGGCTGACGGGGTTGCGTCCTCAACTTCACTATCCCCGGAGCTACTTGGTGGATGGCAGGAGATGTTCGCCATCGGGGTTCAGGTGCCCGGCGCGTTTCCCCTGATCGAGCGGTACGACGACGGGTCTTACACGCTGTGGCTGCACGACACGGCCGTCACGTCGTGGGCTACGGCCGACTGGGAGCCCGACAGAGAACGCTACGAGGTGGTGCAGTCCGGCCCCCGCAGCCTCTGGGGCGAAGTGTCCACCGCATGGCACTGGTGGGACGACCAGGGCCGCCCCGGGTTCAACCGCTTCGGGCTCACGATCACCCCGGACGGCCACACCGTGTGGCTCGACAGCCCGGACAACCCGGTGCCCACCCGAGCCTGACCCCGTACGCGCAGAGCCCCGACCCCTGATCCCGGTAGCAGCGGAACCAACATCAGGGTCGGGGCGTCGGCGCAGAATTCGGCAGGCGGGCGAGGGCAGTGTGACGGTAGTCTCATCTGCCATGGCTGACTCTCTCAACATCGAACGGTCCTCCGGCTTCGACGACGCCGACAACCTCGTGATCGAGATCCCTGCAAGCGTTTGGGCCACGCTGAACTCTGAGAACGAGTGGGAAGGGAACGAGGCGGACGGCGAGGTGACCTCCGGGTCGCTGAATCTCTGGAAGGTGAAGATCCGGATCGGAGGCTGACACCGGCCCTTCTGGCCCCGCCCTCTACTGGCCCTTGCTGGCTGGGGCGGGGCTTCGTGCTGCTCAGGCGGATGCCACTCCCCGAGTATCCCGAGGGGTGTACGGTTCGAGCCA
>NZ_JBXQQB010000011.1:0-229073 GCF_057220535.1 Kitasatospora sp. NEAU-CNBT7 | reverse complement strand
CTACGCCTGATCGACGGCATCGGCGCCACCGAACTGCTCCACGTCTTCATCTCCGCCGCCGACGGCGACATCCGCCCCGGCTCCACCGGCCGCCCCGTCCCCGGCTACCACGCCACCGTCCTGGACCAGGACGGCCACCCCGTCCCCGACGGACAACCCGGCCTGCTCGCCGTCAAAGGCCCGACCGGCTGCCGCTACCTCGCCGACGACCGCCAACTCGGCTACGTCCGCAACGGCTGGAACATCACCGGCGACACCTACATCCGCGACACCGACGGCTACTACTGGTTCCAGGCCCGCAACGACGACATGATCGTCTCCGCCGGCTACAACATCGCCGGCCCCGAGGTCGAACACACCCTGATGAACCACCCCGACGTCGCCGACTGCGCCGTCGTCGCCGCACCCGACCCGAGCCGCGGCACCATCGCCAAGGCCTACGTCGTGCTGCGCCCCGACGCCGCCGCCGACCCGGCCACCGCCACCGCGCTGCAGGACCACGTCAAACAGACCATCGCCCCCTACAAATACCCCCGCGCCATCGAGTTCGTCACCGAACTGCCCCGCAACTCCAGCGGCAAACTCCAGCGCGCCGAACTCCGCCGCCGCGCCCGTGGCGCCACCGGCTGACCGACGAAAGGCACCACCATGGACCACCCCGCCGCCCCCGCGCCTGCCGTCGCGCCCGCCACTGCCCCTGTGCCCGCCGCCGTGCCTGCCGCCGCCCCCGTGGCCGCCGAGGCCCTTCCGTCGATCACCGTCGAACGCCGGGTCGAATGGTCCGACACCGATGCGGCCGGTCACCACCACTTCTCGGCCGTGCTCCGGTGGGCCGAGGCGGCGGAGGCCGCCCTGCTGCGCCGGCTCGGCCTCGACGGGCTGTTCGGGAGCATCCCCCGGGTCCACTTCGAGGCGGACTACCTGGCCCGGCTGTGGTTCGGCGACGTGGTCCGGGTCGAGCTGCGGGTGGACCGGGTGGGCACCAGCTCGCTGCACTACGCCTTCGACGTGCACGGCCCGGAGGGTCCCGCCGCGACCGGGCGGATGTCGGTGGTCCACTCCGCGGCGACCGCCAAGGGCGCCGCGCCCTGGCCGGAGGAGACCAGGAGACTGCTCACCGGAGCCGGGCCGCAGCATCCGCAGACGCTGCGGTGAGATGTGGTCCGGGCCCGGTGGCCGGACCCGGCCCCGGGCTGCCGGGAGCGACGGGCCCCGCTCGGTATGATCACCTGACCATCAGCGGAGGAAGGGTGCCCATGTCGGAGTCGACGGCCCGGCCCAGTGCCCTGATCAGCACCGTCTACGGGGAGTTCGTCCGCCGGCTCGGCGGCTGGATCTCGATCGCCGACCTGATCGGCCTGATGGCCGAACTGGACGTCGACGGCCCCTCGGTACGCTCCGCGATCTCCCGGCTGAAGAAGGCCGGCACCCTGGTCCAGGAACGCCGGGACGGCACCGGCTACCGGCTCGGCCCCGAGATGGCACCGGTCTTCGACGAGGGCGACCGGCGGATCTTCGGCTGCCTGGAACCGGCCCGGCTGGCGGACGGCTGGGTGCTCGCCGTCTTCTCGGTCCCCGAGTCCGAACGCGCCCACCGCCACCAGCTGCGCTCCCGGCTCACCTGGCTCGGCTTCGGCAACGCCTCACCGGGCGTCTGGCTCGCCCCCGCCCGTCTGCTGCCGGACGCCCGGCGGATGCTCGAACGCCTCGGGCTGAGCGAGTACGTCCACCTCTTCACCTCCGACTACGCCGGCTTCGCCGAGCTGGAGCAGGCGGTCAGCTCCTGGTGGGACTTCCCCGCCATCGAGGCCCAGTACGCGGCCTTCACCGTCGCCTACCGGCCGGTCGCCGAGGAACTCGGACAGTACCCGCGGATCGACGAGGTCGAGGCGTTCCGCGAGTACGTGCCGATGCTCAACGACTGGCGCCGCCTGCCCTACCTCGACCCCGGCCTGCCGACCGAGCTGCTGCCCGCCGACTGGAACGCCGTCGAGGCCCGCCGGGTCTTCACCGACCTGCACCGCAGGCTCGCCGAACCGAGCCTGCGGCACGTCGTCAAGGTGACCGGCCTGGAACCGGCCGCCGGCTGACGCCCCGGTAGGGTGCCGGGGCGTCAGCCGACCGGTCGTGCCGGCTCGTCGTACCGGCTCGTCACACCGGCCGGTCGTACCGATGGGTGCCGGCCGTCGATCAGCCGTCTCCCGGCCTGCGGTCAGCCTTCGGCCAGCCGTCGGTCAGCCGTCGGTCAGCCTTCGATCCGGTGCTGGGTCCAGAAGGACGTCAGGTCGGTCGTGGTGGCGGCCTGCGCCGCGGCCTTGAACTCGGCCGTGGTGGAGACGCCGTACCAGTGCGACTGGGCGTAGTCGTGGAGCAGTTTGGTCATCGCGGTGTCGCCGAGCACCCGGCGCAGGTCGTGCAGGGCGCACTTGCCGTAGTTGTAGACCACGGTGGAGTAGCGGGAGGAGTGCGCGTCCCAGTACGCCATCGAGTTGGTGATCTTCTCGGCGGAGGAGGCCCAGGACGTGCTGCTCCAGCAGTTGGTCCCGGTCTTGCCGAGCGCCAGGTCGGTGGCGTAGTCGGTGAACGCCTCGTCCAGCCACGGGCTGTTGTACTCGTCGTCGCCGACGATGCCGTAGAAGTACTGGTGGCCCAGCTCGTGGGTGAGCGCGGTGGTGCTGACCAGGTCGAGGACGAAGCCGGGGTACTCCATGCCGCCGAACCAGAAGTTGTTGTCCAGCACCACGTCCGCCTCGCCGTACGGGTACGCGCCGAACCGCTGGGCGTGCGCGTCGATCGCCGAGATCGAGGTGGACAGCATGGACTGCTCGTCGGCGGTGCTGATCCCGCTGACACCGTAGACGTTGATCTTCACGCCGGCCGGCGAGGTGCCGGAGACCTTGGTGAACGCCCCGGCACCCCAGGCGAAGTCACGGACCTTGCTCGCGGTCGCCTTGGTGACGGTGCGTCCGGAGGTTCCCGGGGTGTCCACCGAGGTGCCGGTGGCCGGGACGAGCAGACCCGTCGGGTGGTCGAGGGTGACGCTGAAGTCCGACGCCAGCGAGTAGAAGGACTCGCCGTTGTTGGTGTACGGGTCGAGGTGCCAGCCGGAGCCGTCCCGGACCGCGAGGACGGGCAGGGCGTTGCCGATGAAGGCGAACGCACCGTCCCGCCCGAACCGGTCGGCGCCGCTCGGCACCGCGATGCCGAGGTCGAAGCCGACCGAGCCGCTCTGGCCCTGGGCCAGCGGTGCGGGCAGCGTCACCTTCAGGGCGGTGCAGTTGACGGACAGCGCGGAGGCGGTGCCGCCGGTCACGTTGGTCACGGTGATCGGGGTGCTCGGGCAGCTGCCGTGGTAGTTGTCCCACAGCCGCAGGTAGACCTCGGTGAGCGCGGTGGGGGAGGCGTTGGTGAAGTTGACGCTCTCGTGCCCGGTCCAGGTGGCGCCGCTCGCGTCGCTGGTCAGGTTCACCGTGTACGCCGGGGCCGCCGGGGTGCGGGTCGGGTCGGTGGTGGGCGGGGTGGTGCCGCCGCCGGAGGCGTCGAGGGTCACGTCGTCCAGCACGAAGCTGGTCTGCAGGCTGCTGTCCTCGGTGCCGGTGAAGGCGACGGCCACCGTCTGCCCCGCGAACGCGGACACGTCGATCGACTTCTGCACGTACCCGGCCTTGGCGTCCAGGTTGGAGTAGGTCGCCACGGTGGTGCTGCCGACCTTGGCGGTCAGCTTGTCGTAAGCGGTCGAGGTGGTGGTCTCGGCCGTGTCGATGTGCAGCCAGAAGCTCAGGGTCGCCTTGGTGCAGCCGGCCGGGAGGGTGACGGTCTGCGAGAGGTTCGAGGTGTGGGTCGAGCCGTAGCCGTTCAGCCAGGCGAAGGCGGTGCCGGTGTGGGCGCTCTGGCCGCTGCGGGAGGTGATCACGCCGCTCGACGAGGTCCAGGGCGAAGTGCCCGCCTCGAAACCGCTGTTGGCAACGGTCTGGGTGGCGGTGCAGTCGGCCGCGACGGCGGTTTGGGGTGCCGCCACCGTGGCCGCGCCGGCTGCCGCGACGAGCACGGAGCCGGCGATGAGGGATATCAGCCTGCTTCTCATCGGATCCTCTCGGGTGTGGGGGTCGCCCGTCGGACCGAAGGGATGATGGACCGTCACCTGTCGGCCGGACGGAACATCAGGAAGCGTGGCAGCAAACCCTCATTATTGATAGGGGCATGCCAGGCAATCCCGCCAGCCTTTGCCCGGCCTTGACCGTGGCCGTGGTCGTGGTCGTGGCCTTGACCGCGGCCGTGATCGTGGTCGTGGCCGGGTCGGGCCGGACCGGGTAGAGACGGTGGAGTGAGCGGGAGGAGGGCGCGAGCGGTTACCGGGGCGGTCAGCCGAACAGCGTGGCCGCGCGTGACAGGGCCGCCTCGGCCTCCGCCGGGGGCAGCGCCGTCCGGACCGAGACCACCGCCCGGACCAGCTGGTCACCGCTCTGGTACGGGAAGTCGGTGCCGAGCAGCAGCCGGTCCGCGCCGAGGGTGCGCGCCGCCAGCCGGATCGCCGGGACGTTGCCGTGCGCCACGGTGTCGTAGAGCAGTCGCCGGGCGGCCGAGGTGGGCGGTTCCGCGACCTCCGGGGCCTCCCAGCGGAGGTGCTCGTCGGCCCGCGGCAGCAGCATCGGCAGCGCGCCGCCCAGGTGCGACACCACGATCCGCAGCCGGGGGAAGCGGGCCGGGTAGCCGTTCAGCAGCAGGTCCATCGCCGCCACGGTGTCCTCCACCGGCGCGCCGACCATCCAGCGCATCCGTCCGTCCGCGATCAGCGGCGAGCCGGCCGCCTGCCCCGACGGGTGCAGGTACAGCACGCTGCCGCGCCGGTCCAGCTCCTCGAAGAGCGGGACGAAACCGGGATCCGTCAGCGCCCGCCCCAGCACGTCGGTGGTGAGCGCGACACCCGCCATGTCCAGGCCGTCCAGCGCCCGGGTCAGCTCCTCCAGCGCGGCGTCCAGGTGCGGCAGGGGCAGGGCGGCGAAGGCCGCGAAGCGGTCCGGGTGCTGCGAGGTCACCGTCGCGTACAGGTTGTTGGCGTGCCGGGCGGCGCTCACCGCGTGGTTGCGGTCGGTGAAATGCGGCACCTGCGGCGCGACGGACAGGATCTGGCACCCGATCCCCGCTGCGTCGTTGCGCGCGAACCGCTCCGCCAGCTCCCGTTCCCCGTCACCCGCCCCGAGCCCCCGCTGGCCGCCGGTGTCGGTGCGGCCGTAGGACTCCAGCCGGTCGAGGTAGGCGTCGCTCCACAGATGAGCGTGCACATCCGTGTACATGCCGCTTCCACCCGCCGTTCTTCACCGCCGCCGGTCGCCGTTCCTCACCGCTGCCCGTGATCGCTGTCCGTCACCGCCGTTCGACCACGCCGCGGACGAATGCGGCCTGTCCGGCGTGCTGGAGATCGTCCGAGACGACGCTCACCAGCCGGACACCCAGGGTCACCGGTGGGTCCCACCGCTCGTCCACCACCCGGTCGAGGTCCGCGTCGGTGAGCTCCCGCAGGTAGTCGAGCGTGGATGTGGCCACCGCGTCGTGGTACCCGGTCAGCAGGTCGGGGGAGTCGACGCGGACCGCGGCCACCTGGTCGCGGGCGTGCCCGTAACCCGTCGAGCCGACGGCGAGGGGGAGCGCGAACCGGTCCGCCCAGCCCCCGGCGACCCAGATCTGTTCGGTACCGGCCACGTCCGCGACGTGGTCGTCCTGAATCCGGGTCAGGTGCCAGACCAGCCACGCGATCGAGTTGGCGTCCGGGTCCAGCCGCCGGGCCAGCTCCTCGGTGCTCAGGCCGTCGACCGCGCCGTGCACGGTCTCCCGGATCCGGCCGAACGCATCGGCCAGCACATCCGTGCTCCTCATGGCACCTCCTCGACCGCAGGACCCGCCCTGCTCGACCGCGGCGGGCCTCACCGTTCCAGTGTGCGCGCCGGGCGGGCGGACGGCAGCGGAGGCCGGGGGCGGGGCCGGGGGCGTTCGGTCAGGGCAGTTGCTGCTCGGCCCAGATCACCTTGCCCTCGGCGGTGTACCGGGTGCCCCAGCGCTCGGCGAACTGGGCGACCAGGAACAGCCCGCGCCCGCCCTCGTCGGTGCTGGCCGCGTACTTCAGGTGCGGCGAGGTGCTGCTGCCGTCGGAGACCTCGCAGATCAGCGTGCGGTCGTGGATCAGCCGGACCCGGATCGGCGGCAGGCCGTAGCGGATCGCGTTGGTGATCAGCTCGCTGAGGATCAGCTCGGTGGTGAAGGCCAGGTCGTCCAGGTCCCAGTCGCTCAGCTTGCGCGCCACCACCGCGCGGATCTCGCGGACGGCGGCCGGGTCCGCGGGCACGTCCCACTCGGCCACCCGGTCCTCGGGCAGGGCGAGGGTCCGGGCCACCAGCAGGGCGATGTCGTCGGTGGGGTTGGCGGGGAGCAGCTGGGCGAGGACGTCCGCACAGGTCTGCTCGGGGGTGCGGTCGGCGCCTGCAAGCGTGCCCCGCAGCAGGTCGAGGCCGACGTCGATGTCCCGGTTGCGGTCCTCCACCAGGCCGTCGGTGTAGAGCACCAGCTTGCTGCCCTCCGCGAGTTCCAGCTCCGCCGTCTCGAACGGCAGCCCGACCAGCCCGAGCGGCGGCCCGGCCGGGACCTCGGGGAACTCCACCGTGCCGTCCGGCCGGACCACGGCCGGCGAGAGGTGGCCGGCCCGGGCCACCGTGCAGCGCAGTGACACCGGGTCGTAGATCGCGTACAGACAGGTGGCGCCGGTGATCGGGGCCTCGTCGCCGGCTCCCTGCTCCTGGTCGATCCGGTTGACCAGGTCGTCCATCAGGCCGAGCAGTTCGTCCGGCGGGAGGTCGAGCGAGGCGAAGTTGTGCACCGCGGTACGCAGCCGGCCCATGGTGGCGGCCGCGTGCACACCGTGACCGACCACGTCGCCGACCACCAGGGCCACCCGGGCCCCGGGCAGCGGGATGACGTCGAACCAGTCGCCGCCGACCCCGGCCTGCGCGGGCAGGTACCGGTACGCCACGTCCAGCGCGCTCTGCTCGGGCAGGCCGCCCGGCAGCAGGCTGTGCTGCAGGGTGACCGCCATGGTGTGCTCGCGGGTGAACCGGCGGGCGTTGTCGATCGAGACCGCCGCCCGGTTCACCAACTCCTCGCCCAGCCAGACGTCGTCCTCGTGGAACGGCTCCCGGCGCTGCGAACGCCAGAACGTGGCGATCCCCAGGACCACCCCGCGTGCCTGCAGCGGTACCGCGAGCAGCGCGTGCACGCCCTCGGTGCGTACCTTGCCGACCCGGTCCGCGTCGTGCTCCAGCCAGGCGTTCAGGGCCTCGTCGAGGTTGTCCTCGGTGACTGGCTGACCGCGGTCCAGGGCGAGCGCCCGCGGGGTCCCGGGCACCAGCGGGACGTCCTCGCCCACCGGGTAGAACGGCGCGTCCGGGAGGATGCTGCCCAGCCCGGCGCGGTACATCCGGGTCAGCGGTCCGGGCTCCTCGCCGCGCAGCACCGGTTCGGCGAGATCGACCGTCACGTGGTCGGCGAAGCCCGGAACGGTGGCGTCGGCCAGTTCCTGGGCGGTGCGGGCGACGTCCAGCGTGGTCCCGATCGTCATGCCCGCCTCGTACAGCAGCCGCAGCCGGCCCCGGGCCACGTCGGCCTTGCCGGACAGCGCGCGCAGCTCGGTCGAGTCGCGCAGCGTCGCGACCAGGCCGGGCGGACCGCCGTTGCGGTCGGTCGGCCGGACGTTCACGGCCAGCAGCAGGTCGCCCGCGGCGATCACCTCGTCGGTGACGGGCTCGGCCGAGACCAGCAACTCGGTCATCCGGCGCTCCAGGCCGAGATCGGTGACCTGCCGCCCCTCGGCGTCGGGCGGCAGCCCCAGCAGCCGGCCCGCCTCGTCGTTGGCGAGCAGCAGCCGGCCGTCCCCATCGATGATCAGAACGCCCTCGCGGACGGCGTGCAGGACCGCGTCGTGATGCTCGTACATCCTGGTCATCGCGGACGGGCCGAGTCCGCGGGTCTGCCGTCTGAGCCGGCGGCTGACCAGCGCGGCGCCGCCGGTGGCCAGGAGCAGAGCGGCTGCGGCGCTGCCGATCAGGATCGGCAGCTGACGTTCCGCGCTGTCGCTGACCCGGCTGGTCCTGATCCCGGCCGAGACCATCCCGACCACCGTGCCGTCGGTGTCGGTCACCGGCACCACCGCCTGCACCAGGTGCCCGATGGTCCCGTCGACCTCCTCGGTGATGGACTGGCCGGCGAGCGCGGGAGCGGTGTTCCCGACGAACTTCTTGCCGATCCGGTCCGGCATCGGATGGGTGTAGCGGATGCTGTCGGTGTTGAGCACCACGATGAAGTCCACCCCCGCCTTCATCCGGGCCTTCTCCGCGCTCGGCTGGAGGATGGCGGTCGGGTCCGGTGAACGCAGCGCCGCCACGATGCCCGGGGAACTGGCATAGGTCTCGGCCACCGCCAGCGAACGGTTGCGCGCCTCCGTCGCGGTGTCGTTGCGGGCCTGCAGGACCGTTTCGACACCCACCGCGAGCACCAGCAGCAGCACGATCACCACCTGCAGCACGAACACCTGACCGGCGACGCTGCGGGTGCCCAGCGCGGACCACGGACGCCGGCTCGGCCGCGGCTGCCCGTGCCGGCCGTGTCGGCGCCCCGGTTCGGGACGCTCACGCCGGTCCTGCGGGCGTCGGCCTGTGGATTCGGGGGCGGACGGAACCCGGGACCGACCCGGAATTCGGGCCATATGCCCATGTGTACCCCTCCTGGTCCCCGGAGGCCAAGACTTCGCGCCGTGCGTCGGCCGCCTTACGGAGGGCTTACGGCGGGCTTTCGGGCCGCTTGCGGGGGACTTGAGGGGGTGCGGAGGAGGCGGAGGGGACGAGGCGGGGACGGGGAGTGGACGCGAAGCGGACGCGGAGGAGGCTTGGGGGACTTGGGTCGAGGGGTGGAGGGGTGGAGGGAGGATCGGAGGATCATGGGAGGGGCGTGGGAGGGGCGTGCCGCGGGGCGGTGGGCGGGGCCGGGGGGCGGCCGGATTGTCAGTGCCCCCAACTAAAATTAGGAACTGTCAGCGAGTGCTCCACCAACGCACCGGGAGGTCGCCGATGTCCGTCGCCGCGCTCACGCAGCAGGCCCCGAAGAACCGCGCGCCGAAGTCCACCACCCGTCCGTCCCGCCGCACCCGACGCTCCGGCCCGCCCGCGGTCCGCCCGCTCCCGGCCGGCCTGCCTCGCGCCTGGTACATCGAGCACAACCGCCGCCTCAAGGCCATGCGCCTGGCGGTCGTCCTGCTCGACTCCGGTGTCTACGGCCCTCAGCAGGCCACCAACCGCCGGATCCGCTCGCTCGCCGTCCGGCTGGACATCCACCGGCCGTCCGCGGCCACCTGCCGGATGGTGAGGTCGTTCCTCCACCAGGACCACTGACGGGTGGCCCGGTCCGAGGAGCGCACCGACAGCTGCAGCGACAACCGCAGCGATAGCCGTACTGAGAGCCGTACTGAGAGCCGGACCGAGGTTTCGGCGGAGCGGCCGAGGGGCGGTCCTGCCACCGGGCAGTGGCACTGACAGCTCGCCAGCGAGGGCTGCGGCGGGCCCCGGTTTGCGGCACGGAGGTCGAGCTGTCGGCCGGACGGCTGCTCGGACGGCCTGCCGGCCGGCCAACTGGGCGGCAGGCCGGCAGGCCGGTAGGGCGGCCGGGTCCGTCGCAGGGAGTTGAACGGGAGTCGACAGAGCATCACCTCGGCCGGTGGGCCGGCAGCACGTCGGCCGAGGTGAGCTCGCTCGCCGTTGGGCCCCTCGGGGGCGGCGGGTCGGGGGTCCGGCCGTCCCGGGCAGGCTGGCCGTCGGGCGGTCGGCTCTCGGATGGGTGACTGTCGGGTGGATGGCTGTCAGGTGGGCGGTCGTCTGGTGGGTGGTCGATGGTGAGGGCGCCCTGGCGGTGAAGCCAACCGGCTAGCTCCGAGGCCCGCCTCGCCGACAGTTCCTCGCCCCAGGACGCGAGCAGGTCGTCGAGCCGCCGACCATTGCCGCCGATCGCGTCCAGTAGTGGGGCGAGTTCCACACCGTCGACGAAGGCCACCGGGCGTGGCAGGTCGGGATGGCTCAGTGCCCGACGGGGCTCCACCCGGTCACCGATGGCACACGGGGTGTCGACCAGTGCGGCCGCGGGGGCGAGCCGGACCCAGCTCTCAGGGACCGCTGGGCCGCGGGGCACCGGGGCGTCGGCCGCCCGCTCCGAGGCCGACGTCCCACCGGTCGCCGGTGTGGATTCCCGCCGCGGTGCGCCGCGGAGCAGCCAGAACGGCCGGTCCCGGTGGGTCCGGTGTTCGGCGTAGTGGCCGGCCGTCCACTGTGCGTGTTGCTGCACCGAGCGGCGCAGGCCGTCCCGGTAGAAGTCCACGGCCCCCTGCCGGTCATGCCCGGCCGTGAGCAGCGTGTGAACGGTCACGCTCGCGGCCATCGCGGTCTGCATCGCCTTGTCCACACCCGAGGAGGAGAGTGGGTCGAGCGCGAAGGCCGCCTCCCCGATCTTGATGCTGTCCTCGTCGACGGGGTCCGGATCGGCGAACGCGGTCGCGTCGCAGACCGAGACCGGCCCGGCCTGTCTGGCGCCCGCCAAGCCGTCCAGCAGAGCGGAACCGTGCAGCAACCCGCGGTAGCAGCCATCGAGGCCCGCCCGGCCGACCCCGAAGCGGCGCAGTATCCGCGGATCCATGAACACGACCGCCCGGAAGGACCCGTCCGGCCGCAGGGTGCCCCAGAACCAGGCATCCCGTTCGGCCAGGACCCGCGTCGGGGGACCCGGCCGCCGGGCGCCGTGCCAGAGGCCGTGCAGCGCGAGGGTGCGGGGCGCGGTGGGTTCCTTCCGTCCGCCGAGGGCGAAGCCGCGCCCGCTCGCGTCCACCAGGAAGCGGGCCCGCACCGTGGCGTCCCCGCCCGCCGCGCGCAGCGGCACCTCCCAGCCCGCCGACGTACGGCGGGCTCGACGGGCGGTGGCGGGTTGCAGTACCCGCGCCCCCGCTGACATCGCCGCGTCGAGCAGAATCCGGTCGAAGCGGCCCCGGTCCACGGTGAGACCGGCCACCCCTGGTGGCAGCCGGACCACCTCCGCCCGCTCGTCGCGCCACCGAACGAGGGATTCGGTGGCCGGGCGGAACCCGGCGGCCTGTACGGCGTGGCGCACCCCGAGCACCTCGAGGAGCGGCCAGCAGGCCGGGGTCAGCGCCTCGCCGATGTGCGGGCGCGGGAACCGATAGCGCTCGACCACGAGGACCTGGTGCCCGAGCTCGGCGAGCCGCTTGGCACAGACCGCCCCGGCCGGACCCGCGCCGATCACGCAGATCTCCGTCTCGACCGTGGCCCGCGGATTCACGGCTGCGCCCGGGGGGTGGGGGAGGGGCGGGATGCGCTGAACCGTGGGCTGTCTGGGCGTGTGCTGTCGGAGTGTGGGCTGTCGGTGTGCGGGGTGTCGGGGCGTGGGGTGCCGACGTGCGGCGTACCGGTGTGCGGGGTGTCGGAGCGTGGGTTGGAGGCGTGCGGTGGGTCGGCCGCGCCGAAGTAGTCGGGCCGCTGGGTGAGTAGTCGCTGGTAGGCGCCAAGGCAGTAGTGCAGCCACCCGCGGATGTAGTCGCAGGCGGGCCGGCCCCGTCGGATGACCTCGTGGTGGCAGCCGCCCCCGCACAGGTAGCGGGCCCAGCAGCTGCGGCAGGGCTCCTGCCGGTGGACATGGCGGTCCGTCAGCCATCTCAATCGGCGTGCCGGGTCGATACCCCGTGTCAGGTCGCCCATCGCACCCTCCGGATCGCCGACGAACCGGTGACAGGCCGCCAGCTCGCCTTCGGCCGACACCCCCAGGTATCCGGCGCCCGCGCCGCACGGATACGGCCGGTGAGTGCCCCGGTGGATTTCCCGCAGCGCGTTGGCCAGGTTGGCGAACGGGTAGCGATGGCCGGCAGCCACCTGGCGCTCGAACTCGGCCCCGCAAGCCGTCAGCTCGTCGAGCATCACCTCCAGTTCGGCGTGGCCCATCTCGCCGAGGCCGGTCGGCGAGTTGAGCAGTGGCGAGAACCCGACGCTGTGGAAGCCCAGGGAGACGAACGAGTCCAGGGTCCGCCGCAGCTCGAGGTTGCCCGGCGTGACCGTCACCCGGGCGGAGACCTGCATCCGGCGCTGGGCGGTGAGCAACGGGGTCACCCTGGCCAGGACCGTGTCGAAGCTGCCCCGGCCACTGCGGTACGGGCGCAGCAGGTCGTGTTCGCGGCGGCCGCCGTCCAGACTGACCGTCACCGCGAAGCCGTGCTCCTCGAAGAACTCGCCGTCCTCGGGGACCAGCACGGTGCCGTTGGTGGTCAGCGAGAAGGTGATCCTGGCTCCTCGCTCCCGGGCCAGCCGGACGGCTCGCTCGGTGGCCGCTCTGACCACCGGGCGGTTCAGCAGCGGCTCGCCGCCGAGGAAGGCGAGGTTCACCCGATCGCCAGGGACGGTGTCGCGCAGCAGGAGATCCACCGAGGAGAGCGCAGTCTCCAACGGCATGCTCGTGTCGGGGCCACCGAAGCCACCCTGCTGGGCATAGCAGTAGGTGCAGCCGAGATTGCACTTCTGCGCGACCGAGAGCGACAGAGCCCGCACCGGGGGCGGCGCTGGCGGGGCATCCTCCACCAGTTCGGGCACGGTTAGGCCGAGCTGGGTGAGCAGCTCTGTGGCGTCGGCCGAGTCCGCGCCGTGCCGGGCTCGGTCGAGCGCCTGGTAGGCGGCCTCGTCCAGGGTGTACACCCGGCTGCCGTTGACGGCCAGCAGCGCGTGGCCATGCTCGCTACGGACCAGGTGCAGGTCCGGGTGAACCGGCGCAGACAGCTCGAACAACTCCCGGGCCCGGTCGGGTGCGGCACACTCGGTGAGCGGCTGGTTCATGGTGGACCCCTTGCTCTTCGGCGGGGAACGGATGACGCGGGGGTGTGGCAGGGCCGGGATGCTCAGCCGTGACGGTGGTTGTGGTCGCGACCGTGGTCCTGGCCGTCGGCGGGATCGTGGTCCCGGCCGTCCACGATGAAGCGCAGATGTCGCTGCCAGTCCTGGAAGAGGTCCTCGTACGACAGCAGGCGGGAGTCCTCCCGGTCGTCCAGGACGTACTCCTTGGGCTCGCGGTCGACGGCGAGCCAGCTGTTTCCCACCGTGGTGCCGGCCGCGTCCACCTCGGTGTTGACGAAGTCGGGCCGGCTGGCGGCCCAGTAGTAGCAGGCGCATTCGCGGTAGTCGTTCTGCCAGGGGGAGCAGAGGCCGCGGGTCAGCTCCCCGGGCTGCACCATCTCCCGGTCGATCACCGGGAGAGGTCCGCCCGCCACCGTGCTGAACGCGAACAGCGGCCGGACCACCAGGTCCACCACCTCCAACCGGTCGGCCTCGTCGTCCTTCGCGGGGAGACCCACCGGGAGCGGTGCCTCAGCCGTGGTGAACTCGCACTTCACCGCGCGGCCGGCGTACTCCTTCAGCACCGCCGCAAGGGAGTTGGACCACTCCATGGTCACGACCCCGTCCGGGTTGCCGGCCGACGTGAGTCGGCCGGGCGGGTCCTCGTGCGGCCGCTGGGGGCCGCGGACGGGTACCACCGTCGGTTCCCCGGCGACCCGGAGCAGTCGGCGGCCTTTCAGCCGGGCGTGCTCGCCGGAGGCGGCCACCACGTAGTTGTCCGCCTCATGGAGCTCGATGCCCTCGAACAGCCGACGCCAGACGTTGCGGAAGTCGAACTCCAGCCCGGGGAAGGCGTTGGAGATCGCCGACTCCGGGAGCGAACTCGGTGGGTTGCCGTCCGGCCGGTAGTGCAACTGGGCGGTCAGGTTGGTGGGGTCGATCCTCATGGTCCGCGGTGCTCCTTTCCATTCCTGTCCGGTCCGTGACCGGTTCGGCCTGCCGGGCCGGAAACGCTGCCGCCGTGTGCGCGACTGTCCCGATCGCGTGCCGCCGGTCAGGGGCCGGACGGTTCGGAGGCGAAGACGTCCCGTCTGGCGACCTTGCGGATGAGGTCCACCTGGCGGCGGGTCAGGGCGAGCGCCCTGCCGTCCGCGCCGCGCATCAGGGCGGGCATCCTGCGCCGGCCCTTGGCGGAGAGATCGCCGATCTCGTTGTGGTTGCGCAGGACATCTGCGAACCAGGGGGCGGTACCGCTTCGCAGCCCGGTGAGGATCGCCCGGTGGAGGTGGAGCAGGGCGGCGTTGTCGACCAGCGAAGGCGCCATGACGGGCTCGAACCGCCGCCCGGTGTCGGCGGTGTCCTGCCGGACCATGGTGCTCGCGACGTCGGTCCGGCCGTTCACCGTGTTGCCGTTCATGACTGCCGTGTTCATCAGCCGGACCGACTCCAGGGCCCGGCGGATGATCTCCTCGGCCTGCGCCCGGCCCTCCAGCCCCGCCTCGATGTCCGTGGCCTCCGGCCCGAACATCGCCTGGTCCAGCTCGTCCGCGACAGTGCGGACGGGGAAGCTGTCCGGCGCGTACGACGGGGGGCCGGCGCCGATCCGCGCGTAGGCACGCAGCGGGTCGGCCCTGCCGGGGAGGTGGAGCTCGACGTGGACCAGGCCGTCGCACTCGTCGTCCAAGTAGCCACTGCTGCGCCATCTGCCGTCGTCGTCCCAGCCCCAATAGATGTTGGCGGGGACGGTCAGGGACGGGTCGCCCTCGCGGTCGAAGTGGCCCAGCCAGCTGCCCAGGTTGGCGTTGTAGAGGATTCCCGCGAGGTTCGGGTCGGGCGCCTCCTGGGGCAGCTGCGGGTCCTGGGCGCTGGAGCCGTAGACGAGACCCGCGGCCGGGGTGAAGCGCAGCCGGATCCCCGGGAACGCCTCGGTCGGCCTGAGGTAGCGGACGGCACCGAGCGGGAGCGTCCGACCTGCCCAGAAGTTGGGGCAGGTGCCCTCGAGGCGGTGGACGCCGTGGTCGGAGAAGGCGGGCACCACCGCGTCGATCCGGTCGCGGTCGTCCCCGGTACGGCGGTGGATCTTGTGGTTGGCCACCTCGGCACTCCACCGGACGTCCCGAGGGGTCAGGCCGTGCTCGGTGAGCAGACCGGTGGTGAGCGGCTCCAGCATCCCCTCGGTGTCGGTGAGCGCCCAGACCTCCAGGAAGGGGGCGACCGGCCGGACCTGGCCGTCGACGGTGAAACGTACTGTCGCCGGCACGGCGTCCGAGCTGATCCCGCCGGTGTCCGGGTCCACGACGAAGGTCCTGGCCGGTTGGATCCGGCGGGCCGCGAGTGGCTGCTCGGGGTCCACCGTCACCTCGTAGTTGTCCATCGGTTCGGCGGCGGCGCCGAGCCGGCCGACCGCGAGCGGCGGGAGGATCCGCAGTTCCAGGATGGTCATGCTCGCTCCAGGTCGCTGGTCCGCCGGGGTCGCGGGTGCCCGCTGCGGCCGGTCGGCCGGATGGCCGAGATCGGCGGCGACGGCGAGGACGGTGTCGACGGCGAGGACGGCGTATCGGTCTCACGCATGGCAGGGCCCTCTCCCGGCCAGCACTCGCTCGATCAGCTCCAACGCCCGCCGGTCGCCGTCCGCGACGGCCACCAGGTAGGGGACCCCGCTGTCGGCGGCGGGGAGTGCGTCCCGCAGGTCGCGGACGGCGAGCTGCGACGCCTGGACGAGATCGCGTTGGAGCAGCCACCGGTTGCGGTCGGGCTCCGGAAGGTCGAGGGTGTACGGCATCTCGAACGGCGGCCCGGCGCGCAGGCTCCCCGATCGGCCCTGACCCGATGGGCCGTGATCGGCCACCGGGAGGCGGACCAGGGCCCCGGCGATGGCGCGGAGGTTGTACATCTCCCCGAAGGCGCGGTGGATCAGGATGCCGCGGGCGGTCAGTGCTCCGGCGTGGTCGAGCGGGCCGGACAGGCGGAATGCATGCGCGATGGAGACCAGCAGCATGCGGTAGCGCAGGTTGAACAGGTGGCCCCAGCGCAGGGCGACCGGGTCGGTGATCTCGCGGCTGATGTGCTTCCGGTGTGCGGCGGGATCGGCCTCGGCGCGGTCCGTCCCGGCGGCGGTCGGCGCCGCGAACCGGGCGGCGTCGTCCTTGAGCCGGTGCGAGGTCCGTGGATTGTCCGCCAGCCTCCGCGAGATCCTCTCCCGGTCCTCCTCGGGTTCGGCGGCCATCTCCTGGTAGATCGTCAGGAAGCGGCGGAAGTGCGAGGTCTCGTCCTGGCCGTCGTCCTTGAGGTCGTCCAGCGCCTCGCCCTGCTCGCCGATCTGCCGCAGGGCCGAGAGGGCGGAGTCTCGCGAATGCACGCCGAGGATGAGGAGTTCGGGCGCCTCGAGCTCGGGCACGTTCCCCGAGTCCCGCCCGCGCTCGCCCCGGGTGTAGCCGCGCCCCCACTCGTCCCAGTCCGCCTGGAACGGCAGGGTGGCGGCCTGGAAGTCGGAGTCCGGGATGAGCGCGCGGTCGCCGAGCACGGCCACCAGCCGACGGTACAGCGCACCGACCTGGTTGACCTCCTGCCCGGCCTCGACCCCCGCCAGCCGCTTGATCTCATCGGCTTCGTCGCCCGCCCATCCCGGCGGGCTCTCGGCGCAGATGTACGTGGCGAGCGAGGCCGGGGTGAGGCGGCGAAGGGTGAACGGGAACGGGTAGAACTCCGTCCCCCAGGGGTAGTCCTCGCGGTCCAGGTTGATCGGCGCGCCGAGCGCCGTGAGCAGGTTCTGCACCGTCAGGAAGTGGCCCATCTCCTCTTTGGCGATGCCGAGGATGATCTCCTGCCAGCGCCGGACCTGCGCGCGCAGCCGGTCGGGAACGTCCGGGCCGCCCAGCGAGTACGCGGCGAAGAGGTACTGCACCATCAGAGAGTGCTCGATCTCTGCGGCGATGTGCAGGAGCATCACGGTGTAGTCCCGCCAGTTGAACTCCGGCGGCAGTAGCGGGATCCGGTCGGCCGCGCCGGTGGTCCCGGCCTCCGCCGTACGGACTTCCGCGGTGGCGGCGGCGGGGTCGGGGACAGAGGCGGGGGCGGGGACAGAGGCGGGGGCGGTCGGGAGCGGGGTCAGGGTGTCCGGCGCGGGCGCCCCTCCGACGATTCCTCCCGGCGCCGAAGGCGGGACGGCGAGCAGCTCCGGGAGCACGGAGCCCAGGTGTCTGGTGATCCTCGACCGCATGGGAACCCTCCGGCTGTCCGACGGACCGTCACGCGTGGTGACCTCGCGGAGCAACCCTGACCGGGCGGTTCGTTCACTGTCTAGTCGCGCCACCTGTTCGGCGGGGTGCGCGAATCCCGGCGGGGGAGTGCGAAGTGTGCCCGTTCGCGCCCCTGTTCGTTCGCGCCCCAGTTCGCAACCGGCTCAGCTGTGCCATTGGACGCCCGGAGGTTAGGAGGCAGGACATAGGAGGCAGGACACAGAACGAAGGGGGGCAGGCGGAAGGAGGAAGGAGCTGGGCGCAGGAGGGCAGGAGAGCGGGCGGATCGTCAGGACTTGTGGGTGTCCCGAGGAAGGTGGAACTCGCACCACACGCTCTTGCCGGTTCCGCGCGGTTCGACTCCCCAGGTCGCCGCCAGCGCCTCGACCAGCATCAGTCCGCGGCCGGAGGTGGCCGTCTCGCCGGGGGCCCGCCGGTGGGGCAGCTCGCTGGAACGGTCCTGGATCTCCAGGCGGATCCGGCGGGCGGGCCGGGTGAGCAGTTCGACGGTGAGGATCGCGCCGCCGTCCGTGTGCACCAGGGCGTTGGTGAGCAGTTCACCGGCGGCGAGTTCGATGTCGGGGCCCAGCCCGGCTGCGCCCCAGGCGGCGAGCGCCTGCCGGAGCATGGTCCGGGTCTCCGCCAGTCCCTCCGGGTCGGCCTGGTGGACGTGCTGGATCATCTGCCGCTCGGCGTGCGCCCCCGGAACGGCGGCCCGGCAGAGCAGCAGCAGCGCCATGTCGTCGTCCTGGCCGGTCCGGGCGAGCAGTTCGGTGCAGAGGTGGTCGGCGAGTTTCTCCAGGTCGGGCGGCCCGGAGTGGACCGCGGCGGCGAGCGCCTGAAGGCCCTCGGAGATGTCCTGGCCGCGGTGCTCGACCAGGCCGTCGGTGCACATCAGCAGGGTGTCCGAGGGGTTGAGGTCGAGGCGGGTCTCGGGGTACTCGTCATGGCCGAGCACCGTGGCCACCCCGAGTGGCAGCCCGCCGCGGACCGCCGGCCAGCTGGTCCGGCCGCTGGCATGCCGGATCAGGGGTTCGAGGTGACCGGCGCGGACCAGCCGCAGGGTACCGGTCTCGAGGTCGGCCTCGGCGTAGATGCAGGTGGCGGACCGCTCGGTGTCGAGATCCGCGAGGAAGCGGGAGACCCGCGAGATCACCGTCGCGGGGGCGTGACCCTCGGCGGCGTAGGCGCGCAGCGCGATCCGCAGCTGGCCCATGATCGCGGCGGCGTGGCTGTCGTGGCCCTCGACGTCACCGACCACCACCGCGACCCGGCGGCGGGGCAGCGGCACCAGGTCGTACCAGTCGCCGCCGACCTCGCGCCCGGTCCGCCCGGCCCGGTAGCGGGCGGAGACCGACCCGCCGCCGATCTTCGGCAGGCGGCGCGGCAGCATGGTGTTCTGCAGTGTGGTGGCGAACTCGCGCTCCTGGTCGAACAGCATGGCCCGCTGCAGGGACTGGGCCACGGCGCTGCCCAGGGCGATGCAGATGTTGCGGTCCTCGGTGCTGAAGCGGCGCCGGTCCCCGTAGTACAGCCCGAGCGCGCCGATCGACCTGGCCTGGGCGGCGAGCGGGAGGAAGGCGGCGGCGCGGATGCCCATCTGTTCGACGTACGGCAGCAGCCGCGGGTACCGGTCGACCAGCTCCTGCTCCGAACCGATGAACACCGGCCGCCGGCTACGGACGGCCTCCGCCAGCCCGAGCCTGTCCTCCACCCGCGTCACGGAGAGGTCGTCGAGCGCCCTGAGCTCGGGGGAGGGCTGCTTGGTGACCGCGACCAGCCGTAGCACATCGCCGTCGAGCAGGCCCAGGGCCAGGCCGTCGGCGCCGAACCGCCGCAGGCCCTCGCTGTCGGTGAGCACGCTGGTGACGTCCCGGACGGTCAGCGCCCGGGCGAGCGCCTCGGTGGTGTTGCGCACCGAGTCGGTCTGGCGGCGGCGGTCCGCCGCGAGGGTGCGCATCGCCGCGGCGTGCGCCAGCTCCTCCTCGGCGTCGCGGACGATTCCGACGATGCGGTAGGCGTGACCCTGCTCGTCGCGCAGGATCCGGCCCTGGGTGTGCGCCCAGCCCGGAGTGCCGTCCCGGCGGAGCAACCGGAAGTAGGTGGCGAAGGTGAGGTCGCCCTGGCGCAGCGCGCGGGAGACGGCCTCGTCCAGCCGGGCACCGTCCTCGGCCGGCACCCGGGCGACGAGCGAGGCGGGCTTGCCGTCGAACTCCTGCGGGGTCAGGTCGAACAGCCGCAGGCCGATCTCGTCGAGGTGGTACACGCCGGTGTCGAGGTCCCAGTCGAAGCTGCCCATGCCGTTGAGGGCGAGCCGGTCCGTCGCCGCGGTGGGGGCTCCCTCTGCGGTGGAGGTCACGGCGGTGGCGGGTGACGGGTGCGAGACGCGGGGGTCGTAGCCGTCCCTGGAGGACGCGGCAGGTTCCGCCATGGCGGCTCCCCGGGGGAGTGGTGGTGCGGGGACCGTTCCGCGGGTCGTGGCGGATGGGGCCGGGCCCACCGCCGCACGGCCCTTGTACGAGGCCGGTCCTGATCGCCGGGAAAAATCCCGGCCAGTCTATCCATCGGGCGTGGTCGCCGCATGGCTGTCCGGTGCTGTGCGCGCGGCGCCGGATCGGCCCGGTCGGGCGCTGGATGTGCGGTGACGGGTGGGTACGGGCGGTGGCGGCCGCGTGCCTGCGGCGTGGCGTGCTTCCGGAGGGCCCCAGGGCGGCAGGGCCCCAGAGCCGCAGGACGCCCCCGCCGGACGGGTCGGCCGGGCGGGGAGTCCGGCGCGGCCGCCGGGGTGAATGCCGGGGTGAGCCGTCCGGCCGACCGATGGCTCAGCCGGTCGGGCGCCAGCCCCAGTAACCGGGGGAGTGGGGCGGCGGGTCGGTGGGGCCCGCGTCCTGGCAGCAGGCCCGGTGGCAGTCGGGGGCGTCCGCCGCGCCGGGATCCTCCTCGGGGTCGGTCACATAGGTGGTGCTGGTGGCGATCCGCTGCGGCCTCGCTCGCTGTTCGTCCACGGATGATCCCGTCCCTATGGGTGGAGTCCTCTGACTGGCAGAGGCTGACACTACCTACTGTAGCTGACCGTGTACATGTCGAAGTCTGGCCGGGGTCCTCTGGTCGGGACCGGGCCGCGCCCCTCCGCCTGCCGCCGGACCACCGAGCGAAGGGATGGCGGAGAAGGCCTCGGAGTCGCCGCGCCCGAGCCGCCCAGGGCTACGGCCGCCCCGGGTTCGGGCGGCCTACCCTGGCGGGGAGCCGGATCGACCTGGAGGTGGTGCGGGTGGCGAGTCGCGGACTCCCGGATGTGCCGAGTGTGCTGGAGCGCTGAGGCCGACGCCGTCGCCGGCACCGTGGTCGCGGCGCTCGGGGTCGCCTGCCTCGCCAGGGTCCGCGACCCTCGTCAGGTCCCGCTGGCGGTGCTGCCGCTGCTGCTCGGCCTCCACCAGCTGATCGAGGCGGCGGTCTGGCTGGGCGCCGACGGCCGGATCGGGCCGTCCGCCGCAGCCGCGGCCCGCGTCGCCTGGATGGTGATCGCACTACCGCTGCTGCCGGTCCTGGTGTCCGCCGGCGTCTGGTGTGCGGCCCGCCCGCGGACCGCACTCCAGCTCTTTCTGGTCGGCGTCGGATGCGCCGTCTCGGTGGCATCGGCGATTGCACTGGCCACCCGTCCGGTCACGGTACGGGTCGACGGGCATGTGCTCGCCTACGCGCTCGGGGTGCCCGGCGCGGGCCTGCTGCTGGTGGGCTACCTGGCGGCCACGGTGGGAGCGCTGCTGGCCTCCGGCGACCGGCTGCTGCGCCTGCTGGGGGTGCTGGTCGGGTTCGGGGCCGTGGTGTGCGCGCTGGTGTGGCGGCTGGCGTTCGTCTCGACCTGGTGTGCGTTGGCCGCGGTGGCCGCGCTGGTGCTGCTGCGCTGGGTCCGCGACGTGCGGCCGGGTGCGTTGCCGGCCCGCGAACGGCTCTGAGCGGGTCCGGCCAGCTCTGAACGAGGCCGGTCCGTGGCCAGGACGGCCCCGGAGGCCCGAGGCCAGGGGGTGGCCCCGGACTGGTGGGTGCTCGCCTGCGGCCTCGGTGTGGTCGAGCGGCCGCGTGACCGGGCGGCATGGCCGCCGTGGGCCGCTCCCACCGGTCCCGGTTGACCGGCCAGTCGGCCCGGGACGCGCGCCCGCTTCAAACGCGAGCGGCCCATCCTGGAAGCGGATGGACCGTCAAGTGGTCACCGCCGGTGCCGTCAACACATCCGCGACAGAACCGCGGCGGCACCCGCCGCCGCGACGCTCGTCGGCCAGGGGCCGCTTGCCGGAGCCCCCTCGGCGCAAGCCGTTCCGGCGGGACGTACGAGCCACCGGATCGAGTGGTGCGGGGCTTCTCGAGCAAGGGGCGCACGTCAGTTGTGCGCCCCCGGCGCATGGCCGAGACGAGGCTTCACCTGGGACCGAACCGGTGTGTGAGACCCCGGAAACGACGGTAGGGATTGCGACGGTACGCAGACGATCCGGTGCTCCCCGCGCCGGGAGAAGGCGGAGGACGATCGATGATCACGCTGGACGAACCGGGCCCTGGCCACGCCACCGCGACGGGATGCCCGACCACGCCGGCCCCAGGGGTCGCCGCACTGAACGGTCCCGATCAGGCGTCACCCCGCCATGTCGGAGCGCGACTTCGGACACTCATGTCCGCCGGCCCGCGACCCGAAGGCCGGGCATCCGGTGCGGCAACTGGCAGTCACCCGTGGCTGACCGGCGAGCCGCCCCGTGGAGGAGGACAGGTCGTGCCCCCCGCGCCGAGCGCCTGCCAGCCGAGCGCCTGCCACCTGGGCGGGCACGGACACGACCACGTGCACGGGCACGGACGTGGGCACGGACACGGACACGAGCACGTGCACGGGCACGGACCTGGGCACGGACATAGAAACGGGCATGGTCACGGACGCGGACGCGGACACGGTCACGAATGCGGATGCAGGTACGCCGCACGACCGCCCGTACGAAGTCGACGCGCACCGAGGAGGGGAGGCGGCTGCCCGCCCAGCGGGCCCGGGTCGTCGGGGGCGTGCGGCCCTCGGCCCCCGCCGGTTGCCGCGCACAACCCGCCCCCCGCGCATCCCGGGCAGGTCCCGGTCCGTTCGGCCGGTGATCGGCCCGGATCGGTCAGAACCGGCCCGGACCGGGCGGGTGGAGCGGAGGTCTGCCCGGCCGGCGGCTGCCCCGGTGGCGTTCTCCCGTGCGGATGCTCCGTGGTCTGACCGAGTCCCGGCCGACCTCTGACCGATCGTCATCATCGGGCCCGTCTGCGGGCGCCGGGCGGAAAGGTCCCGCTAATGCCGTGCCAAGGCCGTGTGAAGGTTCCCCACGAAAGCTGAAAGGAGGGCATGGTGGAACGCCGGTAGGACATAATGGTTTGCGGCGCTCGACGGGTCCATGACAGGCGATGCTCTGCCTACGACCCGCCGCATCTCCGCAGGTGAGTCCTCGGCATGACAAGACGGATAATTCCAGGCCTTGTTGAGGCAGTGTCAGGATGATCCGAAGAACCGGCTATGCTGCTCCCGGCCCAGCGTGCTGCACCAATGGCACCTGCTCGGCACGGTCGCACCCGGGACCCGGGTCGGGCGACACCTCCGTCGGCCGAGCTGCTGACGGCCCGTTTCGCTCGTCGTTCCATAACCTTTCGATCGTTTGAGGACGCTGATGCTTCGTGCTGGATCGTCACCCGGAGACCGGCGCCCAGCTCCGGTTCTCGGTTGGCTCCTTCCCACGGCGGTAGTGGTGGCGGCCGCGGCCGTCGCGACGTCGGTGGTCGACCCTGCGGCACGGACCGCCGTCGCCCTGTGCGGCGCGGTGGCCACGCTGGCGGTGGCGCTGGTGGCGGCCGAGGCCGCCCGGCGCGGCCGTGCACTGGCCGCGCTGCGCGACACCGGCCGCCGCCAGGAGACCGAGCTGCGTCAGCGGCTGGCCCAGCAGGAGGCGCAGACCGCCCAGTTGGCAGCCTCGCTGCTGCCGCAGGCGGTGGCGCGGCTCCAGCAGGGCGAGTTCGTCGAGGACGTGCTCAGGGGCGCCGAGCTGTACGACGGCTCGGTCACCCCGGAGTTCCAGGCCGCCCGGCAGGCGGTGCTGCGCTCGGTGCTCGAGGCGGTCGACGCCGAGGAGGGCCTGCGCGAGTCCGCCCAGCGGGCGTTCGTGAACATCGCCCGCCGGGTGCAGGCCATCGTGCACCGTCAGGCGCAGGACCTGCGCGAGATGGAGGACCGGCACGGCAACGACCCGGCGGTCTTCGAGGACCTGCTCCAACTCGACCACGGCAACGCGCTGGTGGGCCGCCTGGCGGACTCCATCGCGGTGCTCGGCGGTGCTCGTCCGGGCCGTCAGTGGAGCCGTCCGGTGCCGCTCTACAGCGTGCTGCGCGGCGCCGTCTCGCGGATCCTCGACTACCAGCGGGTCGACCTGCACCCGGTGTCCGAGGTCGCCGTGGTGGGCCCGGCCGTCGAGCCGCTGATCCACGCGCTGGCCGAGCTGCTCGACAACGCGACCCGCTACTCGCCGCCGCAGACCCGGGTGCACCTGACCGCGGTCGAGGTGCAGACCGGCATCGCCGTCGAGATCGAGGACGGCGGCCTGAGCCTGAGCGAGGAGGGCAGGGCCCGCGCCGAGCGGATGCTCAAGGAGGCGCAGGCCGGCATCGACCTGAACGACCTCGGTGAGACGCCCCGGCTGGGTCTCGCGGTGGTCGGCCGGCTCGCCCAGGCGTACGGCTTCCAGGTCTCGCTGCGGCCGTCGGCCTACGGCGGTGTGCGGGCGGTGCTGATCGTGCCGCAGGAACTGATCACCACCGCGCCGGCGACCGGGCGGGCGCACGGTATCGGTGCCGCTTCCGGCCCCCGTCCGGCCGTGGCGGCCGCCGCCCCGGCGCCTGCCAGGGTGGCCGGTCCCCGCCACGCCGCCGTTCCCGCACTGTCGGGCGAGGAGGAGACGTTCGAGGTGAGCGAGCGGACCGCCAACGGGCTGCCGCAGCGCCGCCGCCGCAGCGCCCCCGGTGCCGTCGTGGCCGGCCCCGCCCCGGTGGCCGTCGTCGCCCCGCGGGCCGCCGAGCCGGATGCCGGTGCGACGCAGCCCGGTATGTGGTTGGCCGCCTTCCAGAGCGGGGTGAACGGCCAGGGGCCGGACACCGTGCCGGTGGGCCGAGAAAGTGACCAGTCGTCAGGTAAGGGTGAGCAGTGATTCAGCAGCGGGCCAACATGGACTGGATGCTCAAGGATCTGGCGGACAGCGTCCCGCAGACGCGGCACGTGGTGGTGCTCTCCTCGGACGGCCTGCGGATGGCGCAGTACGGCACCGACACCGACACCGCCGACCGTCTGGCGGCGGCCTGCGCCGGGCTGCAGAGCCTGGCGGGCGCGGTCGCCACCGAGTTCCCGCACGGGGACGGCCGGATGCGGCTGGTGGTGATCGAGATGGGCGGCGGCTTCTTCTACCTGATGGCGGCGGGCGCCCGGGCGTACCTCGCGGTGCTGGCCGACGAGGGGGTCGACGCGGGCCTGATGGGTCAGCGGATGCGCGACCTGGTGGCCCGGATCGGCGGCCATCTGAGCACCCCGCCGCGCAACGGCGAGCAGGACGCATGAGTGACCCGGACCAGGAGTGGGACGAGGGTGACCCCGAGCGGCTGTACGTCATCACCAGGGGCCGCGGAGGCTTATCCCAGCGGGCGGCGCTCGACCTGGTCACCCTGATCGTCGCGCGTGCCGAGCCGCATCCGTCCATGCAGCCCGAGCACGCGGCGATCCTGCGGATGTGCCACTACCCGCTGTCCGTCGCGGAGGTCTCCGCGTACCTGAGGCTGCCGATGAGCGCGACCACCGTGCTGATCGCCGACCTGCTGGCGGACAAGCGGGTGGAGGCACGCGCCCCCGTTCCCAAGGCCCTTCTTCCCGACCGTGCCCTGATTGAGGCGGTGATGCATGGACTTCAAAAGCTCTGACACGGTCGTCGCCCCGGGCCCGTTCGCGGGGCCGCGGAGCGAGGACATACTCCCCGCCTCGGCCGCCACCGCCGTCAAGGTGGTCATCGTGGGCGGGTTCGGGGTCGGCAAGACGACCCTGGTCGGTGCCGTCAGCGAGATCCGTCCGCTGACCACCGAGGAGACGATGACGCAGGCCGGTGCCGACGTCGACGACAACGCGGGTGTCGAGCGGAAGACCGCGACCACGGTCGCGATGGACTTCGGCCGGATCAGCATCAACGACGAGCTGGTGCTGTACCTCTTCGGTACCCCTGGCCAGCAGCGCTTCTGGTTCCTGTGGAACGGCCTGTTCGAGGGTGCGCTCGGCGCCGTCGTGCTGGTCGACACCCGTCGCCTCGAGGTCAGCTTCGACGTGATCGGGCGCCTGGAGGAGCGCGGCGTGCCGTTCGTGGTGGCCGTCAACACCTTCCCGGAGTCGCCCTCCTACCCCGTCGAGGAGCTCCGCGCCGCACTGGACCTGCCGGCCGAGGTGCCGATAGTCGGTTGCGACGCCCGCAGACGTGAGTCCGGACGCGACGTCCTGATGTCACTGATGCGCTACCTCTACTCGCTCACCAATCCGGAGAGACCGTGACCTCCCCAGTCCCTGCCGACCACGCCCTCACCCCGCCCCCCGGGTGCCCGGCGCACGGCCTCGGCCCCGACGGCATACGCAGGCTGTACGGCCCCGAGGCCGAGGCCGACCCGTCCGGCCTGTACGAGAAGCTGCGGGCCGAGCACGGCCCGGTCGCTCCCGTCCTGCTCCACGGTGACCTGCCCGCGTGGCTGGTGCTGGGGCACCGGGAGAACCTGGATGTGGCGCGTACGCCGTCCCGGTTCTCCCGGGACTCCCGCCGCTGGACGGCGTTCCAGCACAACCAGGTGGCGCCGGACTCCCCGCTGCTGCCGATGGTCGGCTGGCAGCCGCTGTGCGTCTTCGCGGACGGTGCCGAGCACAAGCGGCTGCGCGGCGCGGTCACCGACAGCCTGGAGATGTTCGACCGGCGCGGGGTCCGGCGCCATGTCACCCGTTTCGCCGGCCAGCTGATCGACGGCTTCGCGGCGGCCGGGTCGGCGGACCTGGTCAGCCAGTTCGCCGAGCACCTGCCGATGCTGGTGATGACCCAGCTGCTCGGGATGCCCGAGGAGTACGGTCCGCGCCTGGTGGAGGCGGCCCGGGACCTCATGAAGGGCACCGAGACCGCGGTCGCCAGCAACGAGTACGTGGTGGCGACGCTGCGTCAGCTGGTCCAGCGCAAGCACACCGCGCCCGGCGCCGACCTGCCGTCCTGGCTGCTGCACCACGAGGCCGGACTGGACGACGAGGAGGTGATGGAGCACCTGCGGCTGATCCTGGTGGCCGCGAACGAGACCACGGTCAACCTGATCGCGGACACCCTGCGGATGGTGCTCACCGACCGTCGGTTCCGAGCCAATCTGTCGGGCGGTCACATGACCCTGCCGGACGCACTGGACCAGGTGCTGTGGGACTCGCCGCCGCTGTCGGCCGTCCCCGGCCGCTGGGCCACCGGAGACACCGAGCTGGGCGGCCGCCGGATCCGGGCCGGCGACATGCTGCTGCTGGGCCTGGCGGCGGGCAACGTGGACCCGCAGATCCGTCCGGATCTCGACGAGCCGCTGTACGGCAACCGCTCGCACCTGGCGTTCAGCAGTGGTCCGCACGAGTGCCCGGGCCAGGACGTCGGCCGGGCCATCGCCGAGGCCGGGATCGATACTCTGCTGGCCCGGCTGCCGGACCTGCGGCTGGCCGTGGCCGAGGACGAACTGCGGTGGAACTCGGCCTGGTTGTCGCGCCACCTGGCCGACCTGCCGGTCGAGTTCTCCGCCCGCCGGCCGAAGGCCGCTCCGGCCGCGCCCCCCGTGGAGCCGGCCACCGTGGAGCCCGCCGTCCCGGCGCCGGGCGCGCCGATGGGCCAGTGGCAGTCCGGGGGGCAGTTCGGGGCGCCGTTCGAGGCACAGTCCATGACCGACGGTCGGGCGACGGCTCCTCAGGAGCCGCGCCGGCACTGGTGGAGCGTGCTCACCGCCAGGCTGCGGGGCCGCTGACCGGACCGGCCCCCGTACCTGCTGGTAGCAGCGGGTACGGGGGTCGTGATCCAGCCAACCCGTTGGCAGGTTCTGGTCAATTGGCGGGTCGCAGCCCTTGACGCGGGATGCCATGTGCCGGTGTTCTTACGTGATCCATTTCGGCCGGCCGTACGGGGGCGTGCCCGGCACCCGAGCGGACTGGGAGAGCCATAAGTTGACCGAGATTTCGATGACGCGCGGGCTGACGGCGGTACCGCCGATCTACTCCCCGTACCGAGCAGCCATCCACCCCCGGCACGAGGCCGTGGACCGGCACACCGCAGGCTGGGCAGGCAAGTTCGCGATCGGCTCGCCCGAACTGCGCAGCCACCTGGTGGACCACAATATTGGCACATTCGCCGCACGGATTCTCCCCGAAGGGCGCGAGGAGGTCGTCGAGATCCTCGCCGACTTCGTGATCTGGCTGTTCGGCGTCGACGACGGCTACTGCGAGGAGGGCGACCTCAGCAGACGCCCGGGCGAACTCCTCGGCGCGCTGTCCAGACTGCTGAGAGTGGCTCAGAACCCCGAAGCACCCATGCTGCTGGACGACGCGCTCGCCTGCGGCCTGCGGGACCTGCGGGCCCGAATATCCGAGCACGGCACCGCCGGACAGGTGGCCCGCTGGGTGGACGCACTGCGCGAGTACTTCCTCTCCGTGGTCTGGGAGGCCGAGCACCGCAGCCAGGGCACCGTCCCCGACCTCAACGACTACACCCTGATGCGGATCTACGACGGCGCCACCTCGGTGGTCCTGCCGCTGCTGGAGATGGGCCACGGCTACGAACTCCAGCCCCACGAACGCGACCGCACCAGCGTCCGGGCCGCCGCCGAGATGGCCTACTTCGTCATCTGCTGGGACAACGACCTGTTCTCGCACCACAAGGAGAGCCGCACCGGCGGCTACTACCTGAACGCCATCCGGGTGCTCGAGCACGCCCACGGCATCTCCACCGAGGAGGCCGTCGAGCGCGCCATCGCCCAACGGGACCGGGTGCTGTGCCTGTTCGTCCGCCTCTGCGCCGACCTGCGCCGCACCGGCAGCCCGCAGCTGCGCCGCTACCTCGCCAGCCTGGAGGCGTTCATCCGCGGTGCCCAGGACTGGGGCATCAGCTCCCGCCGGTACACCACCCCCGACGATCCGGCCGACCTGCCGGCGGTCTTCCGCGACACCCCCACCGACAGCAGCCCGGAGCCGCTGGACATCCCCGCCGTCGCCTGGTGGTGGGACCTGCTGCCCCGCGAGGACGCCCAGGCGGCGGCGGCCCCGGTCCGCCGTTCGCCGGTCTACGAGCTGCGCCCCACCACGGCCCGCCGTACCGCCTGACCCGGCGCCGCCCGGGACGCCGCCGGCGTCCCGGGAGATCCCCCACAGACATCATCCGGAAAGGAGTGCCGGGGTGGCAGCCGAACTGCAGTCGATCCCGCGCGCGCCCGGAGGGCTTCCGCTGCTCGGCCATGTCTGGCCGCTGTGGCGCGACCCGCTGGGGTTCGTGAAATCGCTGACCGGCGAGGGCGAGGTGGTCCGGGTCGACCTGGGCACCCTGCCCGTCGTCTTCGTCACCAGCGCCCGACTGGCGCACGCCGTGATGGTCACGCACGGCAACAGCTTCGAGAAGGGCCGGCTGTTCGACCGGATGCGCCCGATGGTCGGCGACGGCCTGGCGACGGCGACCAACAAGGTCCACCTGCCGCACCGGCGGCTGATGCAGCCCTCGTTCCACCACCGGCGGATCGCCGGCTACTGCGAGACCATCAGCCGCCAGGCGCAGGAACTGGTGGCGGGCTGGGAGCCGAACCGGCGGATCGCGGTCGAACAGGTGATGGGCGAGTTCTCGGTGGCCACCCTGGCGGCGACCATGTTCTCCGCCGACATCGGCCGGCCCGCCATCGAGGCGGTCCGCCGCGACGTGCCGGTCATCCTGAAGAACATGCTGCTGCGGGCCGTCTCCCCGCAGTTCCTGGACCGCCTGCCGATCGCACCGAACCGCCGGTTCGACGCCGCCGCGGCCCGGCTGCGCTCGGTCATCGACGAGGTGGTCGCGGCCACCCGCAGGTCCGGCGGCGACCACGAGAGCCGGGCCGACCTGCTGTCGACCCTGCTGGCCGCCCGGGACGCCGACACCGGCGCCGCACTGAACGACGTCGAGGTCCGCGACGAACTGGTCACCATCCTGTTCGCCGGCACCGAGACCGTCGGCTCCACCCTCGCCTGGGCGTTCCACGAGCTCGCCCACCACCCCGAGGCCGAGGCCCGGCTGCTGGAGGAGATCGACACCGTGGTCGGTGACCGGCCGGTCACCTTCGAGGACGTCGCCAAACTCACCTACACCCGCCAGGTGCTGGACGAGGCGGTCCGGCTGCACGGGGTCACCCTGCTGATGCGGCGGGCGCTCGCGCCGGTCCGGCTCGGCGAGGTGACCGTCCCCGCGGGCACCGAGGTCGCGTTCAGCCTGTACGCGGTGCACCGGGACCCGGCCGTCTACGCAGACCCGGACCGCTTCGACCCGGACCGCTGGCTGCCGGAGCGGCGCGCCGGCCTGCCGCGGGAGGCGTTCATCCCGTTCGGCGCGGGCTCCCGGCAGTGCATCGGCGACGCGTTCGCGAAGGCCGAGATGACCATCACCCTGGCCACCGTGCTGAGCCGCTGGCGGCTCCGGCCGGTGCCCGGCCACGTCACGGGCGAGGCGATGGCGGCGATGCCGCACCCGGACCACCTGCCGATGACACTGGTCGCCCGGGCGGCCTGAGCGCCCGGCCCCGGCGGCGGACCGGCCCCAAGGGCCGGGCCGCCACCGGGGCGGACCGCACCGCCGATCAGGCGGGCTTGCCGAAGTCCTGGGTCCACCACGGCCCGCCGGTGCCGGTGTGCACCCCGACACCGAGCTCGGTGAACGCGCAGTTGAGGATGTTCGCCCGGTGCCCCTCGCTGTGCATCCAGGCGTCCATCACGGCCGCGGCGTCGCGCTGGCCGCGGGCGATGTTCTCGCCCCAGGTGTTCCACTTGTACCCGGTCGCGTCGATCCGCTGCTGCGGTCCCGCGCCGTCCGGGTTGGTGTGGTCGAAGAACCCGCGGGCGGCCATGTCGTCCGAGTGCTTCTGGGCCGCCTCCTGCAGCTTGGTGCTGGCCTTGACGGGACCGCAGCCCGCCTTCGCGCGCTCCGCGTTCACCAGGTCGATCACCTGCTGGACGGTGTCCGCGCTCGGCGAGGAGGCGGGCGGCACCGCGGCGGTCACGCTCGGCTTCGGCGCGGGGGTGGTCTTCACCGGCGCGGGCGACGGCGCCGCGCTGCTCGGCGCGGCCGAGGGGCTCGGGGAGGCACTGGCCGGCGCCGACGCGGACGGCGAGGCCGACTGGCTCGCCGACGGCTGCTGGCTCGGGGTGGCCTCGCCAGCCGTGTCGAGCCGGGTCGCGGCGGTGGGCTCCTGGGCGGCGTCGGTGGTGGGCGACGAACCCGGCATCATGCTCGCGGTCAGTCCGGCCACCGCCGCCGTCAGGACGGCCGCGCCGAGCACCTTCATCGGCGCGCCGCTCTTCGGCTTGGCCCGGCGCCGGCTCCCGGCCCGCCGGTGGGCACCCCGCCCGCCGGCCGAACCGGACCCGCCGGAGCCGCCCGACCCGTGGCCGCCGTCGTACGGACCTTGGCCGCCGTCGTACGGGCCGTGGCCGGCCCCGTGCCCGAGGTCGACCAGCGGCCCGAGGCCGAGCTGGTCGGCGTACCCGGCCGGCAGCGGCACCATGGCGAGACCGGCCAGCAGCCCCTCGGCCGGGACCAGACCGTGCCGGGCCTGCGAGCAGTACCCGCACTCGCGGGCGTGCCGGGCGAACCGCTTGCGCCACAGCGCGCTCGGTATGCCGTCCCAGTGCACCGTCAGCTCGGCCAGCTGCCAGCACGGCTGCGGCGCGGCCAGCGCACGGACCACCACCCGGGCGGTCTCCAACTGCTCCTTCACCCGCTGCACCCGCACGGCGGCGTGCTGGGGGGAGAGTTCCGCGGCGGCGGCCAGCTCGGCGCGGCTCAGCTCGCCCGCGGCCTCCAGCCACCACAACGCCAGCAGTTCCCGCTCCTGCTCGTCCAGCCAGCGGGTGGCCTCGGCGACCTCGCGGCGCTGCTCGGACAGGCCCAGCCGGACGATGGTCAGCCCGACGAAGTCGGCGGCCGGGTCCGGCACCTCGTACGCCTCGTACAGACCGTCCGCCCCGGCCGGGACGGCGTCGCGGTAGCGGCGGCGGATCTGGTTCATGGCGATGGCCACCAGCCAGGAGCGGAACCCGGCCGGGTCCCGCAGACCGGGCAGGCCGTCCACGGCCCGCAGCATGGTCTCCTGCACCACGTCGTCGGTGTCGGGGTGCCCGGCCAGCGCCCGCCCGACGATGTTGTAGACCAGCGGGAGGTGCGCGGCGAGCAGCTCGGCGGTCGCCTGCCGGTCGCCGCTCCTCGCCCGGCCGACCAGCGCCGCCGTGCGGCCGCCGTCCAGGTTGCGGTCGGTCTCCACTGCTCGGTTCACCTCTGTGCCAGCCTTCCCGGTGTTTCCCTCACGTACTGGGAGATCCGGCGGCCGCCCGCCGATAACAGAAATCGCTCCGAATCTTTCGGAACCGGTCCGCGCCGCCGGACGCGGCCTGGAGAGGGACCCTAGCCGACCGGCCCCCCGGCGGGGCAGGTCCGCGGGAAAAGCAGGTGCACCGGGCCCGGGGTGTGCGTCACCCTGGCGCGATGTTCGGATCCTTGATGACGACGGCCGCCGACGGTGCGGTGGCCGGCCTGGGCGTGGCGGTACCGGTCGGTGCGATCGGCGTGCTGCTGCTCCAGGAGGGCGGCCGCGGCTGGCGGCCGGCGGCGGGCGGCGCGCTCGCGGTGGCGTTGGTGGACGCGCTCTACGCGGCGGTCGCGGTGCTGCTCGGGCCGCAGGTGGCCCGGCTGCTGGCGGGTGCCGGCGGCTGGGTGCGGCTGGTGTCGGCCGCCCTGCTCGCGGTGATCGCGGTCCGTGGGCTGCTGTCGCTGCGCGGCGCGGGAGCGGCCGCCGCCGACGGGGGCGCGCAGGTGTCGGGGGACGGCTCGGCGGCGCGCAGCTTCCTGCGGTTCGGGCTGCTCACCGCGGTCAACCCGGCCACCGCGCTGTACTTCACCGCGCTCACGGCCGCCCGGGGGAGCAGCCTGCGGGGCGGTGCGACGGGTGCGGTCTTCGTCGCGGGGGTGTTCGCCGCCTCGCTGCTGTGGCAGCAGCTGGTCGCGGCGGCGGGGGCGTTCGGCGTGGCCCGCCTGGGCGGACGGGCCCGGCAGGCCACCTACGCGCTGGGCTACGGCCTGGTGGCCTTCCTCGCGGTCCGCCTCGCCTGGTCCGGCTGAGCCGCCCCTCCCGCCCCCGTCCGCCCCTCCCGCCCCTTCCGCCCGGCCCGCCGGCTGCTCGATGAAGGGGCTCGACCCGGTGGTCACGGCCCGGTCGGGCGGGTTCTATGGTGATCACCATGGCCATCCTGCACCCCGACGCGGACCTCGAATGCTCCCCGGTGGTCGCCAACCGGACCATGAACCGCGAGCGGACCCTCACCGGCGTCAACAGCTACGCCCGCGAACTGGGCTTCGACCCGGCCGCCTGGCTGCTCGCCAGGTCCGGCCCGGTGAGCTGGCTGGACCTGTGCAGCGGCGAGGCGCGGGCGCTGTTCGCGGCGGCCGGCCGGCTGCCCGAGGACGCCGTGCTGACCGGCGTGGACCTGGTCGGCAGGCTCGGTCCGGTCCCGGTGTCGCCCACCGTCGACCTGGTGACCGCGAGCCTCGCCGACTGGACGCCGGCCCGCCGCTACGACCTGATCACCTGTGTGCACGGCCTGCACTACCTCGGCGACAAGCTGGGGTTGCTGGCCCGCGCGGCCGGCTGGTTGAAGCCCGACGGGCTGTTCGCCGCCCAGTTCGACCCGGCCTCGGTGCGCCGGGCCGACGGCCGCAGTGCCGCCCGTCCGGTGCTGGCCGCGCTGCGTGCCGCCGGCTTCGGGTACCGCCCGCGCCGGCACCTGCTGACGCTGGACGGCCACCGGGAGGTCGGCTTCGCGTTCGCGTACCTGGGGGCGGACCCGGCGGCCGGGCCGAACTTCACCGGTCAGCCGGGCGTGGCCTCCTACTACGCCTGATCCGACGACGCCCGGTCCGAGGGCGCCTGGTCCGACTGCACCTGATCCGATTACGCCTGGTCCGACTGCGGCTGATCCGACCGGCCCGGCCGTCCGAGCTCCGCCAGCAAGGTGCGCCCTGCGGGCCAGGACCCGAGTCCGGACTCGGCGTTGATGTGGCCGTACGGGCCGAGGTCGACGAAGCGCGCGCCCCAGGCGTCGGCGAACGTGCGGGCCCGGTCCGGCGTGCACCAGGGGTCGTCGCTGCCGGAGACCACCGTGCTCGGGAAGGGCAGCGGACGCTGCGGGACAGGGCGGAAACCGGCCAGCTCCGGTACCTCGGCGGTGTCGATGTCGGCGGGCGCGACCAGCAGGGCGCCCGTCACCGAGGCCGCCGAGGCGGGCGAGCCGGCCGCCCAGTGCGCCACCGTGACGCAGCCGAGGCTGTGGGCGACCAGCACCACCGGGCGTCCGGCGGCGGCGACCGCCGCGTCGAGGGCGGCGACCCAGTCGCCGACCAGCGGATGGTCCCAGTCGGCCTGTTCGACCCGGTGGAAGCGGTCCGGCTGCTCCCGTTCCCACCGGGTCTGCCAGTGCCCGGGTCCGGAGCCCTGGTAGCCGGGAAGGACGAGGTGGAGCGGGGTGGTCGCGGCCATGGCGCCGGCCCTTCTGCGGTCGGGGACGTCGCCGCGGATCCTATCCGCCGCGACCGCCGCGGTGCTCGGCTTGGGGCGCTCGGTCAGGCGCCGTTGGCGGCGGCTTTCTTGATGGCCTCGCGGATCCGGACGTAGGTGCCGCAGCGGCAGACGTTCTCGATCCGGTCGATGTCCGCGTCGGTGGGGTGGGCGGTGCGGCGCAGCAGTGCGACGGCGGTCATGATCTGGCCGGGCTGGCAGAAGCCGCACTGTGCGACGTCGCAGTCCAGCCAGGCCTGCTGGACGGGGTGCAGGGTGTCGCCGTCCGCCAGGCCCTCGATGGTGGTGACCTCGCGGCCCGCGCAGTCGGCGACCGGGACCACGCATGGCTGGATCTCGGCGCCGTCCAGGTGGCTGGTGCAGGCGCGGCAGACGCCGACCCCGCAGCCGTACTTCGGTCCGGTGACGCCGAGCTTGTCGCGCAGCACCCAGAGCAGGGGCATGTCGGCGGGTGCCTCGACGGTGACGGGCGCGCCGTTCAGGACGAAGGTGTGGCTGGGCACGGGCGGTGACCCCTCGGAAGTCGGTCGGGAATCCACGGAAGTCGGTCGGGAATCCACGGAAGTTGATCGGGGGCCCACGGGAGTGGACCGGGAACCCTCAGAAGTTGATCGGGAAGCTGCGCGGCGAGGTCCCGGTGGCCCGGGCCCAGGCGTTGGCGACGGCGGCGGCCGCCGCGGGGACGCCGAGTTCACCGGCGCCGCCCGGTTCGCCGTTCGGCGGCATCAGGTGGATCTGCAGGTCGGTGGGGCTGTGCCGCTGGCGGGCGTAGTGGAAGTCGGCGAAGCTGCCCTCGCGGACGGCGCCGGCGTCGATGTGCAGCCCGGCCTGCAGGGTCACCGAGATGCCGTCCATGACGGCGCCCATCAGCTGGGCCTCCAGGCCGCGCGGGTTGACGGGCAGTCCGACGTCGGCGACCATCACGGCCTTGGTGACCCGCGGGTCGGCCCGGTCGGTGGCGTCGAGTTCGACCAGGCAGGCGGCGGCGGAGCCGTGTTCGTCGTGGAAGGCGAGGCCCTGGGCGTGTCCGGGCGGCATCGCGCGGCCCCACTGCCCGGCCGCGGCGGCCCGGTCGAGGACGGCCCGCCCGCGGGCGCTGCCGAGTCGGGCCCGCCGGAAGGCGACCGGGTCCTGGCCGAGGGTGCGGGCCACCTCGTCGACCATGATCTCGTCGGCGACCCGGACCAGCCCGGAGTAGACCGAGCGCCAGCTGCCGGTGTGCATCTCGAGCGGCACCTCGGCCAGCAACTGGGTGGAGACCCCCAGGTCGTAGGGGAGTTTCTCGGTGAGCAGGAAGAACGCCTGGGACAGGCTGAGGCCGCCGAGCTGCACCCCGAAGCCGGCCGCGGTGAGCGCCTCGCCGAGGCCGTGCCGGAAGTCGGTCTGCACGGTGGCGACCCGGTGCTCGTAGGTGAGGACCTGGCCGAGGGCGTGGGTGGCGCGGATCCGGTGGTGGCTGGCGGGGCGCATCCGGCCGTGCCGGGTGTCGTCGTTGCGGGTCCACATCAGCTTGACGGGCCGGCCGGCGGCCCGGGAGACCTGGGCGGCCTCCAGCGCGCAGTCGAAGAACAGCCGGCGCCCGAACGAGCCGCCGGCCCGGACCACGTTGACCGTCACGGCGTCCTGGGGGAGGCCGAGTTCGGCGGCGATGGTCTGCTGGGCGACGATCGGCGCCTGTACGGCGCACCAGAGTTCGGCCCGGTCGGGGCGGACGTCGGCGACCGCCGTCAGCACCTCCATCGGTGCGTGGCTCACGAAGGCGAAGTCGAACTCGGCGTCGACCGTCAGGGTGAGCAACGGCGGTACCAGGAAGGGCGGTTGGGCGGCCTTCAGCTTGGCCCGGATGTCCCGGTCGGACAGTGCGGCCACCGGTCCGGGCCGCCAGTCGACGGTCAGCGCGGCCTTGGCCTTCAGCGCCTGGTCGAAGGTCTCGGCGAGCACCGCGATGCCGCTCGGCACCTGGACCGCGGCCAGCACCCCGGGCATCGCCAGGGCCGCGGTGGCGTCGTAGGAGCGGACCGTTCCGCCGATGGTCGGCGGCCGGGCGATCACGGTCGGCACCGCGCCGGGTACCTGGAGGTCGCCGGCGTACCGGGCCTTGCCGGTGACCAGGTCGCGGGCGTCGATCCGTCCGGTCGGCCGGCCGACCAGGGTCCGCCGCTCGGCGGGCTTCGGGGTGGTGGGCACCTCCGGTACCACGACCCCGGCGGCCGCGACGGTCAGCGAGCCGTACGAGGCGCTGCGTCCGTCCGGGGCGAGGACGGCGCCGTCCTGGGTGCGCAGGGTGGCGGCGGGCACGCCCCAGCGCCGGGCGGCGGCGGTGACCAGCCGGGCGCGGGCGGCCGCGGCGGCGGCGCGGACCGGGTCGTACAGCGAGCGCACCGAGTTGGAGGCGCCGGTCAGCTGGTTGAACAGCAGCTCGGGGCGGGCCTTGGAGAGCGGGACGTCGACGTCGGCGAGCCGGGCGTCCAGCTCGTCGGCGACCAGCATCGCGATCGCGGTGGTCAGGCCCTGGCCGACCTCGGCGCGCGGGAGTTCCAGGACCACCCGGCCGGCTTCGGTGACCTCCAGCACCAGCAGGTGCGCGGTGGGCAGCCCGGCCAGGATCAGTGCCTCGCCGAGCTCCAGGACGTCCGGGACGCCGGGCAGTGCCGCGGCCTGTTCGGGGTCGGCGAGGCGGGCGCCGACGGCGAGTGCGGGGGCGGCCACCAGATAGGTCAGCAGACGGCGGCGGCTGACGGTCCGTGGGGCGGTCGGAGCGCTGATCCGGGGATCCTTCCAGGAGCCCGGCGGGCCGGGGGACGACGGTGTCCCGGCGGCCGGCCCGAGGTGGGCGGCGGCCGGCGTGCGCCGAGCATAGGGAGGAGTTACCGGCCGGTCAACATCGCGTCGGGGGCGCTCTTCCGGGGGTCCGGCAGCACCTCTTCGACGGCGCTGGTGCCGCTGCCCTCGCGGGACTCCCAGCGCCAGGTCTCGTCCAGCCGCAGCCGCCCGTCGGGCAGCCGGCTCAGCAGGCTGACGCAGTGTCCGCCCGCGGTCTCGCCCCCGCGGTTGAGCTGCACGTACCGGAACTCCAGGGTGTCCCCGGCCCGGGTGCCGACCAGCCGCCCGTGCACGATCTCACCGCCCGCGTACGAGGCCCAGACGACACCGTCCTGCTCGCGGTAGGCGAAGCGGGTGGAGCCGTCCACCTCGCCGTGCTCGGCGCGGCCGACCGGGGCGAACACCAGTCCGTCGACAGAGGGCAGCACGGGTGCCTCCTTCCGGGGGAAGAGGCACCAGTCGATCACGTCGGGCGGCCGCGGGGCGGGTGGTTCCGGATGCTGGACGCGAGCGGCTACAGGTAGTCGTCCAGGCGGGCCAGCGCGAAGCCCTGCGCGGTGGCGGTGTCGATCACCCGGCGGAGCATCTGGGTCATGTCGCCGTTCCACAGCGAGGGGCCGCGGAAGTGGGTCAGGATGATGTCGCCCGCGTGCAGCCGCCGGTCGTCGTAGCGGTAGTCCATGTGGTCGGGGAAGGCCTCCTCGTTCCACAGCGGGACGGCGGTGATCCCGCAGCCGGCCGCGGTCCGCAGGCTGACGTCGGTGTACTCGCCGTACGGCGGCCGGAACAGGGTGGGGCGGGAGCCGATCTCCTCCTCCAGCCGGTCCTGCTGCCCGCAGATCTCCTGCTGCTGCCGGTCGGCCGCCAGGGTGCGCAGGTCGGGGTGGTCGATGGTGTGGTTGTTGATGGTGACCCCCTGGGCGTGCAGCCGGCGGAAGTAGCCGTAGTCCGCGCGGGCCAGGTAGTCGGAGAGGAAGACGCTGACCGGGACCCGCAGGTCGGCCAGCATCCGCAGCAGTTCGGGGTCCTTCTCGGCGCCGTCGTCGATGGTCAGGAAGACCACGGGCAGGTCGGTGGGGACCCGGTAGACCACCGGCGGTGCGCCGTCCTGCACCTTGACGTGGGGCCCGGCGGTCAGCTCGGGCTTGGCGGGCGGGGGCGGCGGGGCGGCCAGTGGCGGCGCGGCCAGTCCCCAGCGCTGCGCGGTGGCGAGCGCCTCGCCGCGGGCCGACGCCTGCCGGGCCTCGGCGGCCTGGGCGCTGTCCTCCTCCTGGAACGCCCGGCCGGGGAGGACGACGACGGGCCGGGCGGCCGGCGGCAGCGGGTCGCCGGAGTGCCGGCGCTCGGGCGCGGCGGTGGTGCGGTCGCCGCCGTCGGGCAGTGCGGCGCAGGCGGTGGAGGCGAGCAGCAGGGCGGCGCAGCCGAACAGCGCGCGGCGACGAGCGGATGATCTGACCGTCATACCGGCGGATGATCCCCGGGTGAATCCCCGGTGAACCGGGCGCCGCTCCGCTGTGGCCCGGATGGCCGAGGCCGGGGTCCGGCGCCCGGGGCCGGTCGCGGCTCCGGTGGCGGAGGGTGACGGCCGTCCGTCCGCGGCGCGGTCCGGCGCGGCCTGTCCCGCTTACCCCGGTTTGACACCCCCCGGCCGCGCGGCGTACAGAGAAGAACATGCGACAGGGTGTGCCGGCGGACCAGCACGGCCCGCCGCCTTCCACCGACCGGACCGGGGCGAGCCGGGTGTCCGGCGCCCGGCCGCGCTGGCGGGACGCCGTCGACCGGCTGCTCGCCGACTCCCTGCTGCGCGCCGTCCGCAGCACCTCCGCCTACGGCGGACTGGTCTACCTCCGCTCACCCGACCGCCGCTCGCTGATGATCAACACGGTGGTCGGCGTCCCGCTGCACCTGCTGGACGTCCTGCGCCGGATCCCGGTCGCCGCCCCGCTGCCCCCCGCCGAGGCCTACCGCACCGGCCGCACCATCCTGCTCGGCGACGCCGACGAGACCATGCGCAGGTTCCCCCGGCTGGCCGTCGGCCTGCCCTACTCCTACGCCAGCGCCTGGGTGCCGCTCGCCGCGGACGGCCAGAGCTTCGGCGCGCTCGCCCTGCTGTGGCCCGGCTCGGCCGGCGGACCCCCGCCCGGCACCAGACGCCCGCTGCGCACCGCCGCCAACCGCCTCGCCGCCGGCCTCGCCGCCCACGGCGACGAACTGGCGGCCGGCCGCGAACCCAAGGTCCTGCGCCCGCCGGCGCCCACCGACAGCGCGACCCTGATCGGCAGCCTGGACTGGGAACCGGCCACCGGCCGGCTGCGCGCCGACGGCGAACTGACCCGGATCCTGGGACTCGGCCCGGCCGAGTTCGACGGCCGCTGGGCCACCCTGGTCGCCCGGCTCGCCCCGGAGGACGTCCGGCCGCTGCGCACCGCCGCCCGGGCCGCCGTCCGCGGCGCCGGACCGTTCAGCCGCCAGGTCCAGGTCCGCGACCACAGCGGCGGCTACCGCACCCTGGAGCTGCGCGGCCGGGTCCCCGAGGGCTCCGCCCACCTGGTGGTCACCGTGCTCGACAGCACCGCCGGCTCGGCCGCCGCCGCGGCCGTCGAACGGCTGCGCGACGGCGTCTTCGCCCTCCACCCCGACGGCCGGGTCGCCTACGTCAACCGCAGCGCCGAGATGCACCTCGGCGCCCCCCGGGTCCAGCTGATCGGCCGCCTCCCCTGGGAGTCCCTGCCGTGGCTGACCGACCCGGTCTACGAGGACCGCTACCGCGCCGCCATGGTCTCCCAGCAGCCCACCGCCTTCCTCGCCCGCCGCCCGCCCGACCACTGGCTGGCGTTCTCGCTCTACCCCGACGCGTACGGCGTCACCGGCCGGGTCGTCCCGGCGGCCCCCAGCGGCCAGCACCTCGACGAACTGCCCGAGGCCCCGCCCGCCACCCCGCCCCGGCCCGGCGCCTTCTACCACCTGCTCCAGCTGGCCAGCGCACTCACCGAGGCCGTCACCGTGCGCGAGGTCGCGGCCTCCGTGATCGACCAGATCCTGCCCGGCTTCGGCGGCCAGGAACTCGCCCTCTACCTGGCCCGCAGCGGCCGGATGCACCTGGTCGCCCAGAGCGGCTACCCGACCGGATTCCTGGACTCCTTCGAAGGCATACCGATCCGCTCCAGGCTGCCCGGCACCGAGGTGTTCAGCAGCGGCGCCCCGATCTTCTTCTCCTCGCCCGACGAACTGGTCGCCGCCTACCCGGGCATCCCCCGGGACGAGATGCGGGCCTGGGCCTTCCTCCCGCTGATCGCCTCCGGCCACCCCGTCGGCAGCTGCATCATCGGCTTCGACCACCAGCGGGTGTTCACCGCCGAGGAGCGCTCCGTGCTCACCGCGCTCGGCGGCCTGATCGCCCAGGCCCTGGAACGGGCCCGCCTCTACGACGCCGAGTTCGCCCTCGCCCGCGGCCTCCAGCAGGCCCTGCTGCCGCACCGGCTGCCCACCGTCCCCGGCCTGACCACCGCGGCCCGCTACCTGCCCGGCACCCAGGGCATGGAGATCGGCGGCGACTGGTACGACGCCGTGACCACCCCGGAAGGCCTGTGCCTGGTGATCGGCGACGTCGAGGGCCACAACGTCGGAGCCGCCGCCACCATGGGACAGCTGCGCAGCGCGGTGCGCGCCTTCGTCAGCAGCGGCAGCGCCCCGGACGAGGTCCTCACCCGCACCAACCAGCTGCTCCTCGACCTCGACGCCGGGCTGCTCGCCAGCTGCTGCCTGCTGCGGCTCGACCCGGCCGACGGACGCACCCAGGGCGTCCGCGCCGGACACCTGCCCCCGCTGCTGCGCCACCCCGACGGACCCGCCGAGGTGCTGGACCTCGAGGGCGGCCCCCTGCTCGGCATCGACCGCTCGGTGCACTTCCCGGTCACCGAGTTCCTGCTGCCGCCCGGCGCCGTCCTCGCGCTCTACACCGACGGCCTGGTCGAGGAGCCCGGCGCCCCGATCGAACAGGGCATCGACCGGCTGCGCACCGCGCTCGGCCACACCCGCGGCCGCACCCTGGAATCCCTCGCCGACCGGCTGGTCGGCGACGCCCGCCACGCCTCCCACCGCGCCGACGACGTCGCCCTGCTGCTCGCCCGCCGGGACTGACCCGCAGCAGCGACTTTCGTCGCGGGCCGACCGCGACCAACCGCGACAGCGCCCCCGGGGCCGACCCCGCTACCCTCGGTCCCCGTGACCCCGAGACCGATCACCCGTCCGGCCCTGGCACGCCTGCGCGCGCTCCCCGGCCCGCCGACGCCGCGCGCCCTGCGGGAGCGCGCCCTGCCCGGCCCGTGGACCCGCCGGGTGCTGGTCCGCGAAGGGGTCGCCGCGGCCGCGCTCGCCGTCCTCGCCGGCGGGCTGGAGAACCTGGACGGCACCCGGCCGCTGCACATGGCCGCCGTCGGACTCGGCACCGCCGCGCTCTACCTGCTGCGCCGGGGCCTGCCCGGGACGGTGCTGGTCCTGGCGTCGGCCGCGGTCACCGGACCGGCCGGCTTCGTGCCCGCCCTGGTGTTCGCCGGCTGGTCGGCCGGACGGCGGATCCTGCGCCCCGCGCCGCTGACCGCGTTCTTCACCGCGGCACTGCTGATCCTGGGCGGCCTGTCGTACCGGCTGGACCCCGCCGGGCTGCCGGCCCTGGCCGAACTGGCCCTCGTGGTGGTCAGCTTCATGATGCTGGCGGTCCTGCCCGCCGTGATCAGCCGCTACCTGGCGCAGCGCCGCACCCTGCTCGGCGCACTCCAGGAACGCAACCAGCAACTGCTGCGCGAGCGCCACATGGTGGCCCACCAGGCCCGGCTGCGCGAACGCCACCGGATCGCCCAGGACATGCACGACAGCCTCGGCCACCAGCTCGCCCTGATAGCCGTGCACACCGGCGCCCTGGAGGTCGACCGCACCCTCACCGGCGGCCAGCGCGAGGCCGTCGGGGTGCTCCGGCAGGCCGCCACCGGCGCCATGCGGGAACTGCGCGAGGTGGTCGGCCTGCTGCGCGACGACTCACTGCCCGAGGCCGGCGGCATCGACACCGTCGAACGGCTCACCGACGCCTCCCGCGCGGCCGGCGCCGCCGTCACGCTGCGCCGCGACGGCGAGCCGCGCCCGCTGGCCGCCGCCACCGGCCACGGCGCCTACCGGATCGTCCAGGAGGGCCTGACCAACGCTCACAAGCACGCGCCCGGCGCGCCGATCACGGTGACCCTGCGGTACGAGCCCGACACCCTGGTCGTCGAGGTGGCCAACGGCCCGGCCGCCGCCCCCTCGGGCGCCGTCAGCGGCGGCCAGGGCCTGACCGGCCTGCGCGAGCGGGCCCGGCTGCTCGGCGGGATCGTCCACGCGGGCCCGGCCCCCGACGGCGGCTACCGGCTGGCCGGGCTGCTCCCGTACGACAGCGGCGGCCGGGCGCCCGCGGACGAGGGCGATCCCTGGCTGCCGCCCGCCGAGCCGCTGCCCGCCACCGGCCGCGGACCGGTGGTGGGCTGCGCGGTCACCGCCGCCGTGGTGCTGCTGGTCTCGGTGGCCGTGGTCGGCTGGGCCGGCGTCAAGTTCGCCGACTCGGTGCAGGACTCCACCGTCCCGGTCGCGCTGTACGACTCGATCCAGCCGCAGACCCCCGAGGACGAGGTGCTGGAGCAGCTGCCGCCCGGCGCCGAGTGGCTGACCGGCGGCTACCGGGACAGCGGCCCGCCGGTGCCGCCGGACGCCGACTGCCGGTGGTTCGGCACCGACGACGGCAACACCGACCTCGACACCCAGGACGTGGTGCGGTTCTGCTTCCGGGACGGCCTGCTGATCGACAAACAGCACTACCGTGCGAAGGTGTAGGGGTCCGCACCCCGTCCGCACCCCGTCAGCCCCCGGGTAGCACAGGAGACCGCCGTGATCAGGGTCCTCGTGGCCGACGACGAGCCGCTCATCCGGGCCGGCATCCGGCTCATCCTCGGCTCGGCCGAGGACATCGAGGTGGTGGCGGAGGCCGCCGACGGCCGCCAGGCGCTCGAACTCGCCCGCACCCACGCGGTCGACGTGGTGCTGCTGGACATCCAGATGCCGGTGCTCGACGGACTGAGCGCGCTCGCCGAACTGCCCAGGGCCGCGCCCGGCGCCCGGGCGCTGATCCTCACCACCTTCGGCGAGCGCGACAACGTGCTGCGCGCGATCAGCGGCGGCGGCGCCGGGTTCCTGCTCAAGGACACCGCCCCCGCCGAACTGATCCAGGCGGTCCGGGCCGCCGCCACCGGCCACGCCTTCCTGTCACCCGCCGCCACCCGGCACATCGTCGACAGCCTCGCGGCCGGCTCGGCCGGCGCCCGCGGCGAGGCGGCCCGCAGCCGGCTCGCGGTCCTCACCGAGCGCGAGCGCCAGGTGGTCGACCTGCTCGGCGAGGGCCTGTCCAACGCGGACGCCGGCGCCCGGCTGCACATGAGCGAGGCCACCGTGAAGACCTACGTCAGCCGGATCCTCGCCAAACTCGGCTGCGACAACCGGGTCCAGGCCGCCCTGCTGGCCCGGGACGCGGGCCTGTGACGGCGGCCCGGCCCACGGCGGCCGGGCGCCGCCCCGGTGGCCGGCCCGGGCGTCAGGCCGGGGCCGCGGCGCGGTTCAGCCGGTCCTGGGTGCGGTCCAGGTCGGCCGTCAGCTCGGAGCGCAGTGCGGGCAGCAGCGCGAGCGCGGCGCGGGCCGCGTCCGGGGTCGGCGCGCTGTCGTCGCGGGCGGCGGTCACCGCGGCCCGCAGTGGCATGGTGGCCAGCGCGGTCTCCCAGGCCGTGCGGTGCACGCCGGTGGCGTAGCGGGCCGTCAGGTACTCCAGCGGGCCGAGCGCCAGCCCGTCGCGGTCCTGCGGGCCGGCCAGCCGGTCGTCCGGGAGCAGCCAGGCGACGCCGTCCCGGGCGACCAGCTCGAACGCCTTGTTCTCGTCCGGGTGGCTCCAGCGTCCGTGCTCGGCGGTGGCGGCCTGCAGCAGCCGCTCCAGCATCGCGGCCTCCCGCGGGCCGTCCGCCCGGTCCGGGAACGGCCGGTCGGCCAGCACCTGCTCCAGGTGGTAGCGCTGGCCCCAGCTGCCGACCCAGCGGTGCATCGCGCCGGCCCTGGTCTCCCGGATCGCGGCCAGGGCCAGCGCCCGGGTGGTCAGGTCACGGCGGACCAGCAGCTGCTCGGCCTCCGGCCCGTGCCGGCCGAGGGCGGCCCGGACCGCGGCCAGCGGCGGCCCGTCGTACCAGCGCAGCGTCCAGCGGCGGCTGCCCGGGTCGTACTGCGGCTCGATCGGGATGCGGTACTGCGCGGTCAGACGGTCGGCGAGCCGACGCGCGCGCGGCCCGCGCAGGGGGTGGGGGGTGGGCATGGGCGACACAGTAGCGAGCGGCGGCGGGCCCGCCGGGCGGCGCGCGGCCGGCTCACCCTGTCCGCCGCGCCCGGGCGGGTGACGGGCGCGGTGATCACCCACCGGGCGGGTGAAAACCGCCGGCCGGGCGTGCCCGGAACGGACTGCTCCAGTTGGCCCAGGTGTTGCCGGACCACATGACCGACGGAGTATCCATGGAACAGTCCACCACCCAGCTGCCCGACGGGACCCCGCCCGGCCGCACCGGCCCCCGGCTCGGCCGCCGCGCGGTCATCGGCTCCGCCGCGGCCGCCGCGGCGGTGGCCGGCGCCGCCGGTTTCGCCGGCCGCACCGCCCTCGAACCGCCGCGCACGCCCGCCGCCGGCGGCGGGGCCGACCCGGAGACCGCCCGCGACCTCGCCCGCAAGATGCTGATGGTCGGTGACGACGAGAAGACCGACCTGACTCTCGAGTACCTGAAGATCCTGATCGACGGCAGGCTGCCGGCCCGCGCACCGCAGAAGAAGGTCCTGGTGGTGGGCGCCGGCATCGCGGGGCTGACCGCGGCGACCCTGCTCAGGCAGGCCGGGCACCAGGTGGTGGTGATCGAGGCCAACGGAAGCCGGGTCGGCGGCCGGGTGAAGACCTTCCGCGGCATGTTCACGGACCGGAAGCTGCACGCCGAGGCCGGCGCGATGCGCCTGCCGGACTTCCACCCGCTGGTGCTGGCCCTCGCCGACAAGCTCGGGCTCCGCCGCCGGCTGTTCTACAACGCCGACATCACCCCGGGCGAGCAGCCGGCCGGCCGCACGCCCGCGGTGGTGCACCGCTCGTTCACCGGCGAGACCTGGACCAACGGCCCCGCCGACGACGGCTTCAAGGCACCGGCCGCCACCTTCCGGACCAGGATCGCGGTCAACGGCGAGCGCTCCACCCGGGCCGACTACGCCCGCAGCCCCGGCGCGGTGAACCGCTCGTTCAGCACCGAGCTGGACACCACCGCCGCGGCCGCCGTCGACCGCGCCTTCGCCAAGCTCTCCGTGCCCGCCGACGCCTCCATCCAGGAGAAGCTGGCCGCCTGGACCGAGATCTTCCGCCGCTACGACGGCTACTCCACCCACCGCTACCTGGTCGAGGAGGCCGGCTGGGACCAGAACCGGATCCAGGCCGCCGGCACCCTGGAGAACCTCACCTCCCGGCTGCACTACTCGATCGTCCCGACCCTGATCGACCACGCCGTGATCAGGCCCGACAACCGCTACTGGGAGCTGGAGGGCGGCACCGACGTCCTCACCGAGGCGCTCGCCGCCCCGCTCCGCAACGACCTGCGGATGGGCCGCCGGATGACCCGGCTGGTGCAGAGCGACACCGGGGTGCGGATCGAGACCTGCGCCGAGACCGGCGACGAGGAGTCCTGCGACGGCGCGCCGACCGCCCCGACCGAGGTGTTCGAGGGCGACTACGCCATCGTCACCATCCCGTTCAGCGCACTGCGGTTCTGCACCGTCGAGCCGCTGATGTCGTACCCGAAGCGGCGGGCGGTCGGTGAACTGCACTACGACTCGGCCACCAAGGTGCTGCTGGAGTTCAGGACCCGGTTCTGGGAGGAGGGGCCGACCGGCTTCACCGGCGGGGGCTGCGTCTCCGACAGCGCCAGCCGCTTCAGCTACTTCCCCTCGCACGCCCCCGAGGGCTCCGCGGGCGGGGTGGTGCTCGCCTCGTACACCTGGTCCGACGACGCGATGCGCTGGGACTCGCTGACCCCCGGCGAACGCTACGCCTTCGCCCTCGACGACCTCGAGCGGCTGTTCGGACCCAAGGTACGCAGCGAGTTCACCGGCGTCGGTGTCACCCAGTCCTGGGCCCGGGCCCGCTACGCGCTCGGCGAGGCGGTCATGTTCACCCCCGGCCAGCTGCACGAACTGCACCCGGCGGCCCGCACCCCCGAGGGCCGGGTGCACTTCGCGGGCGAGCACACCAGCCTGAAGCCGGCCTGGATCGAGGGGGCGCTGGAGTCCGCCGTGCGCACCTTCCTCGAGGTGCACGGCCGCTGACCGGGGCTCAGCCCGCGAAGTCGATGTCCTGGAGGTCCAGCGCCCCGGCCCGGTCCAGCACCACCGCCGAGGCGCAGCCCGCCGGCGGCCCGCCCGCCCCGGCCAGCCGCTCCCGCAGCCGGCCGGTGGCGTGGCGGTGCCGGGCGAAGGCGTACGCCGACACCCCGCGGCCGCGCTCGCGCTGACCGGCGGCCGCCTCGGCGGGGCTGGCGTCCAGCAGCACCAGGTGCACCTGGCGCCCCTGCCGGGTGGCGCTGCGGGCCAGCCAGCCGCGGACCCACGGCAGCGTCCCGCAGTCGTGAACCAGCAGCGGGCCGCCCGCGCGCAGCGCCCGGCGCAGCCGCAGGTAGTGGCTGACCCGGACCAGCGGCCGGTACAGCGCGTACGGCACCGCCCGGGGCAGCCGCGCCCGGTACCGCTCGCGGACGTGCTGGGAGTCGATCACCGGCCCGCGCGCACAGCGCCGCAGCAGCGTGCTCTTGCCGCTGCCGGGCAGGCCGGAGACCACCACCAGGTCGTCCGGCGGGTAGTGCAGGGCCACCGGCACCGGCCCCCCGCGCAGGTCGTGCAGCCCGCGCGGGCGCAGCGCCCCACGCGGACCCGGCCGGCCGCCGGTGCGGCCGGGAGCCGGAGCGGGCCTGACGGATTCGCGCACCGCCCCTCCTTCGGTACCCGGGTCCCCTCCCCGCGGGAAAGGCTTTCCCAAGAGAGGGTAATGGCCCGGGGCCGCGGCATTGCGGCCCGTGACAGGGCTGTGGCCTGCGCCGACGGTTTCCGGACGGTTCCGTGACCGGCCGCCGCGGCCGCCGGGCCGCCTTCGTGCACGCAGCACCCCGCCCCCGGGCCCGCGACCCGGGGGGCGCGGGCGGACCGGCCGCGCGCGCCGGAGCCGCCGCGCTGTGACCCGGCTGTGGCCGTTCCGGGACGTACCGGGCGATCTTGCCGGACCGATCCGTGGCATCCTGAGGCGCTACACCGGAGCCGCGGAATCGCGGGGGGACAGGAGTTGTACGGGATGAGGTTCTGCTTCCTGGTCGAGGAGCACTACCGGAACGACGGCATGCCGCTCGACGTGGTGCGCCGGCTGACCGAGTGGGGCCACCGGGTCGACGTCCTGCGGCCGGGCGGCTCGCTGCTCGACCTCGGCGCCCTGGTGCGGTCCGGACAGCACGACGCCTGGGTGCTCAAGACGGTCTCCGGCGGCCCCGGGCTCGGCCTGCTGGAGGCCGCCGCCGGGCTCGGCCTGACCACCGTCAACGACGCCCGCGCGATCCGCCCGGTCCGGGACAAGGCCCAGGCCGCCGTGATCGCCGCCCACCACGGCCTGCCCGTACCGCAGACCTGGGCGGCCGCCGACCCCGCCGAGTTCTCGCTGATACCGCAGCAGCACTACCCGCTGGTGGTCAAGCCCGCCGACGGCAGCTCCGGGCGCGCCGTCCACCTGGTCGAACGCCCCGACCAACTGCCCGCACTCGCCGCCGACCTGGCGGGGGAGGGGCTGCTGATCGCGCAGCCGTACATCGCCAACCCCGGCCTCGACCTCAAGGTCTACTGCGCCGGCGGCGAGCTGTTCGCCACCGAACGGACCTCCCCGCTGCACCCGCACCACCCGCACCGGGAGCGGCCGGTGGCGCTCAGCGCCGAGGTCGCCGCGGTGGCCGCGCAGGTCGGCGAGGTGTTCGGCCTCGACCTGTACGGCGTCGACGTGCTGCTCGGCCCCGACGGACCGGTGGTGGTCGATGTCAACGACTTCCCGAGCTTCCGGCAGGTGCCGGACGCCGTCGACACGGTTGCCGGCGCGGTGGTGCGGCTGGCCCGCAGCGGCTCCGCCTGGCCCTCCGTGCCCGGCGCCCGGCTGGTGCCCTCCTCCGCCGCGCTCGGCGGCGGCCGGTGAGGATCGGCCTGATCACCCCGGCGCCCGACCACCCGCTGCTCACCGCCACCACCGCCCTGCTGCAGGCGGCCGGCCACACGGTGGAGGTGTCGGCGCCCGACGCCGACCGCCCCGCCGACCCGGCCGACGTCTACCTGCTCAAGGCCCGCACCCCGGCCGCACTGGCCCTCGCGGCGGCGCTGGAACAGCAGGGCGTCCCCGTCCTCAACTCCTCGGCCGCCACCGCCTTCTGCCAGGACCGGCTGGCGATGGCCGACCGGGCCGGCCGGGCCGGACTGCCGTTCGCGCCGACCCGCACCGCCACCCTCGCAGCCCTCGCCGCCGACTGGCCCGCCCACGGCGGGCCGCTGGTGGTCAAGAGCCGCCACAGCCGCCGCGGCGACCTGGTCGCCCGGGTCACCACCGGCGCCGAGGCCGCCCGGCTGGCCGAGCGGTGGCCGCGGGAACCGGTGGTGGTCCAGGACCTGGCACCCGGCGACGGCTGGGACCACAAGCTCTGGGTGGTCGACGGCGAGCTCTTCGCCGAGCTCCGCCGCTCCGAGCTGGCCGACGGCGGCCCGCTGCCGCACCGCCGGGTGGAGCGGCTGCCCGCCGGGTACGCCGACCTGGCGTTCGCGGCCGGCCGGACCTTCGGGCTCGACGTCTACGGCGTGGACGTGCTGGACGTGGCGGGCCGACCGCTGATCGTCGACGTCAACGCCTTCCCCGGGATCCGCGGGCAGCTGGGCGCCCCGGCGGCGCTGGCCGCGCTGGCCACCGAGGTCGCCGCCGGGCGCCGGCAGCCGGCGCCCGGGCCGCGGGTCCCGGCCGGGCGTCAACCGGGGGCGTGAACCGGGGCGCGGAAGGTTCACCCGAACGTTGAGCCTCGGCAAGGTGCCGGGCGCGCGCAGCGGGGAAGGGCTCCTGACGACCCGCCGGGCGCAGCGCCCGGACGCCCCCGGACCGAGGACGACAGATGCCCCTGCAGCACTACGGTGTCCTGGCAGCCACCCTCGTCGCGAGACGCCGCGAAGGCGCCACCGACACCCCCCACTACCAGCTGCACCTGCGCGACGCCGGCGGCACCGACTACCGGGCCGCCGTCAACGTGCTCTCCGACCAGGCCCCGTCCGAGCTGCTCTTCGTGGTCGACGAGGACTTCCGGCACCCGCTGCTGGAACAGCTCCCGGCGCCGGCCTCCGGCTGGCGCGAGCTGTCCGCGCAGGACGGCGGCGGAGGCCTGGACTTCGTCCGCGGCGGCCTGTTCGAGCGCGCCGCGCTGCGGGTCCTGCCGCCGGAGCTGCCCGGCGACGACAACGACCTCGCCGACCTGCTCGACCGCCACGTGCTGCGGGCGCTCGCCGACACGGCCGCCACGGTGTACGTCTTCGGGCAGCGCTGGCCCACCGAGGCGCACCTGCCGGACAAGGTCTTCGGCTTCCTGCCGGGCAACGGCGTGCACGACGTCCACATGAACCAGGGCAACGACCCGAGCCACCGCCGGGACGACGGCGTCCGCCAGGACGGCGCGCTGCTGCTGCACATCCCGGCGGAGTCGCGCTGGGTCGCGGTCTTCCTCGCCTTCCAGTCCCAGTCCTGGCACACCGACGACACCACCGGCCACGCCCTGCCGGGCGTACCCGACCCGGGCCCCACCGACCCCGGACCGGCCGACCCCGACCCCACCGACCCCGACCCCACCGACCCCGGCCCTGTCGACCCCGGACCGGCCGTGCCCGGGCAGTCGCTGCGCATCCTGGCCGCGCTGGTCAACCCGGCGGGCCCGGACGGCCGGGCGGAGACGGTCACCGTGGTCAACGAGTCTCCGGCCGCCGTCGATCTGGCGCACTGGCAGCTCGCCGACGCCCAGCACCGCCGGGTCGGCCTGCCGGCCCAGCGCCTCGAACCGGGTGCCACCCTCACCGTCCCCACCGGTGACGGCCTGCAGCTCGGCAACAAGGGCGGCCGGATCACCCTGCTCGACCCGGCCGGACACACCGTCCACGACGTCACCTACACCGCCCGGCAGGCGGCCCGGGAGGGCACCGCGATCACTTTCCGGGCCTGAGCCCACGACTGATCCCACGCCCGGCCCCGGGCCGTTGGAGCGCGCGCCGTGCTGACGTTACGTCAACACCCTAGGCGCGGCGTGCCAGTGTGTGGATAATCGTCGCGTTACCTGCGGGTAGCCCAACGGATATCATCACATTCCATCGTCACCCACCACCCCGGGGTCGGCCATGCTGAAGCTCCTCACCCGAACGCTCGCCGTCCTCGCGGCGCTCGCCACCCTGTTCGCCCTCCCCGGCGGCGCCGTGGGTGCCGCCGGGCCGGAGGGCGGGGCGACGGCCGCCGACCGGCCCGTGCCGCTCACCGGCGCCGCCCTGGCGGCCTCCTGGACCGGCCCGCTCAGCACCAGCGGCCGGTACGTCGTCGACGCGACGGGCAGCCGTTTCAAGCTCCGCTCCGGCAACTGGGAGGGAGCGCAGGGCAGTTGGACCGGCAGCGGGGACATCGCCGACCCGGCCTCGCACGAGCACGGCGAGCCGTCGTCCAGCATGCCGCTGGGCCTGGACCGCGCGCCGATCGCCCGGATCCTCGCCGACTTCCACGCGCTGGGGATCAACAGCATCCGGCTGCCGTTCTCCAACGCCCTGATCCACGACAGCACGCCGGTGCCCGACCAGGCCGTCGCCGCCAACCCGCAGCTTCGCGGCAAGACCCCGCTGCAGGTCTTCGACGCGGTCGTCGCGGCACTCACCGCGGACGGCTTCGCGGTCATCCTCAACGACCACACCACCACCGCCCGCTGGTGCTGCGGCCTGGACGGCAACGAACGCTGGAACAGCGGCCAGTCCACCGAACAGTGGATCGCCGACTGGGTGTTCATGGCCGAGCGCTACCGCGCCGACAAGCGGGTGGTCGGCGCCGACCTGCGCAACGAGGTCCGCCGCGACACCTGGGACGACCCCAACTGGGGCTGGGGCGACGCCCACGACGAGTACGCCGCCTTCGAAGCCGCCGGAAACCGGATCCTGCAGAGCGACCCCGACCTGCTGATCGTGATGGAGGGCATCAACTGGCAGGGCATCCCGCTCGACGGCCTGCCGCACGGCCGGCCGATGCTCACCCCGGTGCAGAACCTCTCCAACACCCTGATCCGCTCCGACAAGCTGGTCTACGCGGCGCACTTCTACGCCTACACCGGCCCCAACCACAGCGGCGCCACCGGCCTCGGCGAGACCCACGACCCGCGCTACCAGGACCTCACCCCCGCCCAGCTCGCCCAGGTGGTCGACCAGGAGGCGCTGTTCGTCACCCGCACCGGGCAGCACTTCACCGCCCCCGTGTGGATCAGCGAGTTCGGCGCGGGCGGCCGCGGGGCCACCGACCCCAAGGAGCAGGCCTGGTTCCACACCTTCACCGACATCCTGCTGGCCGCCGACGCCGACTTCGCGATCTGGCCGCTGGTCGGCTGGACCCGGGACGGCGCACCGCTGGACAGCTGGGCGCTGCTCTCGTACGACCCGAACGGCGTCCGGCTCGGCATCGACGACCCCGGGGACTGGCGGGCCGCCGACTGGCACCGGCTGGTCGGCACCCCGGGCCGCAGCGGACCGGTGGCGCCCACCCCGCGCTGGAACATGCTCTCCCTCGACCACGCCGACCAGGACACCTCCGCCCGGATGCTGGCCCTCCCCGACTGGGACCGCGGCGCCCGCAAGGGCAGCTGCCCCGACACCCAGCGGCTGACCGGCCTCGGCCGCAGCGACGGCCGCGGCCTGTGCACCGACGCCGGCGGCCCTGCCCGCACCGGCGCGGCGTACCAGGTGGTCTCCGACGAGCGGTACGTGACCGGCGGTGACTGGGCGCCCGGCTACAACAAGCTGCAGTGCCCCGACGGGACCTTCGCGACCGGGTACAGCGTGCGCGGCAACGCGATGGGCTCGCTGCTGTGCGCCACCGCCGCGGCCGCGCTGCCCACCGGCGGCCGGCTCCTCTGGTTCGACCACGGCGACAACCGGCCCGCCACCGGCGGCTCCACCGGCAGCGACTGGGCACCCGGCTACTACAAGGGCCAGTGCGCCGACGACGAGTACCTGGCCGGCGTCGCCTACACCTGGCGCTGGCTCCACGGCGGCGTCCCGGACGCCCTGCTCTGCCGCCCGCTCGCCGCCGCCCCCCGCAGCCGCTGACCGCACCCCGCACCGACCCGGCCGCCGGCCGCGCCCCGCACCGCACCGGCCGGTCACCGACCCGGCCGCCGGCCCCGCGCGGGGCCGGGGGCCGAGCCCTCGAAGAGCCACCCGAACGGACGTATGGTGGCTGGACACGCCGCGTACGACCCGACCGTCTGCCCGGCGCAGCTTGGGACCGGCCTGACGCGCCTCATCCCGTCCGGCCACGGCGCCGACCCCGTCCGGGCGGGGCGCAGCCCCCGTCCGGGCGACGGCGCAGGACACGGGATCAGCGCGGACGACGGAGGCGGCCGATGGCCGATCCGAAGGCATTCCTCACCACCCCGCGGGTCCTGCGCGAACGCCGCGCACCGCAGGAGCGGGTCCGGGACTGGGCCGAGGTGAACGCCGAACGCGGACTGCTGCCGATCGTCGGCGGGCAGGCCGACCGCTGTATGGACTGCGGCCTCCCGTTCTGCCACCGGGCCTGCCCGCTCGGCAACCTCATCCCGGACTGGAACGTCCTGGTCTCGCACGCGGACTGGGAGAGCGCCGCCAACCGCCTGCACGCCACCAACAACTTCCCCGAGTTCACCGGCCGGCTCTGCCCCGCCCCCTGCGAGAGCGCCTGCGTGCTCGCCGTCGCCGGCGGCGACGCGGTCACCATCAAGAACGTCGAGGCCGCCATCGCCGACCAGGCCTGGGCCCTCGGCCTGGCCGCCCCCCGCCCGCCCGAGTACCTCTCCGGACGCACCGTCGCCGTGATCGGCTCCGGCCCGGCCGGCCTGGCCGCCGCCCAGCAGCTCACCCGGGCCGGCCACCAGACCACCGTGTACGAGCGGGCCGACCGGCTCGGCGGCCTGCTGCGCTACGGCATCCCCTCCTTCCGGCTGGAGAAGCACCACCTGGACCGGCGGATCGACCAGCTGCGCGCCGAGGGCACCCTGTTCCGCACCGGCGTCGAGATCGGCACCGACCTGACCGCCGCCGACCTGCGGGCCCGCCACGACGCGGTGGTTGTCGCGGTCGGCGCGACCGCCTGGCGCGAGCTGCCGGTCCCGGGCCGGGAACTGGCGGGTGTCCACCAGGCGATGGAGTACCTGCCGCTGGCCAACCGGGTGGTCGAGGGCGACCTCGCCGACTCACCGCTGTCCGCGGCCGGCCGGCAGGTGGTGATCGTCGGCGGCGGCGACACCGCCGCCGACTGCCTCGGCACCGCGCTGCGCCAGCACGCCGCCCGGGTCACCCAGCTCGACATCAATCCGCAGCCCGGCGACGTCCGCTCCACCGCCCAGCCCTGGCCGGTCCACCCCAAGGTCCACCGGCTGACCGCCTCGCACGAGGAGGCGGTGGCGCTGTCCGGTGACCCGCGCGTCTACTCCGCCGTCACCGTCAGCTTCGAGAGCGACCGGCTCGGCCGGGTCCGCGCCCTGCGGCTGGCCGAGGCCGAACCGGCCGACCGCAGCCCCCGCCCCGGCACCGGCCGGACCGTCCCGGCCGAGCTGGTGCTGCTCGCCCTGGGCTTCCGCGGCCCGCAGCCGGACAGTCCGCTGATCGGCCAGCTCGGCCTCACCCTCGACGCGGACGGCCGGCTGGCCAGGGACCGCGGCTACGCCGCCGGGCCGGACGGCGTCTTCGTGGCCGGCGACGCGGGCCGCGGCCAGTCGCTGATCGTCTGGGCCATCGCCGAGGGCCGCTCGGTCGCCGCCGCCGTCGACCGCTACCTCACCGGCTCCACCGCCCTCCCTGACCCGGTGGCCGCCACCGACCGCCCGATCGCCACCACCGACTCCCCGCCGGACGGCTGACACCCGCGGCGCCCGTGTCCGGCGGGCGCCCGGGGCCCCGGCCGGTGCCGGGCCCGCCCGGGTGCCGCTGTCTGGGCACTCGCGTGGTGACCGGCCCCGCCGGGAGCGGGTCGGGTACGGGGCCGGGGTCGGCGGGGTGCCCGCTCGCCATCGCCGCCACCCCGGCCGCCCGACGGCTGACGCCCGCGGTGCCCGTGTTCGGCGGGCGCCCGGGGCCCCACCGGTGCCGGGCTGCCCGGGTGCCGTCGTCCGGGTGCTCGCGTGGTGACCAGCCCCGCCGGGAGCGGGTCGGGTACGGGTCCGGTACGAGCCTCGCCCGGGCCATGGCCCGGCGGGCGCCCGGTCCGCCCCGGCGGCGGCGCCGCCACCCGGACCGCCCGCCGACGCCCGCCGTGAGCGGTCCGTGCGGTCCCGCCCGTGTGGTCCCGCGTGGCCCCGCCCGGGTGCTCGCGCGGTGACCGGCCCCGCCGGGAGCGGGTGGCGTGCGGGTCCGGTACGAGCCTCGCCCGGTCCGCCCCGGCGGCGGTGCCACCCGGACCGCCCGCCGACGCCCGCCGTGATCGGTCCGTGCGGTCCCGCCCGTGCGGTCCCGTCCGTCCGGTCCCTTCTGTGCGGTCCCTCTTGTGCAATCCCGCCCGTGCGGACCCGTCCGTGCGGTCCCGCGTGGCCCCGTCCGGTCCGTCATGTGCGCGTAACCGGCCCGCATCAGCGGGGACAACCGGCCCGGTTAGGCTCGAGCGGCAGCATCCGGACGCGAGGAGGACCGTGCCCCGAGCAGAGCGTCGCCGCACCCCCGACTGGCTGGCCCACCCGCTGCGCTGGCAGCGCGGCCCCGTCCCGTGGAGCGCGATGGCCCGCGGCGCCCTCGGCATGGGACCGCTGCTGGGTGCCGGACTGGCCGCCGGCCGTCCCGAGGTGGGACTGCTCGCCGGACTCGGTGCGCTCTTCGCCGGGATCAACGACCGGCCAGGTACCCGCCGCGCGGCCGCCGTCCAGGCCGGCGTACCCGCCCTCGGCGGAGCGCTCGGCCTGCTGCTCGGCTTCGCGACCGGCTGGTGGGCGCTGCCCCTGCTGCTGACGGTCGGACTGCTCTGCGGCGCCGTCAGCGTCGCCGGACCGGTCTGCTCGGCGGCCGCCCTGCAGCTGCTGGTCCTCACCGCGGTCGGCAGCGGCATGTCGATCGCGCTGCCGGGCTGGACCAGAGCGGCCTGGTTCCTCGCGGGCGCCGGCTGGCTGATGCTGCTGCGCCTGCTCGCCACCGTGCGCCCCGGACGCCCGGCGGCCGGCGAACGCCTCGCGGTGGCGGCCGTCTTCGACGCCCTCGCCGACGCGCTGGACGCCGTCGGCACCCCCGCCGCCGAACCCGCCCGCCGCCGCCTGACGGCCGCCCTCGACCGGGCCGACCAGGCCCTGCGGCTGCGCCGCGTGCTCCCGCTGCCCGCCCGGGCCGCCACCCGGACCGAGGTGGCCGCGCTGGCCGCCCGGCTGGCCGCGGCGGCCGCCCTGTGCGAGGCGAGCGTCGCCCTGCTCTGGGAGGGCGAGCGGCTGCCGCAGCGGATCTCCACCGGCCCCCGGCGTCCTGCCGGCCCCGAACTCCGACACCCCGGCCCGGACCGCCTTCGACCGGGCCGTGCTGCAGGCCGGCCTGGTCTTCGCCGGCGCGCCCGCCCCCGACCGCCCGACCCCGCGCAGGGGACCACGCGGCATCCACCCGGCGGGCCCGGCGGGCCGCGAGTACGGCGCCCGGGTGGCCGTCTGCGTCACCGCCAGCACGGCCGCCGCCCTGCTGCTGCACACCGAGCACTGGTTCTGGCTGCCCGCCACCGCCGCGTTCCTGGTCAAACCCGACTTCGGGCCGCTGTTCTCGCGGGTCGTCAACCGCTTCGCCGGCACCGCCCTCGGGGTGCTGCTGTTCGCCGCACTGACCGCCGCCACCGCCCGGCCCTGGCTGCCGGTGGCGACCGTCGCCCTGGCCGGCGCCCTGCTGCCGCTCGCCGCCCGGCACTTCGCCCTGCAGACCGCTGCGGTCACCGTCACCGTGCTGGCTTTCGTCTCCGCCGCCGGCGACCGCCAGGCCGCCGTCTCCCGGCTCGCCGACACGGCACTGGCCTGCGCCATCGTCCTGCTCGCCGGCCACCTGCCGAGGCTCACCGACACCCGGGCCCGGGTCGGCCACCGCTCGGCGCAGGCGCTGCGCCGCACCCGCCGCTACCTCGACCACGTCCTGACCGGCGCCCCCGGCCCGCAGACCCGCACCGAGCTGCGCCGCTCCGCCTACCACTCGCTCGCCGAGGCCAGGACCGCCGCCGAGGGCGCCGCCGCGGAGCTCACCGCCGGGCCCGCCCTCGACTGGCTGAAGGTCACCGAGGGCGCCGAGCGGATCGCCGACGCCGCGACCGCCTGCGCCGTCCGGATCGAACACGGCTCCCCGCGGCCGGCCGGCCCGGCGGCCCGTCAGGTCACCGCGGCCCTCGACGCGCTGGCCGACGCCCTGGAGCACGGCGCCCGACACACCACCCCCGACACCACCCCCGACATCGCCCCCGACACCGTCCCCGGCCCGTCCCCCACCGGACCCGACTGCCGCACCCTGGACGACATCCTCACCGAACTCCACCGCATCCGGACCCTCGCCACCGCGGCCTGACCACCCCGCCCCCGGCCGTACGCCCTCCCCACGCCTTCCTCATGCCCTCCCCACTCGCTCCGTTCACCGACCGCCCGCCGCCCGCCGGGTAGACTGCCCGGCGGCGTCGCACCGGCCGACCACCCCTCAGACCGGCCGTACGCCCCCATCGGTGGTCACCGACGATCGCCCGTCACCTCGCACCGCCCACCGGGCGACCACTCGGAGCCCCCTCATGCCTCTGGCGCTCGTCGCCCTCGCCATCACCGCCTTCGCCATCGGCACGACCGAGTTCGCGGCCATGGGCCTGCTGCCGCAGGTCGCCGACGACCTGCGGGTGAGCATCCCGCAGGCCGGCTGGCTGATCTCGCTGTACGCGGTCGGGGTGGTGATCGGGGCGCCGCTGCTCACCGCGGCCTGCGCCCGGCTGCCCCGCAAGGCCGTACTGACCGGCCTGGCCGGGCTGTTCACGGCCGGGAACCTGCTCTGCGCCCTCGCGCCGAGCTTCCCGCTGCTGGCCGCCGCCCGGCTGGTCACCGGCCTGCCGCACGGCGCGTTCTTCGGCGCCGGCGCGGTCGCCGCCGCCGAGCTGGCCGCGCCGCACCTGCGCGCCCGCGCCGTCTCGGTGATGTTCTCCGGCCTCACCGTCGCCAACATCCTCGGCGTCCCGGCCGCCACCCTGCTCGGCCAGCACCTGGGCTGGCGGGCGGCGATGCTGGTGGTCGTCGCGATCGGTGCGCTCGGCGTCGCGGCCACCGCCCGGTTGGTCCCGCAGCTGCCCGCCCACCCGCAGGCCGGGCTGCGTGCCGAACTGTCGACGTTCCGCAGCGGCCAGCTGTGGGCGGCCCTGGCCACCGTGGTGTTCGGCTGCGCCGGGCTGTTCGCCTGCTACACCTACATCACGCCGACCCTGACCGAGGTGGCCGGCTTCGGCGAGGGCTCGGTGACCCTGGTGCTCGCCCTGTTCGGCGTCGGCATGACCCTGGGCAACGCGGTCGGCGGGTACGCCGCGGACCGGGCGCTGCGGCCGAGCATCTGCGCGGCCTTCCTGCTGATGGCCGCCTCGCTCGCGCTGTTCGCCGTCACCGCGCACGCCCGCTGGTCGGCGGCGGTGACGGTGGTCCTGATCGGGATGTTCGGCTTCGCGACCGTGCCCACGGTGCAGACCCTGGTGCTGCTCAAGGCCCGCCGGGCGCCGACGCTGGCCTCCGCCACCGTGCAGGGCGCCTTCAACCTGGCCAACGCCCAGGGCGCCTACCTCGGCGGGGTCGCGCTCGGCGCCGGCCTCGGCTGGACCTCGCCCACCCTGGTCGGCGCCGCCCTGGCCGCGCTCGGCTGCGTCATCGCGCTGGCCTCCTGGGCCGTGGACCGCCGCGGCCCGCGGCCGGCCGGCCCGGCCGAGTCGAACACGCCCGCTCCGGTACCGGCCGGGGTCTGACCCGGCCCCGGGCGCACGCACGCGGACGGCGTGGGAGCCGGTGCTCCCACGCCGTCCGGTACCGCCGGTGAGGTGCGGTCAGCGGTCCACGGTCAGTGGCTCAGGTAGATGCTGTCCATGAACTCGATGATCTGCCGGTCGGTCAGCAGGTTGCCGTCACGGTGGCCGCTGGCCAGGTCGGACTCGCTGATCATGCCGATCAGCTTGCCGTCGTCGATCACCGGGATGCGGCGGATCTGGTGCTGCTCCATCTTCTTCAGCACGGCCTCGATGTCGTCCTCGGCCCGTACGCAGTGCAGGTGCCCGGCCAGGTCCATGGCCTTCATCATCATCGGGTCCTTGCCCTCGGCGAGACATCGGACCACGATGTCGCGGTCGGTGATGATGCCTTTGAGCATCTTGTCCGGGCCGCAGATGGGCAGGGCACCGACGCCCATGTCGCGCATCATCTTGGCCGCGTCCATCAGGGTCTGGTCGGCGTCGATGCACTGGGCGCCGCGGTGCATGATGTCACGGGCTGTGATCACGGGAGGTCCTCTCCTCGGGCCGCACCGGAGTGCGGAGGGTCATGATGCGATCACCATATGTGCCCGTCCGGTTGATCGCTCGGGCTGGCCGCACCGCCCCCTCCCGAGGCCGTCGGCGCCGGTGGCGCGGCCGGTCAGGCGACCCCGGACAGCCGCAGCAGCGCGGTGGTCGCGGCAGCGGCGACCACCACCACGGGGAACGGCAGCCGGCGGACCGCCAGCACCGCCGCGACGGCGACCCCGGCCGGCCGGGCCCAGCCCGCGAAGCCGTGGCCCTCGGTGAGTGCGGCCGTGGCCAGCAGGGCGACCAGCAGGACGGGCGCGGCGAGGCCCAGCAGGTCCCGCAGGTGTTCGGGCAGGCGCAGCCGGTGGTGGAGGACGGGCCCGGCCAGCCGCAGCGCGTAGGTGCCGGCGGCGAGGGCGAGGACGGCGTACGGGAGCATCAGTGCGCCTCCTTGACGGGGTGGGCCGCGGGGGCGGGGTCCACGGCGGGGGCGGCCGCGTTCCGGGCGGCCGTGTCCCGGGTGGCGGCGCGGACGGCCGCCGGGAGCAGGCCGGCCAGCGCCAGCAGGACGGGCACCCCGGCGGGCAGGAACGGTGTGGCGGCCAGCGCCGCGGCGGCGCCCAGCAGCGCGGCGTCCCGGGTGCGGCGGTCGCCGAGGGCCGGCACCAGCAGGGCGAGCAGGACGGCGGGGAAGGCGGCGTCCAGGCCGAGCGCGGCGGTGTCGCCGATCGCCCCGCCGGCCAGCGCGCCGAGCACCACGGACAGGTTCCAGCAGACGAACAGGGCGAGGCCGCAGAGCCAGAACGCGGCCCGGCGGTGCCGGGGGTCCTGGTGGCGCAGGGCGAAGGCGGCGGACTCGTCGGTCAGCAGCTGGGCGCCGAACAGCCTGCGCCACCGGCCGCCCTGCAGGACGTCGCCGACGGCGAAGCCGAGCGGCAGCAGACGGGTGTTGAGCACCAGACCGGTGACGACGGCGGCCAGCGGCCCGCCGCCGGCCAGCAGGACACCGACCGCGGCGAACTGGGCGCCGCCGGCGAACACCAGGACCGACATCGCGACCGGTACCCACGCGGGCAGGCCGCCGGAGACGCTGATCGCGCCGAACGAGGCGCCGACCACGGCGTCGGCGAGGCAGACGAGGGCGATGTCGTGGAGTGTGCCACGGTCGAGCGTTCGCCATGATGAACTCATGTCCACTACAGTGAACGCCTCGCCGGGCGTTCGTCAAGCCGAACAAGTGGACTTCTGGAGCGAACATGGAGACTGCCCCGCCGGACGGGACCGAGCCGCGCCTCGACCTGATCGCGCTGATCGCGGCCGCGATCCGCCGCGAGCGCGGCCGGGCCGGCCTCTCCCTCACCGAACTGGCCAAGCGGGCCGGCATCGCCAAGTCCACGCTCTCCCAGCTGGAGTCCGGCGCCGGGAACCCCAGCGTGGAGACCCTGTGGGCGCTCGGTGTCGCGCTCGGCGTCCCGTTCAGCCGGCTGGTCGACCCGCCGCGTCCGGCCGTCCGGGTGATCCGGGTCGGCGAAGGGCCGGTCACCTACTCCGAGCGGGCCGACTACGCCGCCACCCTGCTGGCGTCCTGCCCGCCGAACGCCCGGCGCGACCTCTACCGGATCGAGGCCCAGCCCGGCGGCTCCCGGGTCTCCGACCCGCACATGCCCGGCACCGTCGAACACCTGGTGGTCGGCACCGGCCGGGCGCTGGTCGGACCCGTGCAGGAGCCGGTCGAGCTCGGCCCGGGCGACTACATCGCCTACCCGGGCGACGCGGTGCACGTCTTCGAGGCCCTCGAGCCCGGCACCACCGCGCTGATCGTGATGGAACACGTATGACCGGCGGCCCGCCGGGCCGGGTGGTCAGTACGCCGGGGCGACCTGCTCCCCGGTGGCCGGGCGCAGCACGGCGATCGCCTCCACCGGGCACATCTCGGCGGCCTCGGCCAGCTCCTCGGAGAGCGCGGTCGACGGCCGCCGGGCCAGCGCCCGCCCGTCGGCGCCGAGGGTGAGGTCGTCCGGGGCGGTGGCGGCGCACAGCCCGGTGCCGACGCACCGGTGCCGGTCGACCCTCACCACCAGGTCCCCGTCCACCAGGTCCCCGTCCGGCAGCTCCCCGCCCGGGCCGCCGGTGGCGTCCGCCGCGTTCACCAGGCGACCTCCAGGGTCTGCGGGCTGCGGGTCAGCAGGCCCTGGCGCCAGTCGATCGCCTCGGCCGGCGCGGTCAGCCGCAGCCCGGGCAGCCGGCGGGCCAGCGAGTGCAGGGCGAGCTCCAGCTCCATCCTGGCCAGCCAGGCGCCCAGGCAGTGGTGCGGGCCGGCGCCGAAGGTCAGGCTCGGCGTGCCGACCGGGGCGAACAGGTCGACGGGTCCCGCCGGGTAGACGGCCGGGTCGTGGTTGGCCGCGGCCGAGTCGGCCGCCACCACCGCGCCGGCCGGGATGGTCACCCCGCCGATCTCCACCTCCGCCAGGGTGCGGCGCAGCATCCCGGGGAAGGTGGTGGAGTCGCCGAGCGGAACGGTCCGCAGCAGCTGCTCGGTCGCGGCGGTGGCGGCCTGCGGGTCGGCGCCGATCCGCGCCCAGGCCGCCCGGTCCTCGCCGAGCAGGTAGACCAGCGCGTTGCCGAGCGTGGTCATGGTGGTCTCGTGCCCGGCCACCACCAGCCCGCAGACCAGCGAGGTCAGCTGCTCCTCGGTCACCCCGCCGGTCTGGTCGGCGGCCTGCACCAGGCTGGAGACCAGGTCGTCGCCGGGCTCCTTGCGGCGGGCGGTCACCAGCTGGAAGCCGAAGTGCCCGAACTCCCGCATCGCGGTGCCGATCTGCTCGGCGGTGTACGCGGTGGCGGACAGCGCATGGTCGCTCCACCGGCCGAGCCGCTCGGGGTCGAGGCCGTCCAGGTCCATCAGCCGGCTGATCACGGCGACCGGCAGCGGCCGGCTGTACGAGCCGATGATCTCGGCGGGGGAGCCGGCGTCCTCCAGCCGGTCGATCAGCTCCTCGACCACCGAGGCGACCCAGGGCCGCCAGCGGGCGATGGCGCGCGGGGTGAAGGCCCGCTGGACGGTCCGGCGCACCCGCTGGTGCTCGGGGCCGTCGCTGTTCAGCATCGAGTCCGGGTCGTCGAGGATGTTCGGGATCAGGGTGATCGGCGGCGCGTCCGGCGCGTACAGCGGCGCGCGGCCGATCCGCGGATCGGTGAGCACCTGGCGGACGTCGGCGTGCCGGGTGCACACCCACACCGGGGTGCCGGTGGGCAGGACGGCCAGCCGGGGCGGACCCGGTTCGGCGTGGCGCAGGCAGTGCAGCGGAACGAGCGGCGCGTCGGGTGCCGGGCGTTGCTCGGTGGTCATCCGTCCTCCTGGCGGTCGGCCGTGCCGGGCTGCGGGGGCAGCCCGCGTCTCGACCGTACGGGCGCCGGGCCCGGGCGGACAGCACGAGAACCGGCCATCGGGAGGCCGTACTGGCGCGAACCAAGGCCTCCCGACGGCAGATTGACCATCCGTCAGACGTCGAACTCGGCCCGCAGCCGGCCCGCCCGGATCGCCGCCACCAGCTCCGCGTGGTCGGCCTCGCTGCGGTCGGCGTAGGCGACCGCGAAGGCGGCGACCGCCTGCTCCAGCTCGTCGCCCTTGCCCGCGTACCCGGCGATGACCGCGGCCTCGGCGGTGTGCGCGTGCGCGCGGGCCAGCAGCGCGCCGGTCAGCCGGCCGTAGTCGTCCAGCAGCGCCGGCTGCAGCGCGGCCGGGTCGACACTGCCCTTGCGGTTGCGGAACTGCCGCACCTGGTACGGCAGTCCGTCGACCGTGGTCCAGCCCATCAGGACGTCGCTGACCACCTGCATCCGCTTCTGGCCGAGCACCACCCGCCGGCCCTCGTGCCCGGCCGGTCCGGGCACCGCGAACCCGGCCCGGGCCAGCGGCGCCAGCAGCACCGAGGCCCTGGCCTCCTTGACCTGCAGCACCAGCGGCTCCTCGCGCCGGTCGGTCAGCAGCACCACGTACGAGCGGGTCCCGACGCTGCCGGTGCCCACGATCCGGAACGCCACGTCCTGCACGCTGTAGCGGGCCAGCAGCGGGTGCAGCTCCTCCGGCACGGTCGCCAGGTAGCCGTCCAGCGCGCCCGCGACCGAGGCCGCCTGCGCCCGGCTCACCTCGCTGAGCACCGGCGGGGCGGCGGTGAACCGCCAGCGGCCGTCCTCACCGCGGACGGTGGACTTCGCGGCGAACCGCGCGCTGGTGTTGCGCAGCGCCTTCGCGGACACCCCGTCCAGCACCTCGCGCAGCTCGTGGGCGTCGGTGAAGGTCACCAACTGCTCGTCGGGGACGGCGTTCCAGGCGTCCACCGCGGGCATCTTGGCCAGCCGCCGCATGGTCCGCCGGTAGGAGGAGGCGGCGTCGGCGGCGGCCTGCCGGCACACCTGCTCGCCCGCGCCGGCCTGCCGGCCCGCCAGCACCAGGCTGGCCGCCAGCCGCTTGAGGTCCCACTCCCAGGGGCCGGGCGCGGTCTCGTCGAAGTCGTTGATGTCCATCACCAGGTGGCCCCGGGCATCGCCGTACACGCCGAAGTTGGCCGCGTGCGCGTCGCCGCACAGCTGGGCCACCACCCCGGACGCCGGGGTGGCCGCCAGGTCGTGCGCCATCAGCCCGGCGGAACCGCGCAGGAACGCGAACGGCGAGGCCGCCATCCGGCCGATCCTTATCGGCACCAGCTCGGACAGCCGGCCCACATTTGCCTGCTCCACCGCCGCCACCACGCTCGGCCGGTCCGCCGGCAGCCGGAACGCGGCGTGCGACTCCCGCGGCGTCTTGTCCCGCAGCGACCGCCCGCGCTCCTTGGCGCTGCCCTGCGGCGGCCACTGCGCGAACCCGGCCCCGCGACCCTGCTCCGCCCCCGCCGCCGACGGCCCGCCGCCCGTTCTGTCCTGATCCATCCCCACCACCGGACTCCGTTCCGCTTCCATGCCCTGAGCTGACGTTCCCGCAGGCCCGCCGGTTCCTGCAGCGACGAACCGTACCGTCCGCCCGGCCCCCGCTCCCACCGGGCCCGCCCGCCGGTGTGGCAGCATGCCACGTATGGCTCACGACATCGGCGCCCTCGGCGAGGACTACCTCGCCTTCTGGCGCGAACGGCTGCTGTGCACCCTGACCACGCTGCGCCCCGACGGCACGCCGCACGTGGTCCCGGTCGGCGCCACCTTCGACCCGGCCACCGGGATCGCCCGGGTGATCACCAACCGGGCCAGCCGCAAGGCCGCCCACGTCCGGGCGGCGGGCGAGGGCGGCCTGCGGGTGGCGCTGTGCCAGGTGGACTGGGCGCGCTGGGCCACCCTGGAAGGCGTCGCGGTGGTCCGCGAGGACCCGGACGCGGTGGCGGAGGGCGTACGGCGCTACGCCGAGCGGTACCGGGAACCGCGGGTCAACCCGGACCGCGTGGTGATCGAGATCACCGTGGACCGGGCGCTGGGCCGGGTCTGACCCCTCCGCGCGGGCGCCGGCGTCAGCGCACGGTGCCGGCAACAGCGCACGGTGCCGGCGTCAGCGCACGGTGCCGGCGTCAGCGCACGATGCCGGCCGCACGGGCGGCGCGGAGCCAGCCCGGGAACTCCTGCACCAATCCGTCGAACACCTGCGGGCCGGAGTGCAGCCGCGGCTGCCGGCCGACGCAGAAGAAGCCCGTGTTGTCGACCACCCGCCCGCCGAGCGTGTCCAGGCTCCGCAGGAAGCGCAGCTGCCGGCTGTGGCCGAAGCCGACGAACTGCCAGAAGATCGGCAACGAGCTGGCGCCGCGCAGCACTTCACGGGTCTGCCGGCGGTCGAACGGCTCTCCGTCGGTCTGGAAGATGACGAAGGCGGGGTCGCTCGCGCCGCTGTGCAGGTAGTGGTCGATCACCGCCCGCATCGCCGGGGCGAACCGGGTCCCGCCCCACTGCAGCCGCTCGTGCAGCAGGCCGATCCGACCCCGGTGGTCGTCGAGCGAGAGGTCGGCGACCAGCAGGACGTCGTCGGCGAAGAACACCACGGGGACGGTGCCGTCGTCGTCCAGGTTGGCGGACAGACCGAGCGCCTGCTCGGCGAGGTGCTGCATGCTGCCGTTGTCGTAGTGCCACCCCATGCTCGCGGAGTGGTCGAGCACCAGGTACACGGCCGCCCGCAGCGGCCCGAGCCCGGCCTTGGCGAGCGAGACACCGGCCTCCTTGTACAGGCCGACCAGGCCGGGCGCGGTCCGCTCGACCTTCTCCAGGCTGATCGCCGGCACGGCTGCCGGGGTGGCGGCCGCCGGTACCGCGGCCGGTACCGCGGCCGGGACCGCCGCCGGGGCGGGGGAGTCGTCGACCTCGATGCCGAAGGCGTCCGCCAGGCCCCGCGGCCCCGAGCTCCAGCCCTGGCCGACCGCCCGGACCTTCCAGCCGTCGCCGCGCCGGTACAGCTCGACCAGGACGACGCAGGTCTCCCCGTCGGTCAGTGCGGGCAGCGGGAACTCCACCCGGCCCGTACCGCTCTCCACCACCGCGGCGAGCGCCGCACCCGGGGCGAAGCCGGCGACCGCGACCACGATCCGCACCACGGCGGCCGGCAGCAGCGCGAGGTCCGCGGTCACCACCCGGCCGGCCACCGCCACGCCGTCCTGGGCCGGGTGGCGGTGGAACACCAGGTCGTGGTCGCCGCGGACCCGGCCGTCGGCGCCCAGCAGGACCACGAACACCTCCGGGTCCCGCCCGGCGGTGAGGGTCACCCGGCAGTGGGTGGCGGGCAGCGGGGCGTTGGCGCCCTTGGCGAGGACGACGGTCATCCGGCACCTCCTGGGAGGGGACTGCTGAGGCACAGCATTGTCCTCACCCTCAGGGCCCGCGGGGTGCGATTGCCGGATCATCCGTCCGCGCGGGCCACCGGCCCGACCGGGGTCGCCCTCCCCGGGTCCGGCTGCCGGCCGGACCCGGACAGGGCTCCACCGTCGCTCAGTTGACCGCCACCGCGGACCAGGCGCCCGCCACGGCCGTGTACTCGGCGCTGCCCGCGCCGTACAGGTCGGTGGCCGCCTTGAGGGTGGCGGTCCGGGCGCCCGCGTAGTTGGTGGTGGAGGTCATGTAGGTGGTCAGCGCCCGGTACCAGATCTTGCCGAGCTTGTCCCGGCCGATGCCGGTGACGGCGGCACCGTTGCAGGTCGGGCTGTTGTAGCCGACGCCGCCGATGACCTTGGCGCCGCTGCCCTCGGCCAGCAGGTAGGCGAAGTGGTTGGCCACGCCCGAGGAGTAGTGCACGTCCAGCCCGCCGACGCTCGAACTCCAGCAGTCCGCGGACTTGGTGTCCTTGGACGGCTGGTCCATGAACCGCAGCGCGGGCTTGCCGAAGCCGGGCTTCACGATCTCCTCGCCGATCAGGTAGTCGCCCGGGTCGGCGGGGTTGGCCGCGTACCACTCGACCAGGGTGCCCATGATGTCGGAGGTGGCCTCGTTGAGGCCGCCGGACTCACCGGAGTAGTTGAGCTTGGCGGTCCGCGAGGTGACGCCGTGCGACATCTCGTGCCCGGCCACGTCCAGCGCCACCAGCGGGCCGAACACCGACCCGTCACCGTCGCCGTACGTCATGCAGAAGCAACTGTCCTGCCAGAAGGCGTTGTTGTAGTTGCTGCCGTAGTGCACCCGGTTGTACGAGCCCTTGCCGTCACCGCCGATCCCGGTGCGGCCGTGCACGTTCTTGTAGTAGTCCCAGGTGGTGTTGGTGCCGTACTGGGCGTCCACCGCCGCGCTGGCCCGGTCGGCGGTGGTGCCGGTGCCCCAGTGGTTGTCGGCGTCGGTGAACAGGGTGGCCGGGGCGCGCACGATGCAGATCGAACCGATGCACAGATCGGTCTTGTTGGCCGCGTCACCGGTGTAGGTGTTGCCCCGGGAGGGGTCCTTCAGCTGGTAGCTGCCGCCGGACGGGGTGGTCTCCAGCGGCACCGTGCCGCCGTAGAGGGAGGCGCCGTCGCCGGCCGCCGTCTCCAGGCCGTCCCAGTCGGCGATCAGCCGGCCGGTGGTGGCGTCGGTGAGGACCGTACGGGCGACCGGGTTGCCGAGGTAGTCCTGCCCCGCGACGGTGGTCTGCCAGGCGAGCCGGGGCGCGCCGTGCCCGGCGTCGACCACCAACTGCGGTGCGGCTCCCGGCTGGAGGGTGGTCCGGCCGTCGGCCGCCAGCAGCGCCCGGCCGGCCTGCGCGGCGGCGGCGTCGGCGCCGACCGCCGGGGTGGTGCTGCGCACCGCGAGCGGCGCGGCGGTGGCCCGGTCGGCGCCCCGGTACGCGCCGCCCGGCGCGAGGTGGACGACCAGGTCGCCGCCGAGCACCGGCAGGCCGGCGAAGGTGCGGTCGTAGCGGACGTGCTGGCTGCCGTCCGGGTCGATCAGGACGTCCCGGACGCTGTGCGACTGCCGGTCCGTGACGCCGAGTTCGGCCGCGTGGGTGCTCAGGGCCGCCTCGGCGCGGGCGACGGCGGTGCCCCGGTCCGGCCGCCCGGCCGGACCATCGGCGGGCGCGGCCTGGGCGGTGGCGGCGAGCAGGGTGCCCGCGGCGAGGGCGACGGCGGTGGCGAGGGCGGTGGTGCGGATCCTGGTGCGCATCGGGGCTCCTCGGGTGCGTGGGGGAGTCCGGGTGCGGGAGCGGCTGGGCGCTCCGGCCCCGGAGGGCGTGGCGCTGGACCTGGGGCGCGCAGCGCCGGAACGGCTCCGGCGGGCGGCGACCGAACGCTTGACGAGGTGTTGGACAAATTTTTTACATGTCCAGGACAGGATCCGTCCAGGGTGCATTCAGCTTTCGCCCCGCCCGCCGGTCACCACCCCGCCCGACGTGCCAGGATCACGCCGTGCCGAAGAACCGCCCCCGACCCGCCACCCTCGCCGAGATCGCCGCCGCCCTCCCGGCGCACCGGGCGCCGGACGGCGAGGACCGGCCGCAGCAGGACCTCGCCGAGTCCGTCGACGCCGTGACCGTCGGCCACGGCCCCGGGCCGAATTCGGGTGCGCCCCCGCACGGCAGCGGTGTTGGATGAGCGGATGACCGACGACGCCCCCGAAGGCCCCCACGCCCCCGATGGCCGGCAGGCGCTCGACCGCCTGCACGCCGCCGTCCGCCGCACCCGGGAACTCACCGCCGGCCGCGCCGCCACCGGCCTCACCCACGACGACGCCGACGACACCGCCGGGACCTTCGCCACCGACGGCGCCCTCGGTTTCGACCCCCTCCCGCTGCTCACCGCGCTGCACCGGGCCGGTGCCCGGGCCGTGGTGATCGGCCAGGTGGCCGGCATCCTGCACGGCTCGGCCGAACTGACCGGCGACCTCGACCTGCTCTGGGACGGCACCCCCACCCAGGCGCCCGCCCTGGCCGCGGCGTTCGCCGCCGTCGGCGCCCGGCTGACCGGAGAGGACGGCACACCGCTCGAACCCGGCCCGGCCGCCTTCGCCGAGCGGAAACTCGACTTCGCCGCCCCCACCGCCGGCGGCGACTGCTGTACCCCCGCGCTCCCCTGGGGCGGCCTGCCGGTGGAGGAGTTCCTGGCCCGCGCGGTGACCGCCACCGCCCCCGACGGAACCGAGGTCCACTACCTGCGCCGGGAGGACCTGATCCGGATGCGCCGGGCGATCGGCCGCCCCAAGGACCTGCGCCGCGCGGCGGAGCTGGAAGCGCTCTGACGGTACGCCGGCACCCGGTGCGGCACCCGGCTCTGCACCTGGCCCGGCACCCAGCCCGTCAGTCGCCCGCTGGGCCCGCTGCGCCCGAGCCGTCCGATGCGGCGGCCGTCGGGCGCGCCCGGACCGTCAGGCGCCCGGCGCCCGGAAGTCGACGGTCAGCCGGGCGGCGGCGTCGATCTGCTCCGGGGTGAGCAACTGCACCACGCTGGACTGCAGCGCGCCGCTCGCCCGGACCGTCATCGAAATGGCCGCCATCGACTCCTCGTCCGGCAGCTCGATCACGCAGTACAGGTCCGTCTCGCCGAAGGAGAAGGCCAGCCACTCCAGCGTGCCGCCGCACGAGGCGACCACCCTGCGCACCGCCTCCACCCGGCCGGTGCCGCCGTCGGAGAGCAGCCCCTCGGCGCCCTGTGCGGTGTAGCCGGCCCGGACCAGGTACTTCGGCATCTCGGTCTCCCGTCCTGCGAAGCGCCGCGGGCGCGGCGACCTCTCCACGATCCGGCAGCGCGCGCCGCACCGCCCACCGCAAGCCCCCCGAACGGCGCAGACCGGCACGCGGACCGGGACGAGGACCGGCACGAGGACCGGCACGAGGACCGGCACGAGGACCGGCACGAGGACCGGCACGAGGACCGCCACGCGGGCGGGCACCGGCGGACCACGGCGCACGCCGGTCCGTGGCATCCCACCCACCGCCCGGCCGCGCGCGCCCGGCGGCTTGTGGGTCCCGACAGTTCCCGCCACCGGGTGCCATCACCCACAGTGGGCCCGACGGACCGCAGGCCGAGCGACTTGCCCCGGTTCCGGACGGTTCGCCCACCCCGCCGGTGGGCCCGCCCGGACCCAGTGCGAGGATCAGGGCTCCGTCCCCGCCGATGACGGACCTCCGCCGACCGGCCGACTGCCCATCCCCGCAGCGGCCCCCCGGGCAGCGGACGAGGCCCGCGCTGCCCATCCCAGCAGCCCCGGCGGCGAGACCACCCCCACCTTCTTCCCTCCCTCAGGAAGCGGCACCACCATGCTCGACGTCTCCCGTACCCCGTCACGCCTGCTCGCCGCCCTCGGCGCCGGCGGCCTGCTGCTGACCGGCTGCGCCTCCGCCGACACCGGCCCCGACACCAGCCCGAACGGCCTGCGGGCCCGGCTGCCCGAACAGCTCAGAAAGGCCGGGGTCCTGCGGATCGCCTCCGACCTCAACTACGCACCGGTCGACTTCAAGGGCACCGACGGCAGCCCTGCCGGACTCGACCCCGAACTCGCCACCGCGCTCGGCAAGTACCTCGGCCTGCGGGTCCAGTTCGTCGACATGCCGTTCGACAAGGTGATCCCCGCGGTCCAGGCCAAGGAGGCCGACCTGGCGATGTCGGCCGTCATCGACACCCGCCAGCGGCAGAACGGCACCGACGAGTACGGCCGCCAGACCAACCCCGGCGTCGACTTCATCGACTACTTCATGACCGGCACCTCGATCCTGGTGAAGGCCGGCAACCCGCTGAACATCGTCAACCTCGACAGCCTGTGCGGCCGCACCGTCGCCGTCCAGCGCGGCACCATCCAGGACGAACTCGCCCAGCGGCAGACCGCCGCCTGCGCCAAGCTCGCCAAGCCGCTGCAGATCCACGCCCTCGACACCGACGACAAGGCGCTCGCCGAGGTCGCCGCCGGGACCGCCGCCGCCGACCTCAACGACTACCCGGTCGCCGAGTACAACACCAAGTCCCCCGACCGCGGCGGCAAGTTCCAGCTGGCCGGCGGCTACCTCCAGCCCGGCCCGTACGGCATCACGCTCAACAAGGAGAGCACCGGGCTGCAGTACGCCCTCGCCAAGGCACTGGACCAGCTGATCCGCAACGGCGACTACGACAAGCTGCTCGCCAAGTGGAACGTCCAGTCCGGCGCCGTCACCAGCGCCGTCGTCAACGGCGGCCTGTAGCCGCCGACCCGGACGGGCGCCCCGGCAACCGCGCGGCAGGACCGCGGGTCACCCGGGGCGCCCCGTCCGCGCCCCCGGCTCAGGACCGTCCCGGACCGCCGGGCCCGGGACCGCGCCCGGCAGCCGCGGCGGGCGCCGCCGACCCGCCGCCCGCCCGGAAACCGGACGGCGAGCAGCCGTACTCCCGCCGGAACCGGCGCGTCAGATGGGCATGGTCGGTGAACCCGGCCGCCGCCGCGACCTCCGCCAGCGGAAGGGCGGTACGGGAGATCAGCTGAGCGGCCACCGCCAGCCGCACCGACAGCAGCTCGGCCTGGAACGCCGTCCCCTCGGCGGCCAGTTCGCGCTGCAGGGTGCGCGGCGAGCACCCCAGCCGCTCGGCTGCCCCGGACAGCCGCCAGGGCGCGGCCGGGTCCCGGGCGATCCACCCGCGGACCGCCGTCAGCGGCGGCAGCGGCGTACCGGCCGGGCCACCGCCCCAGGAGAGCCGCCAGCCACCCGGCCGGACCGGCGACCGCCCCCAGGCCGCCGACGGCGGCAGCAGCGAACCGTCGGCGGCCACCAGCCGGAGCTGCGGCGCCCGGCCGACCAGCGCCGCCGTGCCCGCGGCGTAGAGCGCGCCGACGAACAGCGACTCGGCGGGCTGCGGCGGGCGGCCCAGCCGCTCCTGGTGCCGGAACGTCAGCCCGCCGCCGTCGGCCACCACCCGGGTGCGGTGCCCGACGTGGAACCACGGCTCCACCAGGGCCGACCAGCCCGCCAGCCGGTGCACATCGGTGGTGGCCGTTAGCGCGGCCAGCGGGGCCGGCGGGTCGGCCAGCAGCAGGTCCGCCGCCTCGGTCAGCGCCGCCGGGCCGAAGCCGTACAGCGCCGCCACCTGCCGGGCGTGCAGCCGCTCCGGCACCGGCGCCCCGCGCTCCAGCAGACCGGCCGTCGTGGCACAGAACGCGGCACGCCCACCGCGGCGCTCCAGCACCCGCAGCACGGCCTCGGCCATCGCGGGGTGGACACTGCGGGCCTGGTCGGCGGGGTCTCTCGGCATGACGCGATGGTACGGGCGCGACATGGCGCGATCGTACAAGCCGACCGGTGACCGGCCCGCCAGCATGGGGGCCGTGAAACTCGACGCACAGCGCACCCTGATCACCGGCGGCACCAGCGGAGTCGGCCGGGCCCTCGCCACCGCCCTGACGGCACACGGCGCGAAGGTCGCCGTCTGCGGCCGCCGCGCCGACCCCGCCCGCACCGACGTGGTCGAACTGCGGGCGGACCTCGCCCGCCCCGGCGAGGCCGCCCGGGTGGTCGAGCAGGCCGCCGCCCGGCTCGGCGGGCTCGACCTGGTCATCGCCAACGCGGGCGTCCAGTACCCGAGTCCGCTCACCGGCGGACCCCAGCCCGAACTGCTGGCCCGGGTCCGCGAGGAGATCGAGGTCAACCTCGCCTCGGTGGCCGAACTGGCCGCCGCCAGCTGGCCGCACCTGGCCGCCGGCGAGCGAACCGCCTTCGTGGCGATCGGCTCCGGCCTCGGGTACGCGCCCAAGCGCAGCGCACCGGTCTACTGCGCCACCAAGGCCGGCCTGCGGATCCTGGTCGAGGCGCTGCGCCACCAGGCCGCCGCCGCGACCCCGGGGGTCCAGGTGCAGGAGGTGGTGCTGCCGCTGGTCGACACCGCGATGACCGCAGGCCGTGAGGGCCCGGCCCGCAAGCTCACCCCCGAACAGGCCGCCGACGCGATCCTGGCGGGCATCCGGCGCGGCCGCCCGGTCGTCCCGGTCGGCGCCACCCGCCCGCTGCTCGCCCTGCTCCGGGTCGCCCCGGGCCTCGGACGCCGCATCCTGCGCAACGGCTGAACCCGGCCGGGCTCCCGGCCCGGCCCGGCGCAGCACCGCGGCGTCGGCCGCCGGTGTCCCGGTCCCCGGTCGCCGCAGGCCGCGCACGACGGAACCGTGAAGGCACAGCACCGCGACCACGGCGGCCGCGTGGCGGCGGTCCGGTCCCGCCCGGGCCCGGGCGGCCGGCCGCGACGGCACCCGGGCCGCCCGGCCGGACCGCTCCCGGTGCCGCGTCGGACGACCTTCGGTCCGTCGACGTCGACGGCGATGTCCAAGGCCGCCCGATGCGGTGCCACGGCCCGTCCGGTGGACGGCGCCGGATCGGCGTGCGGCGCCGGGCGCCCGCCCGGACAGGCGCCCGAGCCGGGCCCGGACCGGATGTACCTGGGCGATCCGGCGGTGTGTCCGGCCGGGGGAGGACGACCGGGGGCCGCCTCCCGGCAAGGTCCGCCGGGCAGGCCCCGGCGCCGTTTCGGGCAGCCTTCGCCCCGTCACGACGCCCGGCACGCACTCCCGCCGCACCGGCCGCAGGCCCCAGTACGTCCACTACGAGGACTTCCGCCCGGCACGCCGGGACCACCGGACGCCGCGCCTCGACGGGCGGCAAAGGCTGCCCGACGCGGCCGAGGGCCTGTCCGGCGGACCTTGCGGGCGTCCTACGACGGATCACCCCGTCCGGACGCACGCCCGGATCACCCGAGCGCGTCCGGTCCGGGCCCGGCCCTGGCACACGCCCCGGACGGGCGCCGACGGCGCACGTCGATCCGGCAATGTCCGCCGGGAAGGCCCTAGTTGAGGCCCTTGTTCCAGGTCGACACGTGGGTGTTGCCCGGGACCGGCGGGGCTTCGCCGTCCGCCCGGACGGCTGCGTGGCCGGCCCCGGCGGGCTCCGCCACGGCCGCGCCGGCCGTACCCGCGAGGGCGATCAGCAGCACCGCACCGACCGCCCGGACGGCCCGGGCCGCGGGACGGCCGGCCGACGGCGGGACGGCGGCGGGGGTCACGGGGTTCATGGCGAGTTCCTCTCTGCAGGCGGCCGGGTGCGGGGAACCGGCCGGGCGGGTGCGGTCCGGCTGCTCGGCGCGGACGGCGGACGCATTGTCACCCCGCACGATTGCCGTCCGATGGGCGTCCGGTTGCCCCGCCGGCCGGACCCCGCGGAACCCGTCCCGGGGAGCGTCCGGGGCCCGCCCGCCCGGCTGGGATAATCACCGGGAACTGTCCTTCGACCATGGCGGGTGGGTGGCCGATGCCGGATCCGGCGGACGACGACCTGCGGTTCGCGGTCCTCGGCCCGGTACGGGCCTGGCACGCGCGCGAACCACTGCCGGCCGGCCGGCCGCAGCAGCAGGTCGTCCTCGCGGCGCTGCTGCTCGATCCCGGCCGTCCGGTCGGCCTCGACGCGCTGCTGCACGCGGTCTGGGGCGAGGACCTGCCCCAGGCGGCCGTGGCCACCCTGCGCGGCTACGTCTCCAAGCTCCGCCGCTCCCTCGGCACCCCCGGCGGCACCGCGGGCCCGCTGGTCTGGTCCGGTGGCGGCTACCTGCTGCGTGTCCCGCCGCGGAACGTGGACTGCGTCCGGTTCGAGGGGCTGGTGCGGGAGGCCGCGCAGGCCCGGGCCGCGGGCCGGCCGGAGCGGGCCGAGGCGCTGCTGGCCGAGGCGCTGGCGCTGCCCGCCGGGGTCCCGCTGGCCGGGCTGCCGGGCCGCTACGCCGAGCGCCAGCGGGAGCGGCTGACCGACCGGATCGTCGACGCCGAGCAGCAGCGGGCCGAACTCGGCCTGGAGCTCGGACGGCCCGCGGAACTGGTCGCCGCGCTGGCCGAACTCACCGCCGAGCACCCGCTGCGCGAGCGGCTTCGGGAGCTGCTGATGCTGGCCCTCTACCGGTCCGGCCGGCAGGCCGAGGCGCTCGCCGTCTTCCACGACGTCCGGCGGCAGCTGGACCGGGAGCTGGGCATCGCACCCGGACCCGCCCTCGGCCGGCTGTACGAGCGGATCCTGCGGGCCGACCCCTCGCTCGCCGGTCCGTCCTCCCCGGCCCCGGCGACCCCGGCTCCCGCCGCCCCGGCCGGACCCGCCGACCCCACCGCCCCGCCCGAGCGGCCCGCCCCACCCCGGACCCTGCCGCGACCGCTGGAGGGCTTCGTCGAACGCCGCCAGGAGTGGGCCCGGCTTGACGGGCTCGCCGAGCGCGGCACCCCCGGCCTCGCGGTGGTCGCGGGCCCGGCCGGCAGCGGCAAGACCACCCTGGTGGTCCGCTGGGCGCACGCGGCCGCCGACCGCTTCCCGGACGGGCAGCTCTACGGCGACCTCCAGGGATTCGCCCCGCAGGGACCGGCCGAACCCGGCGACGTCCTGCACGCCTTCCTGCGCGCGCTCGGCGTCCCGGACACCCTGGTACCCGCCGACACCGCCGCCCGCGCCGCACTCTTCCGGGACCAGCTGCGCGAGCGGCGGCTGCTGGTGGTGCTCGACAACGTGGCCCGGCCGGCCGACGCCGAACCGTTCCTGCCGGACTCCGGCGCCACCATGACGGTCGTTTGCAGCCGCGACGCGCTGCACGAACTGGTCGTCACCCGGGAGGCCGCCTTCCACCCCGTCGGGGTGTTCACCACCACGACCGCGCACGAACTGCTCCGGCTGCGCCTCGGCGACCGCCGGGCCCTGGAGGACACCCGGGCCGCCCGCCGGCTGGCCGAGCTCTGCGACCACCTGCCGCTGGCCCTCGCCATCGCGCTCGCCCGGCTGGTGGCCAGGCCCGCCTGGTCGGTCGCGGACCTGGTCGGCGAGCTGGAGGACGAACAGGTCCGGCTGGCCGCGCTGGGCGGACCGGGCCGGCTCGGCGTCGAACGGGAGCTCGGGCTGAGCCGGCGTCACCTGCCCGCACCCGCCTCCCGGCTGCTGCCGCTGCTCGCCCTGCACCCCGGCGCGGAGGTCGACGCCTACGCCGCCGCCGCCCTGCTCGACGGCACCCCGGGCGCCGCCCGCGGCGCCCTGGCGGCGCTGGCCGGCCTGCACCTGGTGGACGAGGCCGGGCCGGGCCGCTACCGGGCCCACGACCTGGTCCGCCTGTACTGCCGCCGGCTGCTCGCGGAGGAGGTCGGCGCGGACGACCGCGCCCGCGCCACCGTCCGGCTGCTGGACCACTACCTCGCCGCGACCGCGGCCGCGGTCGGCCGGATCCGGGCCTGGCACCGGCTGCACCACCCGGCCGTCCCGGCCGCCGTACCGTCGTTCGACGGCCCGGCCGCGGTGCACGCCTGGTTCCGCCGGGAGGAACCCGCCATCCGGCAGCTGGTGACGGCCGCCGGGGAGCACGGGGAGCAGTACGAGCGGGCCTGCCGGCTGGTGGAGAACGCGGGCTTCCTCTACAACGACGTCGGGCTGTTCCGCCCCTGGGAGGAGGTCGCCCGCCGGGCCCTGGCCGCCGCCGAAGCGGCGGGCGACGCCGAGCGCTGGCCGCACCTGCACTCCAACCACAGCCTCGCACTGGCCTGGCTGGGCCGGTTCGACGAGGCGCTCGGCCGGTCCGAACGGGCCAGCGAACTGGCCGAACCCGCCGACCGGGCGATGCTGCTCCACCGCTTCCGGGCGCTGCGCTCCAGCGTCCTGGTCCGCGCCGGGCGCCCGGCCGAGGCGATCCCGGACTCCGAGGCGATCGTGGCGGCCGCCCGCGAGGGCGGCGACCCGCGGCTGCTGGCGCAGGCGCTGAACAACCTGGCCAACGCCTGGGCCAAGTCCGGCGAGCCGGCCACCGCCCTGCCGTACGTCGAGGAGTCGATGGGCCTGCTGGCCGGCCGTAGCTCGGACCCCTACCTGGTGGTCTCCACCAAGACCTACGCGCAGGTGCTGCACCGGCTCGGCCGCTACGACGAGGCGATCGACCGGATCCACCAGCTCCGCGCCCTCGGACGCGAACAGGGCAGCGCCCACGTCGAGTTCGACTTCGCCGAGTTCATGGGGACGGTGCTGGACGAGCGCGGGCAGCGCGAACCGGCGACCGCGCACTGGCGCCGGGCGCTGGAGCTCGCGACCGAGCAGGGCCGCCCGGCCGAACGGCTGCGGGCCCGGCTGGCGGCGGACTGACCACCACCGGGCCGCTCGCTCAGTCCTCCGGCAGCGCGTCCAGGTACACCCAGCGGCCCTCATGGCGCCGGAACCGGCTGTTCTCCTCCATCGCGCCCGCCCGGCCGCCGTCGGTGAAGTGCGCCCGGAACGCCACCGTGCCCTCGCTGTGGAACGCCCCGCCGTCGGTGCTCCCGAGGACCTCCAGCCGCACCCACTTCATCCGCGGCTCGAAGTCGACGGCCGGCGGGCGGGTCCGCGGGTCCCAGCTGCGCAGCAGGTACGCCTCGTCGCGGACCGCGAAGGCGCTGAACCGCGAGCGCATCAGCTGCTCCGCCGTCACCGCCTCGGCCCGGCCCGCGTGCAGCCGCCCGCAGCACTCCCCGTACGCGGCCGGAAGCCCGCACGGGCACGGCGAGACATCGGTCACGGGCCCCCGGGCGGGGCGGGCGGGACGGGCGGACTGCGGGCGCTTGGCGGGACGTCGACTCATGCCCACCATTGTCGCGGACGCGGCGGGCCGCCCGTCGCGGGCGGGGTCAGCCCTCCAGGGCGAGCCGCAGGCCGAACGCGGCGATCACGGTGCCGGTGACCCGGTCGAGCAGCCGGCGCGCCGACGGCCGCCTGAGCCAGCCGCTCAGCGCCCGGGCGCAGCCGACCAGCACCGCCGACCAGACCAGCCCGAGCAGGATGTGGACGCAGGTGAGCAGCACGCCGGTGGTGAAGTGCGGTGCGCCCGCCGGGATGAACTGCGGCAGGACGGCGACGTAGAACACGCCCACCTTCGGGTTGAGCAGGTTGGTCAGGGTGCCCTGCCGCCAGCCGCCGCCGACGCTGTCGCGGCCGGCCGACAGCTCCGCCTCGGTGGCCGGTGCGCCCAGCGGGCCACGCCGCCAGGTCTCCAGCAGCATCCGCGCCCCCATCCACAGCAGGTACCCGGCACCGGCCCAGCGCAGCGCCTCGTACGCGAGGTGGGAGGCGGTCAGCAGGGCGGTGACGCCGAGTGAGGTGAGGGTGCCCCAGAGCAGGGTGCCGGTCTGGATGCCGAGCACCACGCCCCAGGCCCGCCGGCGGCGGCCGAGTGCCGAGGTCCGCAGGATCAGCGCGGTGTCCAGACCGGGGGTGAGGGTGAGGAGTCCGACGACCAGTGCGAAGGACCACAGTGCCGTGCCGAGTTCCATGGGCCGCAAGCCTAGCGCCGTCGGCCCGGCCGTGTCGCAGCGCGGCGGGCGGCGGGCTCCCGGGCGAGGATGGGCCGGTGTCCCCCTTCAACCTGAGCTCCGCGTTCATCACCTTCTTCGCGGTGGTCGGCCCGCCGAAGGTGCTGCTGGCCTTCGCCCACGTGGCCCGTAACCGCACCGGTCAGGAACTGATCCGGGTCGCGACCGTCAGCTCGGCGATCGCCGCGGTGCTCGGTATCGCGATGGCCTACCTGTCGGACTTCCTCACCGACTTCTTCCACATCGGCGACGAGTCGCTCAAGCTGGCGGGCGGCCTGATCTTCACCGTCTACGCGATCGCCCTGGTGCTCGGCATCCACCTCGGCAGTGACCTCGACGAGGGCACCCTGGTCAACCCGTTGGCCGAGGGGGTGCGGGAGCTGCTGCTGCCGTTCGTGGCGAGCCCGCTGGCGATGACGGCCGTCCTGGTCGAGACCCGGGGCGAGGACAGCCTCGGCTGGAACACCACCATCGCGGTCGCCTACACGGCGGTGGTCGCGATCGACCTGCTGGCCGTCGTCGCCCTGGCGCCGGTGCTCCGCCGCACCCACCAGACCTCGCTGGAGGTGCTCTCGCGGCTGCTCGGGCTGCTGCTGGCCGCCGTGGGGGTGGAGCTGTTCCTGTCCGGACTGGCGGGGCTCGGGGTTCCGACCAGCGGATCGCACTGACCCCGTGGTCCGGCTGGTTCGGGGTGGCCCGTCGGAGGACGGCGGGCCACCGGGCCGGCGGGTCAGTTCACCGAGCGGGTGATCACATCGTCGTACGCCCCGTCGTCGAGCAGGCCGGTGTCCGCATCGCCCGCCGCGGCGCCGAGGACCTCGTCCACGGGGCCGTCGGGGGAGCCGGTCCGGTCGCTCACCCGGAGGTGCTGACCGTGTGTATACGTCTTGATCTCGCTGGGGCCGGTGTCAGGTGTCATGAAACCCATGCTGCCGCCGCAGGCTCGAACTGTGCTGGTCCCAGGCCGGATACTCCGCCGTCCGGGTGTATCCGGGGTACGGCGGACGGGCTACCGCGGGCTCCCTGCCGGGCGGCGGATCAGCCGAAGGTGGGCGTCCACGGCCCCTGCTCCGGGCGGGCCTCGGGGGTGTCCTGCGGCCACGGCGGCATGGTGACGGCGACGATCCGCAGCGGGCCCGCGGCGGTGGGCTCCGCGCGGAACTGGAACGCGGTCCCCAGCGGGATCGAGACCGCCGTGCCCGGCCGCAGCTCCACGATGCTCTGAGTGCCGTCCTGGCTCCGCCACAGCCGGCCGGCGCCCTCGGTGACGTACCAGAGCTCCTGGACGGTGGCGTGCGAGACGGCCCGGGTGACCGCACCCGGGGGCAGGTCGAACCGGGCGAAGCTGCCCAGCCCGTCGAGGGCCAGCAGCGGGAGGACGGTGGCGCCGTCCGGGGCGGAAATCGGCGGGACCTCGGCGGCGGCGACGGTGCGGTAGGGCTCGTGCGGCAAGCGGATCACTCCTCGGGGGATCGGCCCTGTCCGGTCCGGCCCGCGGGCCGGACCGGACAGGGGTCACTCAGGGATGGTGCCACTCAGGGACGGTGCCGGTCGTGCATGGTGCCGGTCGGGGGCGGCGTCAGGACGGGCAGAGGCCCTTGCTCCAGTCGACCGTCGCCGCGGCCTGCGAGTACTGCCACTCCGGGGCGAGCAGGTCGCGGTCCAGCTGGGCGGCGGCGGTGGGGTCCTCGACGATGTAGCCGAAATCCTGCAGCCAGGCCGGGTAGAGGTTCTTCGAGCCGATGTAGAACGCCGAGCCGTCCACCGAGACCAGCTTGTGGTGCAGCGCGTACGGGTGGCCGTCCGCCCAGGTGGCGCTCGGGGCGGCGCGGAACGAGGCCAGCTGGAGGTTCTGGCACATCACGGCCTTGGCCTTGGGCGCGTCGCCGCCGTTGAGCACGGTGAGCCGGGCCTGCAGGGTGTCGCTCACCTCGGCCAGCGACTTGATCTGCGAGTAGCCGCCGCTGCCGACGGCGCCCCGGTTGGCCGGGTCGCTGACCACGATCCGGACCTTCACCCCGGCGGCGAGGCGTCCCGCCAGCAGGTCGTACAGGCGCACGTCGTAGCGCGGCAGCGGCGGGCAGGTGCCGTTGACGTCCTGCTGGGAGATCTCGAGGTGGCTGCCGGCGCCGGCGATCAGCGCGCGCAGCGCGTTCTCCTCCGGGTTGACGGTCTCGTAGTCACGGTCGGCGTTGGTGTTGTCGTGCAGGTTGACCGGGCCGCACCTGGTGTCGGCGGCGGTGGCCGAGGTGGGGCGGTACGCGGAGGACGGGTCCTTGTCCTTGATGCCGACGCCCAGGCCGCCGACGGCTATCACCGGCACGCCGCCGGTGGCGGGGGCGGGCGCCGGGTTGAGGTCCCGCTCCAGGGAGGGCCGGCAGGCGGCGCCGCCGGTGGAGGCGAACCAGGCGTTGGAGAACACGCCGGTGTGCTGGCAGGCCCAGCCCCAGAGGGTGTCCAGGTAGCGGCCGGCCGAGCCGGCGGCCGGGCCGGTCAGGGCGAGGTCGACGTCGGTGACGGGGTGGGCGGTGTCGAGGTAGTCGTCCTTCCACCCGTTGATGCCGCCGGTGATGACGGTGCGTCCGTCCACCACGACCAGCTTGGAGTGGTTCCAGGAGAACGCCGTGCGGGAGGTGGTCATCGACGCCAGGGTGAGGGTGACCGAACCGGCCGCGTCGCCGAGCCGGGAGACCAGCTCGTCGCGGTAGCCCGAGGGAAGCACGTTGACGTTGTAGAGCGGCGCGGCGCCGACCAGGATCCGGACCTGGAGGTGGTTGCCCGCCGCGACCGAGGCCTTCAGCCCGGCGACCAGGGCGTCCTCGAAGCCGCCGTTGGGGAACGGCGCGAGGGTGGAGATGTCGACGGTGCGGGTGGCCGCGGAGATGTCCGAGGTCATCCGGTCGAGCAGCTTGCGGGTCCCGGCCCGGTCCGTACAGGTGGCGTCGCCCCAGCAGCCGGGGGTCTGCAGCAGCCAGCCGGCCGGGTCGCCGGCCGGGGTGGTGAAGCTGTTGCCCGCGGTGCGCTGCCAGACCGAGTCCTCGAGCCCGGGGGAGACCTGACGCAGGGTCTGCTCGACGGCGTCCAGGTGCGGGGTCGCGGAGGCTCCGGGGGCGGCCGCGGGGGCGGTGGGTGCGGCGGCGAGCGCGGGCGCGGCGGACAGGCCGGACAGGAGCAGGGAGGCGGCGGTGGCGGCCGTGGCGGAGCGGGCGAGGCGGCCGGGACGGCGGGGCCGGTGACGGAGCACGTACGGATCCTTCAAAAGATGGCGGGCGGTTTACCCGGGGGACGGCCTGAGATTACCGGAAAGTAATATGACGTCCGATCAGGCCACCGCTATGCGCCAACCTTGCGCAGGTGAACCAGGCCACAGGATCCCGATCGGGCAAAAGATCTTGCTGCTGAGGTGATCATCCGAAGGAGGATATTCATATTCTCCGCATGGATCGCCGCAGAATCCGCGATTCCTGGACTGATACAAGATGCAACATCTGCGGTGGGATGTCCGGAAAGCCCGTCCTCCGACCGACCCCCGCCGATCGGCCGTTCCGGCGCCCCGGGCGATCTTGCAAGCATGGGTGGGCAGGCAGGGCTCGAACGCCACCCGACCGGTGGCCGCTCGCCCGCCGACCACCCACCCACCACCCAGAGGGGGAATCCGGCATGCCCGAAAACGGCCACGCCGCCACCGAACTGACCCGCCGGCGGATGCTCCAGGGCGCCGGCGTCGCGCTCACCGCGGCCGTCGGCGCCATCGTCCTCGGCGCCACCGGCCCGGCCGACAGCCCGGCCGCTGCCGCCGACCCCGGCGCGGGCGACCGCTTCGACGAGCACTACCGGGGCCGTCGCATCACCGGCGCCCCGACCGCCGGCGCGGCCGGCGCCGGCCACCACCACGACACCGGCTACGCCGTCCAGATCGACGGCCGCGAACTGCACATGATGCGCAACGCCGACGGCACCTGGATCAGCGTCATCAACCACTACCAGACCCACCCGACCCCGCGGGCCCTCGCCCGCGCCGCCGTCGACGACCTGCAGGGCGCCGAACTCGCCCCGCTCGCCCTGGTCTGACCTCGGACCCCACCACCCTGGCCCGACCGGAGGACCACCATGGCAGTACGCAAGAACCAGTCGACCCTGACCGCCGCCGAGAAGCGCGCCTTCGTCGACGCGGTGCTGGAGCTCAAGCGGCTCGGCCGCTACGACGCCTACGTCAGCACCCACAACCAGTTCATCATCTCCGACACCGACCGGGGCGAGCGCACCGGCCACCGCTCGCCGTCCTTCCTGCCCTGGCACCGGCGCTTCCTGCTCCAGTTCGAGCAGGACCTGCAGAGCGTCAACCCGGCCGTCACCCTGCCCTACTGGGACTGGACCGCCGACCGCACCACCACGGCGAGCCTGTGGGGCAACGACCTGATGGGCGGCAACGGCCGCGCCCGCGACGGCCAGGTCACCACCGGCCCGTTCGCCGGCGGCACCGGCCGCTGGACGCTCGGCGTGCGCCCCGACACCCGCGACTACCTGCGCCGCTCGCTGGGCACCGGCGTCGCCCAACTCCCCACCCGCGCCGACGTGGAGTCGGTGCTCGCCGTCGCCACCTACGACGCCGCCCCCTGGAACAGCTCCTCGGACGGCTTCCGCAACCAGCTCGAGGGCTGGCGCGGCGTCAACCTGCACAACCGGGTGCACGTCTGGGTCGGCGGCATGATGAGCACCGGCATGTCGCCCAACGACCCGGTGTTCTGGCTGCACCACTGCTTCATCGACAAGCTGTGGGCCGAGTGGCAGCGCCGCCACCCCACCCAGAGCTACCTGCCCGCCGGCAACACCCCGGACGTGATCGACCTCAACGACACCATGAAGCCGTGGAACGACACCACCCCGGCCGACATGCTCGACCACACCCGCCACTACACCTACGACAGCACCTTCTAGCCGGACCGGACCGGACCGGGCCGGGCCCGGCCGCAGCCCGCGGCCGGGCCCCGGCCTGCTACGCGCCTCGGCGGGCGACCAGGCGGTAGGCGTTGGACAGCCGGGCGCGTCCGGCCACCGGCGCGACCAGCCGGTCGAGCAGGGCGGCCAGCAGCAGGACCGGCGAGCCCGCCAGGAAACACGCACCGCGCAGCGCCCGCCGCAGCCGCCCCGGCGGCTCTCCGGGCAGCCACGGCGCGTCCTCGCGCGGCGCCACCGCGTCCAGCAGCAGCCAGCAGGCCGCCAGCAGGTCGACCGGGTCGTGCGGCTCACGGTGCTGCTCCGTCAGCACCGTGAAGCCGAGCCCGCCGAGCCGCTCGCGCAGGTTGGCGGCGGGCACCAGGTTGAGGTGCTGGGGCTGCAACCACGGCAGCCACCACCGGCCCAGCAGCCGGGCGTAACGGCACCGCGGGTCGGGGACCTCGATCACCAGCAGCCCGCCGGGACGCAGCGCCTCCCGGGCCGCCGCCAGTTCGCGGCCCGGGTCCGTGCTGTGCTCCAGGTAGTGGAACATGCTCACCACGTCGTACCGGCCGGCCAGTTCGGACGACGGCCCGGCGGCCAGCTCCGGGAAGGAACCCCGGAAGCCGCGCGCCAACCGGCCGCTGCGCTCGGCCAGTTCGACACCCTCGCTGAGGTCCAGCCCGTCGAAGACGGTGTCCGGGAAGACCGTCCGGGCGCTCTCGCAGAAGTGTCCGTGCCCGGTGCCGACGTCCAGCCAGCGGCCGGCCGCGCCCGCGTACGGGGCCGCCGCCCGGGCGCGGCCGCGGTAGACGGCGGCGCGGGTGGCGAACAGACCGGCCAGCCGCTGCTCGCCCAGACCGTCGTAGAAGTCCCGGTAGTAGAACTCCAGCCCGGCGCCGTTCAGCCGGGGGTTCTGGAACACGTGCCCGCAGTCGCCGCACGCGTCCAGGCCGAACCGGCCCGGCTTGTGCTGGAGCAGGTCGGTGGTGCGCAGCCGCCGCCGCAGCGCGGTGGAGCCGCACCAGGGGCAGTCGGGGCGGCGCGGCTCGAAGAACCGGTCGGTCCCCTCGGCCAGGTCGGCCCGGTAGCCCGGACGCAGCGCGGCGACCTGCCGGCCGCGGGCCGCCGGGCCGGTGGTGGGGCGGGTCTCGGTGGTCAACGTGCCCTCCTGACGGCCGCGGTGCGCAGCTGTTCGAGACAGGTCGCGGCGGCGGCCGCGCCGCCCGCCGCCCGGAAGGAACCGCCGATCCGGCGGGCCGCGGCCCGGTGCCCCGGCTCGTCCAGCACGGCGTCCACGGCCGGGCCGAGCCGGTCGGCGCCGGTCCGCCCGAACCGCACCCGCACCCCGGCGCCCGCCGCCACCACCTGGCCGGCCACCACCGGCTGGTCGTCCCGGATCGGCGCGACCACCAGCGGCACACCGTGCCACAGCGCCTCGCAGACGGTGTTGTGACCGGCGTGGCAGACCACCGCGGCGGTACGCGGCAACAGGTCCAGCTGCGGCACCGACGGCAGCACCAGCACGTCGGCGTCGGCGGCGGGCGGTCCGAGCACCCCGCCCGGGTCGGCGATCACCGCCTGGAGCCGTCCGGCGCGCTCCCGCAGCGCCTCCCGGCAGGCCGTCAGGAACGGCGCACCGGCGTCGGTGTTGGCGGTCCCCAGGCTGACCAGCACGGTGGCGCGGTCCGGGTCGAGCCACTCCCAGGGGAAGGCGCCGGCCGCCGGCCGGGCCGTGACCGACGGACCGACGAAACGCACCGGGCCCGCCGGAGCGGCGAGCGGACCGGCCAGTTCCGGGGTGGTGAAGGCGAGCGTCAGGTACGGGGAGAACCGCGGGTCGGCCGTCCGGTCCGGACCCGCCAGGCGCCCGCGCAGCTCGGCCAGCAGCCCCTCGATCCAGGCGGCCACCAGCGGCATCCCGTCGAGGGCACCGGTGAACTCGGCGGAGGTGGACGCCGAGGTGACCCAGGGCAGGCCGAGCCGCTCGGCCACCAGCGCACCGGCCAGCGCCTGCTGGTCCACCACCAGGACGTCCGGTCCGAAGCGGTCGACCGCCCGCGCCACCCCCGGCGCCATCGCCTCGGCGAGCGGGACCAGGAAGTCCGCCCAGAGGAACTTCAACGCCGCCGGACCGCGCAGCTCCGGCGGCCGCGGCGCGGCCGCGTCCCCGGCGGCGACGGCGCACCGGAAGACCCGGGCATCCGGGCCCGCGAGTGGCCTGACCAGCTCCGGCAGGCCTGCCCAGGCGGTCGTGTGCCCGCGGGTCCGGAGTTCGGCCGCCACCCCCACCAGCGGGTTCACATGGCCGACCAGCGGCGGTACGACGAACAGGAACCGGGTCACCGCAGGCTCCTCTCCAGGTCCCCGTGGGCCAGGTCCGCGCGGGCCAGGTCCCCGTGCGCCAGGTCCCCGCCGGCGGCCGGGCCGCGCAGTTCGGCGCCGTGCTCGCGCAGCCAGGCCAGGGTGAGCGCGAGGACGGTGTCCGGCGCCTCGATCAGCACCGAGTGCTCCTGGCCGGGGACGAAGGTGCTGCGGCAGTCCGGCAGCAGCGACTCCAGCCAGGCCGCCTGGGCGGCCAGGTCGGACTCGGTGCCGTAGACCGCCAGCACCGGGCAGGCGATCCGGCGCAGCTGCGCCTCGGTGGGCAGCCGGCTGGCCGGGATGTCGCGGGCCAGCGTGGTGCCGGCCAGCAGCCGGCCCGCCGAGCGGGCCAGCCGGGCGGTGTGCGCGCCGCGCCGCGCGGCCACCCAGGCGAGCGTCGGCTCATCGGCCAGGCCGGTCTCGGCCTGCCGCAGGATGCCGTCCAGTTTGACGGCCCAGGCGGGGGAGGCCGGTTCGGACTCGATGGCGAGGATGCCGGTGATCCGCTCCGGCCGCCGGGCGGCCAGCGCGAACGCCACCGTGCCGCCGAAGGAGTTGCCCACCAGGTGGACCGGCCGGTCCGGGGCCAGCCGCTCCAGCAGCTCCTCCGCGTCGTCGACGAACCGCTCCAGCCGGTAGCCGCCCGGCGGGCGCCCGCTGCGGCCGTGCCCGCGCTGGTCGTACATCAGCACCTCGACCCCGGCGGCGGCCAGCGCGGGCGCCAGGGTGAAGTAGTAGCTGGCCAGGCTGTCGGTCAGCAGGCCGTGCAGCAGGACGGCGGTGACGGCGGGCGGGCCGCCGTCGGCGGGGCCCAGCCGCTGGACGTGGAAGCGCAGTGCGCCGAGGTCGACGAAGGCCACGGTCAGCTCCGCCCGGCGGTCTGCAGCCGGTCCGCGACATGGGTGACCAGGCGGCCGACCGTCAGGCCGATGATCTCGTCCAGCTCCATGCCCGCCAGCCACTCGGCGAAGTTGATCCGCCCGCCCCAGCGCTCCTGGAGCTGCCCGGCGAGGGTCACCAGGTCGATGCTCTCCAGGCCGAGGTCCTCGGCGAACCGGGCGTCCATGGTGACCTCTCCCTCGTCGAGGCCGTACTCGTCGAGCACGACCGCGAGCAGGCCGGCGATCTCCGCGAGGATCTGCTGCTCGGTCGGCGGGGCCTGGTCGCCGAGCGGGGCCTGGTCGGTGGCGGGTGCGCCGCCGGTCTCCGTGCTGCCGTTCACGTGGTGGCCGTCCCTTCGTCGTTCGGGGTCTCGGGGTCGTCGGTGGGCGGGGTCCAGGCCACGACGTAGCTGCGCTCCGGCAGCCCGGGCGGGGCGGTCAGGTCGGTGCACCGGACCCGGTGGGTACGGGACCCGCCGGGGCCGAGGCGGGTGACCAGCAGGGCGGACGGGTCGGCCGACACCACGGCGAAGTCCCGCGGCCGGCCCAGTAGTCCGGTGCCCTCGGCCTTGGCCGCGGCCTCCTTGGCGGCCCAGAACCGGGTGAACCACAGCGCCGGGGAGCCGCCGTGGGAGGCCCGGCAGGCCGTCAGCAGCTCCCGTTCCGCCGGGCCGAGCGCCACCTCGGCCGTCTCCGGCGGATGCTCCGCCACCACCTCCAGGTCGATGCCCACGCCGTGCCCGCCGCCCGCCCGGCGGGGCCGGACCAGGGCCACCGCGGCCTCGGCCCGGTGCGCGAGCGAGACGTCCAGGTCCGGAAGGGCCCGGCCGTGCAGACCGGACACCCGGGGGCGGCCGGACTCCTCGTTGGAGACGGCGATCTCGGCGGGGAAGACCGGGCCCTCGCCCTGCTCCCAGAGCCACCGCCGTACCGCGTCCTTCACCGCGATCCGGCCGAGCAGCCAGGCCCGCCGCGCGCGCGGCGGCTGCTCCCCGTAGCGGACGCGCTCCTCGGCGCCCAGGTGGTTGCGCATGATCAGGTCGCGGGAGGCGAGGTCCGGCCAGCGTTCGTGCAGCAGGACCCAGCCGCCGGGCTGCGGCCGCGAGAGGGTGTGCCGGTCGGCGAACCGTTCCACCGGCCGGGTGTCGGGGTGGTTGTCGAAGCGGCGGTCCTGCCAGCCCTGCACCTCCGCCCAGACGGTGCCGCCGGAGACCACCTGCACGTCGGCCTCCAGCGCGGTGTCGGTCAGCGCGGTGATGCGGATGTGGGTGTCCAGCCGGGTGCCCGGCCGAGGGGCCGGGCCGTACAGGGTGAGGCGGCGCAGACCGACCGGGAAGACGACGGTCCGCTCGGTCCGGGTCGCCATGATCCAGTAGCCGAGCAGCTGGCCGACGTTGTCCAGCAGCGCACCGGGCGCGGCCGGTGCGGTGATCACCCCGCGGACGTGGGACGGGCCCAGCGCGGTCAGTTCGTCCAGACCCCGGAACGCCGGACCGTGGAACATCCAGCGCTCCTCGTAGAGGCCGGCCGCCGTCAGCTCCGGGGTCCGCTCGGCGGCCGGATCGGGGCGCCACGGGACCGGCGGCACCGGATGACGGTCCGCCAGTTCGACCGTGCCCCCGGCGAATCCGCCGAAGTCCGCGGCGAGCCGGCCGGGGCCGGCGTCCCTGAGTGTGAGTTCCACGTCCAGCGGCTCGGCGGCCGGCACCCACCGGCCGAACCGCAGCCCGTGCGCACCGATGGCGATCCGGCCGGGCCGGGCCCGCTCCGCGGCGTCCATCAGGTGCTGCACGATCGTGGTGGCCGGCACCACCGGCCAGCGGTCGGTCAGATCGGGCCAGCCCGGACGCTGCCGGAAGAAGCAGTGGTCGAGCAGGTACGGCATGGTCCCGGTCGACACCCGCAGGCGGCTGCTGTGCACGACGGCCGGCGGAGCCGCCACGGCGGGCGCAGGGCTCAGTGTGGGCGCAGGGCCCACGGCGGGCGCAGGGCTCACCGTGGCCGGCCGGGGTGGCGCGCCGCGTCCGGCCAGGTCGGGCGCCCGCTCGCCGGCTCCCGCCGTGACGCCGCCCGCCGTGACGCTGCCCGCCGTGGCGCCGCGGGCCCGGATCAGCTCGGCCGCGGTGTGCTCGGTCTCGCGCAGCAGGGCGTCGAGTTCGGCGGCCAGCGGATGGCGGGCGGCCAGCGACGCCAGTGCGGAGCCGGGGGCGGGGACCTCGCCGGGGCCGAGGACGGGGGCGGGAGTACTCCGCGCGCCCGGCACCGGCCCGGCGGCCCGCGACGGCGCCAATTCGGCCCGCAGCGGGCCCAGCACGGCGGGATCCAGCGACACCAGCGGGCCGCCGAGGTCCAGCCGTACGGCCGGGTGCCGCCCGGCCGGTTCCGCCGAGCGGTCCGAGCGGTCCGAGTTGACCGACCGGGTCGAGTGGGTCGAGCGGGTCGGGCGGGCCGGGTTCAGCGCGGCCCGGTCCGGCTCGGCGCCGTCCGCCCAGAGCGCGGCGGCCACCCGCCGCAACTGCGCCAGCCCGTTGCGGTGCGGGGAGTTCGCCGCCACCACCAGGTGCTCCCGGCCGCCCAGCGTGTCGCCGACCAGGGAGCCCACCTGCCCGGTACCCACCTGGACGAACGCCCGAAACCCGGCTGCGTACATGGCCTCGATCAGCGGCCGGAACCGGACCGGCTCCAGCAGGTGACGGACGAACAGCGCGCGGACCTCGGCCTCGGCCGCCGGGAACGGCGAGGCCGTCGTCCCGGACCAGACCGGTACGGACGGCCGGTGCAGTTCGAACCGGTCGGCCGCCTGCCGGATCGGGCCGAGGTAGGGCCCGAGCATGGGCGTGTGGAAGCCGGACCGGAAGGGCATCACCTGTCCCAGCACCCCGCGCGCGCGGAACCGGCGGACCAGCTCCGCGACCGGCCCCTCGGGACCGCAGACGATCGACTGCTGCGGAGCGTTGTCGTGCGAGAGCACCACCTGCGCCAGGTCCCGGGAGCTGCGCAGGACCTCGCCCACCTGGTCGGCGGAGGCGCCCAGCGCGGCGAACGAGAGGCCGGGGACGTGCACGGCGTCCGGATCGAAGGACTCCAGGAAGGCGTCCACGGAGGCGCCGGAGTACAGCCCGGCGCTGATCATCGCGGTCCACTCGCCGACGCTGTGCCCGGCCACCGCGTCCGGGCGGACGCCCATCCGGCGCAGCGCCGTGTCCAGCAGCCGGCCCACCGCGACCACGCCGGCCCCGTGCCGGCCGATGTCGCCCACCCGGGCGGCGGGCCCCCGGCCGCCGGCCGCGTCCGGGCGCACCAGACCGAAGTGGTCCGCCACGTCGTCCACGCGGGGGACGAACTCGCCCTCCAGGCCGGGGAAGACGAACGCCAGCCGGCCGGCGTCCGCCCCGCCCGCACCGAGCAGCGGCCGCGGGGCGAACCACACGTCGCCGCGCCCGCGCCAGGCCCGCCCCCGGGAGACCGCGCGCCGGGCGAGCGCCAACTGCTTCGCCGTCGGGTCGACGACCGCCAGCCGGCAGCCCGGCACGGGCGGACCCTGTTCCGCCAGACCGGCGGCCAGCACCGCGCGGTCGTCGCCCGCCAGCAGCCGCGCCAGCTGCTCGGGGCTGTCGGCGGCCAGCCGCAGCACCCGCTCGGGCTCGGTCACGACGGCCGGTACGGAGCCGGTCCCGGCCCCGGCCGGGGCCTGTTCCAGTACCACGTGGGCGTTGATGCCGCCGAAGCCGAACGCGTTCACGGCGGCCCGGCGCGGCCCGTCGCCCTCCCAGGGCTCACCGGCCGGGACGGTGCGGAAGCGGGTGGCGGCCAGGGCCGGGTGCGGGTCGTCGCAGTGCAGGGTGGGGAGCAGAACCCCGTGGTGGACGGCGAGGGCCGCCTTGACCAGCCCGGCGATGCCCGCGGCCGGCATCAGATGGCCGATCATCGACTTCACCGAGCCGAGCACGGCCCGCCGCTCGCCGTCCACCGCCGGGCCGAACACCTGCGCCAGCGTGGTCAGTTCGGCGGCGTCCCCGGCGGGGGTGGCGGTGCCGTGGGCCTCCAGCAGCCCCAGCGCGCCGGGCGCCGCCGGGTCCAGCCCGGCCGCCCGCCAGGCCGCCCGTACCGCCCGGCTCTGCCCGCCCGGGTCGGGGCTGGCCAGCGCGGCGGTGCGCCCGTCGCCGGCCACGCCGGTGCCACGGACCACCGCGTACACCCGGTCGCCGTCGCGCTCGGCGTCGGCGAGCCGCTTGAGCACCACCACCCCGGTGCCCTCGCCGATCAGCAGACCGTCGGCGCCCCGGTGGAACGGCCGGATCCGTTCGCTCGGCGAGAGCGCCCGCAGCTGGGCGAACACGCTCCACAGGGTGACGTCGTGGCAGTGGTGCACCCCGCCGGCCAGCATCAGGTCGCAGCGTCCGCCGGCCAGTTCGCCGACCGCCTGGTCGACGGCGACCAGGGACGACGCACAGGCGGCGTCCACCGTGTACGCGGGTCCGCGCAGGTCCAGCCGGTTGGCGATCCGGGACGCGGCCAGGTTGGGCACCAGCCCGATCGCCGACTCGGGCCGGTCCGGGCCGAGCCGCTCGGTGAACGCCTCCCGCACCCGCGCGAGCTGCCCGGCGGTGAGGTCGGGCAGCAGCTCGCCGAGGGTGTGCACCAGCTGGTGCGCGGTGCGGACCCGCTGGTCGAGCCGGACCAGGCCCGGCGTCAGGTACCCGCCCCGGCCCAGCACCACCCCGATCCGGTCGCGGTCGGGCAGCCGGTCCGGACCGCCGGCGTCCGCGATGGCCGCGGCCGCGACCTGCAGCGCGATCAGCTGGTCCGGCTCGGTCCCGGACACCGAGTTCGGCATGATGCCGAACCGGGTGGGCTGCACCTCGGCCAGCGCGTCCACGAACCCGCCGCGCCGGCAGTACAGCCGGTCCGGGGCGGCGGGCCCGGAGGCCGCCGACGGGTCGTAGAACCCCGCGTCCCAGCGGCCTCCGGGCACCTCGGTGATCGCGTCGACGCCGCCGAGCAGGTTGCGCCAGTACGTCGCCAGGTCCGGTGCGCCCGGCAGCAGCACCGCCATGCCCACCACCGCGACCGGCACCTGCGGGCCACCGGCGGACGCCGGGGAGGCGGTCGGGGACGCCGGGGACGCCTGCGGGCTCGCCACGGCCGTCACCAGCCCGACGCCGTGTAGACCACGGACCGCACCGACTCCTCGCCCCAGGCCAGCTCGCGCAGCAGCGCCAGCGTGCCCGCACCCGGGTCGATCAGCCTGACGCCCCGGCGGGCGTAGTCCAGCGCCAGCTCCGGCGAGACCATGCCGCCGTGCGGACCGGAGGGCGCCCACGGACCCCAGTGCACGGTCAGCGCCCGGCGGCCGGTCCCCGCCGCCCAGCGGGCACCGAGCGCCTCCAAGGCGTCGTTGGCCGCCGCGTAGTCCGCCTGGCCGCGGTTGCCCAGAGCGGCCGCGATGCTGCCGAACAGCACCGTGAACCGCGGCCCGGCCGCCACCTCCGCCAGCGCGTCGAGCACCGCCCGGGCACCGTCCGCCTTGGTGGCGAAGACCCGCCGGAAGGACTCCGGGTCCTTGTCCGCGAACACCCGGTCCTCGATCACACCGGCCGCGTACACCACTCCGTCCAGGCGGCCGTGCGCCGCGTACACCTCCTTGACCGCCTGCCGCACGGCCGCCGGGTCGGCCGCGTCCACCGCCTGGTAGCGGACGGCCGAGCCCAGCGCGGTCAGCTCCGCCAAGGTCGCCGCCACCTCCCGGCCGGCGAGCAGCCGGGACGCCGCACGGTCCACCTCCGGCAGCGGAACCCCCTGCCGGGCGAGCACCGCCCGCAGCGCCGACCGGTCCCGGGCGCCGGCCGTCACCGGGTCCTCGGGGCCCTCCGGCGGCGCGGTCCGGCCCAGCAGCTCCAACCGGCAGCGCGAGGCCGCCGCGAGCGCCGCCGCGAACCGCGCCGTGATCCCGCGCGCCCCACCGACCAGCAGCACCACCGAGTCCCGGTCGAGCCCCAGGGCGGCGGCCTCCGCCGCCCCGTCACCGGCCGGTCCCGCACCGGTGCTGGCCAGCAGCCCGAGACCGGACTCCACCAGGGCCAGGCCCCGGCGTCCGGCCGGGCCGTGCAGCACCACCGGTTCGCGGTCCTCCGCGAGCAGCTCGCCGACCAGCGCCTCGGCCAGCCCGGCCGGTGCCGTCGAAGGCTCGAACTCCACCAGCCGGGCCGAGGTTCCGGGGTACTCGCGGGCCAGGCTGCGCAGCAGCCCGCGCAGCCCGTCCGTCCGGCCGGTGCCGTCCGGGGCCGCCGCGCGGACGGCGAACAGCCACCGCGGCCCGCCGGCCAGCGCGGCCTGCAGCACACCCACGCACCCCGGCAGCACCGGCGCGCCGTGCGCGGCCAGCGGATCGAGCAGCAGCACCCCGTCCACCGGCCCGTCGCCGTCGGACAGCAGGTGTTCGGCGTCCAGCGACAGCACCTGTGCGCCGTGCCCGGAGAGCAGCGCCGCCACGGCCTCGGCCGCGCCGCGGCCGTCCGAGCCGAGCAGCGCGAAGCGCCGGCCGGCCAGCAGCTGCGGCGACCCCCCGGGCGCCGCGAGCGGCACCGGCAGCAGCTGCAGACGTACCGGCTCGTGCCCCACCACCGTGGGCTCCGGAGATGCGTCGGCGCCGGGGGCGGGCGTGGCCGTGGGTGCGTCGGCGGTGGGGGTGGGGGTGGTGGTGTGGGTGGTGAGCCAGTGGGTGATGGCGGCGGCGGTGCGGGCGTGGGTGAGTTCTTCGATTTGGTGGTCGTCGAGGGTGGTGAGGTCGGTGGTGGTGTCGGTGCTGAGGTGGCGGGCGAGTTGGCCGATGATTTCGGTGCGTTTGATGGAGTCGATGCTGAGGTCGGCTTCGAGGTCGAGGTCGGGTTCGATCATGTCGGTGGGGTAGCCGGTGCGTTCGCTGATCAGGCCGATGACGGTGGTGAGCAGGTCACCGGGTGCGGGTACGTCGGCGGTGGGGGTGGGGGTGGTGGTGTGGGTGGTGAGCCAGTGGGTGATGGCGGCGGCGGTGCGGGCGTGGGTGAGTTCTTCGATTTGGTGGTCGTCGAGGGTGGTGAGGTCGGTGGTGGTGTCGGTGCTGAGGTGGCGGGCGAGTTGGCCGATGATCTCGGTGCGTTTGATGGAGTCGATGCTGAGGTCGGCTTCGAGGTCGAGGTCGGGTTCGATCATGTCGGTGGGGTAGCCGGTGCGTTCGCTGATCAGGCCGATGACGGTGGTCAGCAGATCGCCGGGCGCGGGTGGTGCGTCCGCCGCGGGCGTGGCCACCGGCTCGGGCCGCGCCGCCGCGACCGCCGGCACCGGGACCGCGGGCGCCGCAACCACCGCCGGCACCGCGACGCCCGCCGCGCCGAAGTACGTCAGCAGCACGTCGCGCTGCGCCGCGATCAACTCCCGGCTGCTGCTCAGGAAGTCCGCCACCAGGGCGTCCCCGCTCCTGCTCGGGTCGGCGTGCGGGTGCGGGTGCGCGTCCTGTGCGGCCACCAGTGCCTCCGGTACGGGTCGGGCCGGCGCGAGCGCACCGGGCAGCAGTTCTCCGGCGGCGGTGCGGACCAGCTGTCCGTCCACCGTCCAGCCGGGCCGCCGCCCGGCCCGCGCCCGGCCGGCGTCCACCGCGCCGCGGCCGTGCAGCAGCCGTGCGGTGGTCACCGGCACGCCCGCGACGGCCAGTTCGGCCAGCGCGTCCAGGTACCCGGGCAGGCCCCGGCGCCGCCCCTCCAGCGGCACCGCACGGTGCGGCCGGTCCCCGAGCACGGCCGGAACCAGACCGGTCAGCACCGACCCCGGCCCGGCCTCCACGAACACCCGGGCACCCGCCTCGTACATCGCCTCGATCTGGGCCACGAACCGCACCGGGGCGCCGATCTGCGCCGCCAGCCCGGCCCGGACCGCCGCCGGGTCGGCGGGGTACGCGGCCGCCGTCCGGTTGGAGTACACCGGGAACTCCGGTGCCCGCACCTGCCAGCCGGCCAGCGCGTCGGCGAACCGCTCACCCGCGCCCGCGACCAGCGGACTGTGGAACGCACAGGCGACCCGCAGCGCCTTCACCCCGTACCCGGCCTCGCGCAGCCGCTCCGTCGCGGCGGCGACCTCCGGCGTGGCACCCGAGATCACGGTCTGCCGCGGCGCGTTGTGGTTGGCCGCCACCACCCGGCCGGCCAGTCCGGCGGCGCCCAGCACCTCGTCGACCTGCTCCGCCCCGGCCGCCACCGCCGCCATCGACCCCGGGTCCTCGCCCTCGCCGACCGCGTCCAGGATGGCCTGCGCCCGCCGGGCACTGATCGCCGGCAGGTCCCGCGCCGCCAGCGCCCCGGCCGCGCAGAGCGCGACCAGCTCGCCGTAGCTGTGCCCGGCCGCCAACTGCGGGCGGATCCCGGCCAGCCCCAGCAGCTCGTGGGCGGCCAGTTCCGTGATGCCCAGCACCGGCTGGGCCACCCTGGTGTCGGTCACCGCCGCGCGCTGCGCCTCCCGCACCTCGGGGGTGAACGCCGTCGGCGGGTACAGCACGTCCGCGTACGCCCGGCCCAGCAGCAGGTGCCGCTGCACCGCCGGGAACGCCGTGAACAGCTCCGCCAGCATCCCGGGACGCTGGCTGCCCTGCCCGGGGAAGAGGAACGCCACCGCACCGCCGACCGGCCCGCCCTCGGCCAGGTGCACCCCGGCCGCCGGATCGTGCTCCCCGTCCAGCGCGCGGCGCAGCAGTACGGCCAGCTCGGCGACGTCGGAGGCCACCACCGCGACGTGGACCGGACCGTGGCCGGACTCCGCCCGGGTGCAGGCCGCCAGCGCGAGGTCGCGAAGCCGCCACGGCGAGCCCTCCGCCTCGGCCAGCCGCAGCAGTTCGGCCACCCCGCGCAGCGCCCGTTCCCGGTCGCCGCCGCGGAAGACGAACAGCTCGGCGGGCCACTGCTGCGACCCGTGCAGCGGTGACGGGCCGTCGTAACCGGTCAGAACGGCATGGAAGTTGGTGCCGCCGAAGCCGAACGCGCTGACCCCGGCCACCCGTTCGGCGGCCGGCTCGGCCCACGGCCTGGCCTCGGTGTGGAACGCGAACGGGCTGCTCCCGGCCTCCCAGGCCGGATTCGGGCGGGTCAGGTGCAGGGTCGGCGGCTTCACCCCGGTGTGCAGCGCCAGCGACGCCTTGATCAGGCCCGCCAGTCCCGCCGCGCACTTGGTGTGCCCGATCTGCGACTTCACCGATCCCAGCGCGCAGCTCCCCGGCGCCGCGCCGGCCGCCGTGAACACGTCGGTCAGCGTGGCCAGTTCGGTGCGGTCGCCGACCACCGTGCCGGTGCCGTGCGCCTCCACCAGGCCGACGGCGGCGGGGGTGATCCCGGCGCCGCGGTACGCCCGTTCCAGGGCGGCCCGTTGCCCCTCGGGCCGCGGGGCGGTGAGGCCGAGCGAGCGGCCGTCGCTGGCGCTGCCGACGCCCTGGACGACGGCGTACACCCGGTCGCCGTCCCGTTCGGCGTCGGCCAGCCGCTTCAGGACCAGGCAGCCCACGCCCTCGCCCAGCGCGATGCCGTCCGCCGACGCGTCGAACGGGCGGGAGCGGCCGGTCGGCGACAGCGCGTGCACCGAGGCGAAGAGCAGGTAGTCGTTGATGCCGTTGTGCAGGTCGGCGCCGCCGCACAGGGCCAGGTCGGCGGAGCCCGTCGCCAGCTCCTTGCAGGCCACGTCGAGCGCGGCCAGCGAGGAGGCGCAGGCCGCGTCCACGGTGAAGTTGGCGCCGCCCAGGTCGAGGCGGTTCGCGATCCGCCCGGAGATCACGTTGGCGAGCATGCCCGGGAACGAGTCCTCGGTGAGCTTCGGCAACTGCTCGGCGACGGCCGGCGGCACCGAGCCCAGATAGGCGGGCAGCACCGCCCCCAGCACGCCCGCGTTGGACAGGTCGCTGCCCGCCTCCGCCCCGAACACCACGCTGGTGCGCGAGCGGTCGAAGGCCCGGCCGCCGTCCGGGCCGCCGCCGTCGTACCCGGCGTCCGTCAGCGCCCGGCGGGCCGCCTCCAGGGCCAGCAGCTGGACCGGCTCGATGCTGGCCAGCGCGGCCGGCGGGATGCCGTAGGACAGCGCGTCGAACGGGACCGGCGGCAGGAAACCGCCCCACTTGGAGGGCGTGGTGCCGGGTCCGCCGTCCGGCGAGTGGTAGAGCTCCGGGTCCCAGCGGTCGGCGGGGACCTCGGTGACGGCGTCCACGCCGGCCAGCACGTTCGCCCAGAACGCGGGCAGATCGGGGGCGTTCGGGAACATGCCCGCCATGCCGATCACCGCGATCCGCAGCGGTTCCGGCTCGGGCTCGGGCGCGGCGGCCGGGGACAGGCCGAGCGGCTGCGCCAGCTCCTCGGCCCGCGCCGTCAGGAAGTCCGCCGCGCCCGCGCTGACCGCGGTGTGCAGGGCGGCCACGGTCGTGGTGGCCGACCGCACCACGGCGACCTGCCCGGCCATGAACATCCCCTGCTCCAGCTGGCCCGCCTCGTCGACGGCGGTCAGCTCGCCCGCCACCCGGTCGACGCCCTTGCCGGCGATCCGCAACCGGCCGACGTTCAGCCGCTCCAGCCGCTCCCAGACCTCCCGGTCCGGCACCCCGTCGGCGCGCAGCCGCCCGTGCAGCGCCCGGAACTCGGCGGTGAACGGGCTCGGCACGCACCGGGTCGCATGGCCCGGAGCCGTCACCAGCAGCTCGGTGGCCTGCGCCGCGACCACCTGACGCTGGAACAGCGGCTGGACGGCCCCGTGCGCGACCGCCTCCTCGGTGAACAGGTAGGCGGTGCCCATCAGCACCCCGGCCGCGACACCACGGGCGGCCAGCGGTCCCGCCAGCACCGCCACCATGGCCGCCGAGCGTTCGTCGTGGACGCCGCCCGCGAACAGCACCTCCACCGGCGGCCCGCCCGGCGCCGCCGCGTCGAGGAACTCCTCCAGCACCGCCGACTGCGCCTCCCAGAGCGGGAAGCTGTGCCGGGGCCCGACATGGCCGCCGCACTCCGCGCCCTCGAAGACGAACCTGCGGGCCCCGTCCTCCAGGAACTGCCGCAGCAGCCCGGGGGAGGGCACGTGCAGGTAGGTGCGGATCCCGGCCTCCTCCAGCACCCGCGCCTGGGCCGGGCGTCCGCCGGCGATCACGGCGTGGGTGGGGCGGGCGGCGAGCACCTCGGCCAGCTGGGCCGCGCGCAGCTCCTCGGGCGCGAAGCCGAGGACGCCGACGCCCCAGGGCCGCCCGTCCAGCGCGGTCCGGGTCCGGGCGAGCAGGTCGCGGGACTGCTCCGGACCGGCCAGGGCCAGGGCCACGAACGGCAGGGCGCCCGCCCCGGCGACCGCCGCCGCGAAGCCGGGCTGGTCGCTGACCCTGGTCATCGGACCCTGGGCCACCGGCAGCCGGGTGCCGAGGGCCCGGCTCAGCGCCGACTGCTCGCCGAGTTCGGTCCGGGCCGCGGCCGCCGTCCGCAGTCCGTCCAGGACGGCCTCCCGTACCGCCCGGACGGTCCGGGGGACGGTGCCCCACCGGTCGGCGAAGGCCGTGGCCAGGGAGCCGTCCTGACCGACCGCCAACTCGGCGGTGGACGGTTCGGTGGCGGTTGGTTCGGTGGCGGTCGGTTCGGTGCCTCGTGGCTCGGTGGTGGACGGCTCGGAGGCGGACGCTTCGGTGGGGGGCGCTTCGCTGCCTCGTGGTGCGGTGGCGGGGCGTGCGGGACGTGCAGGGGCCGGGGCGGCCGGGGTGCCGCGGCGCAGCACCCGTCTCCCGTCGAGGACCACGGTCTCGGAGCCGTCCATGCCGCGGACGGCCGCCGCGACGTGCTGCGCCGCCGAGGACTCGGCGAGCAGGGCGAGCTGGCTGTCCAGCACCACCCCCGCGGCGCCGCCGGCGACCGCCGCCGCCGCGGTGCGCGGCCCGATGCCGCCGCACGCCCACACCGGTACCCCGATCTCCGGGGCGCCCAGTAACTGCTGGAGCAGCACGAAGGTGCTCAACTCGCCGACCCGGCCGCCGCTCTCGGCCCCGCGGGCGATCAGGCCGTGGGCCCCGGCGCCGACGGCGGCGCGGGCCTGGGCCAGGTCGGTCACCTCGGCCAGCAGCCGGTAGCGGGCGCCGAGCGGTCCGAGCTCCCAGCCGGGCAGGTCCGCGGGCAGGACGAGGGTGTGCGGTGCGGCCGTACCGGGGGCGTCGAGGTCGGCGGGCGAGAGCCGGCAGCCGGGTTGCACCCGGAGGCCGAAGCGGCCCGGGGCGCGTTCGCGCAGTGCGGCGAGCTGCTCGCGGGCGTGCCGGTCGCCGGTGCCGAGGTCCAGTACGCCGAGCGCTCCGGCGCGGCAGAGGGCCTCCGCGAGGCCGGCGTCGGGTTCGAGGAAGGGGGTGATCCCGATGACGAGGTCGGCCGGCGGAAAAGTGGGCCTCATGGGCTCTCCGAGGGTGAGTCACGACGCGGTTGGGGGCATGTGCGACTCCCGGGCCGGGGCGCACGGGGGCTGCTCCTCCGCGGGGTGTTCGGAGGTGCCGTGCGACTTGACCCGGTCCGGTTCAGAACCGAAGCTACCGATCGGTAGCGCACGCCAGGTTAAGTCCTGGTTGCAGGTCCATGTCAATGGCCCGGCGGGGTAAGGCCGTTGACGCTTCCCGGCCCTCCCGGTGGGCGGCCCCGTGTCGTACCCGTGTGCCATACTCCGTCGGATGCCGCAGACACGGGCGGAACTGCCCCGCCACCTCGAGGTCGAGGCACCCGACGGTGCCGCCTTCCCGCTGCACGGGCTCGCCCAGGACGATCCGGGGGCGCCGGTGGTGCTGGTCTCCCCGGCCATGGGGACACCGGTCGGGTTCTACCGGCGGTTCGCCGAGCACCTGCACGCCGCCGGCGCCACCGCGCTGGTGCTGGACCACCGGGGGAGCGGCGCGCGCGGGCAGGTGCCCCGCACCACCGGCTACCGCCAGCTCACCGACGACCTCGGTGCGGCCGTCGCCGCCGTCCGCACCCACCTGCCACAGGCCGCCCTCACCGTCTGCGGGCACAGCCTCGGCGGACAACTCGCCCTCGTCCAGGCCGCCGAGGCCGCCGAACGCGGCACCCCGGCGCCCGACGCCGTCGCCCTGGTCGCGGCCGGATCCGTCTACCACCGCGCGTACGGCCTGCGGGCCCCCGGGCTGCTCGCCGCGAGCCGGCTGATGGCCCTCACCGCCGCCGCGCTCGGCCACTGGCCGGGCCACCGGCTCGGCTTCGGCGGCCGCCAGCCGGCCGGCGTCATCATCGACTGGGCCCACCAGGCCCGGACCGGCCGCTACCGGCTGGCTGGCGCCGACATGGAGGACACCCTGCGCGGCCTGCGGGTGCCGGTGCTCGCGGTGGACGTGGAGGGCGACCGCCTCGCGCCGCCGGGCGCCGTCGACCACCTGTGCGGCAAGGTGCCGAACGCGCCGGTCGACCGCCGCGGCTACACCGCCGGGGACGCGGCCGGCGGCCCCCTCGACCACTTCCGCTGGGCCCGCCACGCCGCCCCGCTCGCCCGCGACCTGGTCGCCTGGACCCGGGCCGCCCGCGCGGACACCACCGGCCGGCCCGGGTAGCGCGGCGCTCGGCGGCCTCCGCGTCGGACTCGAGGAATCACCCTGCGCGAGCCGGGAGTTGACCGCACCCGGCGAGGGCGGAAGGTTCCCGCGCGGGGCCGTACCCGCCGAAGTGGACGGCCACCGGCCTCGGCACCCGCGTGTGGGTGGCTTGGGGACAGATCCGGTGGCGGCGCGCGGGCACCCGCCTACGTCCGGAAGGCGGTCGCACAGGGACGTACCGGCTGCAGTGGCCCGCCGCCGGCCCGGAGACGGATCCGTCGGCGGCGACGCGAGCGCAGCTGTATTCGGCCGAAGGTACGCGCAGCGGGCGTAGCTGCCGGGGTGGCCCGTCCGTGGCCCGCAGGCCGATCCGGGGGTGGTCCCGACGCCCGTCCGGTCGGGGTCCGGGCCTTCCGCGTGTGCGCGTTCGGGCCCGGCTCGGTCTGCTCGTCCACGGCGAAGGCCTGCCTCACGCCGCATCGGCGAGCCGCCGGGGCGTCCGTGCCGGTGGCTCAGGCCCCGGCGGGAGCCGCGGCCCGGTCCGGCTGCCGCGCGGGACCGGTCGTGCGGTGGGCCCGTTCGACGGCCTGGCCCCAGTACGTTCCCGTGACCATCAGCACCGCGCCGAGCGCGGCCGGAAGGCCGAACCTCTCCCCGCCCAGGCAGACGCCGACCGCCACGGCCCAGACCGGCTCGGTGCCCAGCAGCAGGCTGGCCCGGCCGGCCGAGGTCCGCTGCACCGCCCAGGTCTGGGCCACGAACGCGAACACGCTGCAGAACAGCGCGAGGTACCCGAGCTGCGCCCAGACCGCGGCGGGCGCCTGGGCCAGCGCCGGCACCCCGCCCGCGGCCGGCAGCGCGAACAGCGCCGTCCCGACCACCGTCTGGACCGCCGTCAGCTGCATCGGCCGGACGGGGTGCCGGGCCGTCAGCCGGCCCACCAGCGCGACGTGGGCCGCCCGGACCACCGCTGCGAGGAGCATCAGCAGGTCGCCGGCGCCCGGCCGGTGGAAGCCCTGGCCGGACATCAGCAGTCCGACGGCCAGCAGGCACACGGCCGTCGCCGCGAAGAAGCGCGGCGGCAGCGGGCCGGCGCCGCCCGAGCGGTCCAGCAGCGGGGTGAGCACGATGGTCAGACTGATGATCAGCCCGGCGTTGGCGGCGCTGGTGTGCGCGACCCCGTACGTCTCCAGGACCAGGACGGCCGCCTGGGTGACACCGAGCACCGCCCCGACCCGGACCTCCGCCCGGGTCCAGGGCCCGCGTCGGCGGCCCGGCGCGGCGAGGGCGAGGCAGGCGACGGCCGAGAGCAGATAGCGCGCGAACAGCACCACCAGCACCGGCAGGGCGGCGGTGGCGGTCTTCGCGGCCAGATAGCTGGAACCCCAGACCAGGGCGACGAGCAGGAGGACCGCATCCGTGCGGCGGGCTTGGATCACGCCCCTACGCTGCCGCACCAGGATCTTGAAGCCAAGAGCGACCTTCTTCATGGACCATTCAGTTTCCCTACACTGTCGGGATGAACGAACGGCAGCTGCGCATCCTCCGCGAGCTCGGCGAACTGGGCAGCGTCACCGCGGCCGCCGAGGCGCTGGCGATGACCCCCTCGGCGGTCTCGCAACAGCTCCACCTGCTGCAACGCCCGATCCCGGTCCCGCTCACCGAACGCGAGGGCCGCCGCCTGGTGCTCACCGAGGCCGGGCAGGCGCTCGCCGCCGCGGCCGTGGAGGTGGAGACGGCGCTCGCCAGGGCACGCCGCGTGGTCGACGAGTACGTCGACCGGCCCGACGCGGGCGTGTCGGTCGCCGCGTTCCACAGCGCGGCCTCCACGTTCTTCCCGATCCTGCTGCGGGACCGCCCCGGCTCCGGGAGCCCCCGCCTCTCGCTCGCCGACGAGGACGTCGCCCGCGACCACTTCCCGAAGCTGACCCGGGACTACGACCTGGTGATCGCCCACCACCTGGACCACGCGCCGCCGTGGCCCGCCGCCGTCACCGTCTCCACGCTGCTGCTCGAACCGCTGGACGTCGCGCTGCCCGCCGTGCACCCGCTGGCCGCCAAGGCCCGGCTCACCCCCCGCGACGTGGCGGGGGAGCCGTGGATCACCGTGCACGACGGCTTCCCGCTGATGGCCACCGTCCACGCCATCGCCGCCGCGGCCAACCGCCCGCTCGACATCGTCCACCGCATCAACGAGTTCGCGGTGGTCGCGGAGACCGTCGCCGCCGGCGGCGGCATCGCCCTGATGCCCCGCTGGACCACGCCCCGGCATCCCGCCCTGGTCCTGCGACCGCTCACCGGCGTGCCCGCCCGCCGCCACGTCGACGTCCTGCACCGCCCGGAGCGCCTGGCCCGCCGGGCGGTCCGCACGGTGCTCGCCGAACTGCACCGGGCGGCCGCCGCCGTCCAGCGCGGGGCGGACGGGTAGCGCCGCGCGCACCGTTGTCCCCGCGGTTTCGGTACCCCGCGGTCTCAGTACCCCGCCGTCCCAGTGCCCCGCGGTCCCAGTGCCCCGCGGGCGGCCGGTCCGGGTCGGCCTGCTGCACCTTGGCGGCCAGGTCGTGGCCGTCCCGCGCCACGCCGTAGGCGTCCATCACGTAGTTCATCGCGGCGGCGAAGTTGGCGACCGGGTCGTAGATCCGCACCGACGTCCCGGCCTGGTGGTGGCCGGCGAAGGTCTGCGGGATGCACTGGGCCACCCCGCGCGAGCACTGGAACGGCGCCCCGGGATGCGCGGAGTCCTCCGGTACGGGCGGGCCGACCACGTTGGCGTCGGAGGTGTTGATCTGCCACCTGGGCGAGTTGTAGGCGGACTCCCTGGACGCGATGGTGTCCATGCCGAGCTCCCAGGACCGGCGGGCGCCCGGGTCGGTGATCCCCATCGCGTCCAGCGCCTCGTCGATGTAGCCGATGCAGGCCGCCGAACCGCTGGACCACGACCCGGCGCCGGAGAAGTCGATCTCCGAGGTGGCGATCGGCCCGGGCGTGGTGGGTGTGGTGGGTGTGCCGTCGGACCCGGAGGCAGGCTCGCGGTCCAGCACGGCGTGGACCGGGAAGGACAGGCCGTCCGTCCGGGTCACCGTGACGGTGTGGGTGAGCAGCGGGCGGGCGAAGCGGACCGTCACCGCGGAGCCGCCGTCGTTGCCGACGGCGACGTACCGCACGTCGGCCGAACCGGACCAGACGACCACCCGCAGCGCGGCCCGCGGCGAGCCGTCGAGGGTGTGGTCGCAGAAGAACCGCACACCGGTGTACTGGCCCTCGGCGAAGGTCACCCCACCCTGGTGCGTGACGACGAAGTCCGGCTCCTCGGCGGCCATCTCAGGTCACCGCGGCGTAGACCGGGAACGACAGGCCGTCCGTGCGGGTCACCGTGACGGTGTGGGTCGCGGCCGGTTCGGCGAACGTGATCACGACCTGGCGGCCGCCGTCGTTGCCGACGGCGACCCGGTGGACGTCCGGGTGGCCGGGGGACCAGACCACCACCCGCAGCGCGGCCTGCGGGGCGCCGTCGAGCGTGTTGTCGCAGAAGAACGCGACGGCGGTGTGGTCGCCCGGAGGGAAGCTCACGCCGCCGCGGTCGGTGATGGTGAAGGAGGGCATGTCGCTCCCCGGGGTGGACGGGCCTCGATTCGGCTACGTACGGCCAGCTCCATGTACCCGTTCGGACCACCGCCGCGGCAAGGGGCCCGCGACCGATCAACCCGGACGGCGGAGCGTGCGGCCACCGCTGTCCGCCCCGCGCGCTCCGGTGCGCGGGCCGGGCGCGCCCGTGCGCCGGGCTCAGGCGGGGTGCTCGAAGCTGCCGGGGCTGTCCGGGGTCGCGCGCCAGTCGGGGGAGCGCTCCGGGTCGGCCTCGGCCAGGGCCCGGCGTACGCCGCCCGCGTCCAGGTCGGTGGTGTACACCGGCGTACCGGGCTGCTGGCGCCACGAGTCCTCCAGCGAACCCGCGTCGACGGCGTCGAAACCGAGGGCCTCCACCAGGCCGAGGACGACCGCCTTGGCCCGCTCGTCGTCACCGGCGACCGGCAGCGCGATCCGGTCCGGCGCACCCGCCGGGCGCCCGAGATCGGCCAGGTGGTGGGCGTAGATGTTGTTGAACGCCTTGACCACCGGACGTCCGAGCTGCTGCTCCACCCAGCGGCTCTCGGTGCTGCCGATCTCGATCCCCGCGATCCGGCCGTCGCGCTGCCGGGGGTAGTAGTTGCCGGTGTCGACCACGACCAGCCCGTCGGCGGCGCCGTCGAACAGGCCGGCCGGCAGCTCGGGGACCTTGCCCTGCGGGATCGTCACCACGGCCAGCTCCGCCCCCCGGGCGACCTCCTCGACCGGCCGCGCCGTCGCACCGGTCTCGGCGGCGAGAGCGGAGAGCGTCTGCGGGCCACGGGAGTTGGCGACGGACACCTCGTGGCCGAGGGCGGACAGCCGCCGGGTCAGGGTGCCGCCGATGTTGCCGGCGCCGATGATCGCGATCTTCACGGGTACTGCTCCTGGGGTCGGGGGCGGAGATGGACCGGAGGTCGGCACCATGCAACCAGGCACCCGCGGCAGCCGACGGCAGGACCACGCCCGCGGCGCGTCAGAACCGACGACGCGTCAGGCCCGGCCACTCGCCTCCGGACCCGCCGCGTACCTTCGGACAGACCACACCGCCGGGCCGTCAGTTCCCGCGCATCATGCGGTACATGCCGATCGAGCCGTGGGCGGCCGTGTCGGCGAAGCCGAACTTCTCGTACAGGAAGCGGGCGGGTCCGTCCGCGATCAGGGAGACGTACGCGGTGGCCGGGGCCCGGCGCTCCAGCTCCTCGGTCAGCGCCGCCATGATGCGCCGTCCGAGGCCCCGGCCCTGGTGGGCGGGGTGCACGCAGATGTCGACGACCTGGAACGCCGTGCCGCCGTCGCCGATGATCCGCCCCATGCCGATGGGCCGCCCCTCGTGGTGCAGGACCACGCCGAACCAGGTGCCGGCCAGACCGAGGGCGGCGGCCGCGGGAGCCTTGTCGGACAGTCCCGCGTCGGTCCGCAGCCGGCGGTAGACCTCGACGGGCGGCACGCCCGCCTCCAGCGTGTAAGGGTCATTCATAGTATGGGTATCTTACCTGAGGTCCGGCTCAGGGCCGCAGACACCGGGCCTGCGGGTCGTAGCAGACCAGACCAAGCGACGCGGCCACCTCCGCGGCGTGGGCGGACGCCTCGTCCGCCATGCTCCAGCGCATCGGGAAGTAGACCAGGGGCCCGCTCGCCTCGCGGATGAGCGGGCCCGTCGACCACGGCGAGCGGTCGCCCCCGTCCTCGGTGAGATCGGGCCACCGCGCCAGGAGCGCGGCGACGTACGCCGCGATCCGGTCGGTCGCCGGGACGTCCGGCCCGCCCGCGGCGATGTACCGGTCGTACAGATCGTCGAAGCACCGGCTCGCGGCAGCGTCGTCCGCCGGCCGCTCGCCCTCCCAGACGGCAAGGTCGTAACTCATGGGCGCAGCCTGCCATCCCGCACCGACAGCGGCGCCGGCGGACAGGCCTAGTTGCGGTTGAAGGTGCGGGTGGCGGCCGCCGCGATGGCGATGCCGAGGGTCCAGCCGAGGAGCGTCAGGACCACCGTCACGACGGCCGGGAGGCCGTGGTACTGCCAGGCCTCGGTCTGGCCGAAGCGGACCACCGGGATCAGGTGGTCGGCCGCGTACAGCACCGGGTTGAACTCCGAGGTGTCGTCGGAGGCCACGTGCTCCGGCCGGACCCGGCCGAAGTAGACGCTGCTCGCCACCAGCAGGCCGGCCGCCCAGCCGAACGCCCGGGCCGGCCGGTAGCCGTAGCCGACCAGCAGGTCCAGCAGCCGGCCCGGGATCCGCCGCCACCACGGGAAGGTCGCCCGCAGCGCCCGCTGCCTGGCCAGCAGGACGGTCCTGGCCTCGCCGTCGTTGCCCAGGGAGCGGTAGTAGGAGGCCAGTTGCTCGTACGGCTGGGCGCGGAACGCGCCGGTGCGGTCGCGGTCCCCGCGGCCGGTCTGCCGGGCCAGCAGCCGGAGCCGGCCGGCCGCCGGGACGTAGTCGCTGAACGGGCCGTAGGTGAAGCCGTCCAGGTTGAGCCGGCCGGGCCAGCTGTCCGGGTCGTCCCGGACGCCGCCGGCGGCGTGCGCCGCGTACAGCGTCAGCCGGGCGTTCGGGCTGGCCATCCCGGCCAGGTCGAGGTGGCCGCCGATCCGGGCGCCGGTCAGCCGGATCTCGCCGTCGGTCCGCAGGCCGTGGTCGAGCCGCAGACTGCCTTCGACGGTCAACCGGCTGGCGTGCAGGGCCGGTTCGCCGGGGGTGGCGGTCAGGTCGGCCGCACCCAGGTCCAGCTCGCCGGCGAACCGCGCCCCGGGCAGCCGTACCGTGCCGATCGCCGTGAACGGGCGCTGCTCCCGCTGTCCGGGCAATTGGGCGGGCCGCAGCGAGGTGTCGCTCGCCACCCGCAGCGAGTCGCCGTGCAGGGCGGTGCCGCCGCGGCCGTCGAGCCGGGCTCCGGTGAGCAGCAGTGAGCTGCCGACCTGGGCCCCCGGTATCCGGAACTCGCCCACCACCGAGATCCGTTGGGCGAACAGGCTGCGACCGATCTGCATCCCGCCGCCGTTCAGGGCGGAGCCGCCCGGGGCGGGGTTGACCAGCTCGGAGTCGATCAGGGTGAGCCGGCCGCCGATCCGGGCGTTGATCAGGTTGAACGGGCCGGCGATCCTGGCCCGGTTGGCGTGCAGACTGCCGTCGACCACGATCGCGTCGGCGTGCACGGCGCGGGCCGCGCCGCCCTCCGCCGCGGCGTCCTCGCCGGCGGCCGTTCCGCCGTCCGGCGCCGTGCCGCCGGTCACCACGGTGTCGCGCAGGTCGAGCGTGCCGCGGACCTGGGCGCCGTACGCGCTGAGCGTGGTCAGCCGGGAGCCGCCCAGGTCGACCGACCCGGTGGCGGCGCCGTCCAGGCCGATCGGCCCGTCGAACCGGCACCCGCGCAACTGCAGCGCGCAGGAGACCTGGCCGTGGTCGAGCCGCAGCGGCCCGGTGATCCGCGCCCCGGTGAGGCGGAGCGCCGCCACCGATCCGGCCGCCTGCGGGCACGCCCCGAGCAGCAGCGCCGCGAGCACCTCGCCGCGGACCGACCGTTCGGGCGCCCAGTGCTCCGCGGCGTCCGGCCGGTCGGCGTCCGGGTCGCCGGTCCGCAGATCGACCGGGTCCCCGTGCGGGAAGGCCTGCCAGATCCGGCGCTCGGTCGCGGTGAGGCGGCCGAGCCGGTGCGGTACGGACGAGGTGGCGGGAACGGGCGTGCGACTCATGGCCTCCATCCTGGCGCAGCCGGGCCCGGCCGGTGGCGGGTTCGGCGAGCCCGGGGCCCGAGGAGTCGGCGGCCCGGGGAGTCGGCGGCCCGGGCCGGTCACCGGGGCGGTCAGCCCAGCAGGACACCGGGGTTGAGGATCCCCCGGGGGTCGAGTTCCGCCTTGACGGCGCCGAGGGCGCGGGCGAACAGGTCCGGCCGCTGCCGGTCGTACCACGGGCGGTGGTCGCGGCCGACGGCGTGGTGGTGGGTGATGGTGGCGCCGCCGGCCAGCAGGGCCTCGCCGACGGCGGTCTTGATGTCGTCCCACTGGTGGAGCTCGGAGCCGCGGCGGGCCGGGCCGAGCACGGTGAAGTACAGCGCGGCGCCGTCCGGGTAGACGTGCGTGAGCCTGCGGTGGACGGCGGCGGCGCCGCAGACCGAGGTGGCCGCCCGGGTGGCGGTGCGGTGGAGTTCGGCGTCCAGCTCCTCGAACCGGTCCCAGGTGACGGCGGTCTCGAAGGTCTCCACCAGGATGCCCGCCGCGACCAGCGCGTCCCGCAGGTACGGTGCCGCCTGGAAGCCGTCCCGCCACTGCTTCTCGGCCGCCGCGGCCGGGCCGGCCGGGTCGCCGGATCCGTCGTGGCGGCGGCCGCCGTGGGCCAGGGCGAGGCCGGCGGCCTGGTCCAGCAGGCCGTCCTGCGGGTGGTGCGCGGACTCGAAGCCCACGATCAGCACGGCCTCCTTCCCGTTCCCGGCCTGGTTGAGCCGGGCCTCGTCCGGGTCGAGCAGCCGGCAGTTGGCGGGCTGGAGGCCGGAGCGGACGATCGCCCGGGCGGCCCGCGCCCCGGCGGTGAAGTCCGGGAAGGCGAAGGTGGCGGACACCTTGAACCGCGGCCGGTCCTGGACCCGCAGCCAGGCCTCGGTCACCACCCCGAGGACCCCCTCCGAGCCGATCATCAGCCGGTCGGGGCTCGGCCCGGCGCCGGAGGCGGGCAGCCGCCGGCTCTCCCAGAGCCCCGCCGGGGTGACCGCCCGGACGGACTGGACGAAGTCGTCGAGGTGGGTGCGGCCGGTGGCGTAGTGTCCGCCCGCCCGGGTGACGATCGAGCCGCCGACGGTCGCGAACCGGTACGACTGCGGGTAGTGGCGCAGCGTCAGCCCGTGCTCGCGCAGCTGCCGGTCGGCCTCGGGCAGTAGGGCGCCCGCCTGGATCAGCGCGGCCGAGGAGGCGGTGTCGACCTCCCGCACCCGGTCGAGCCCGCGCAGGTCGAGCGAGACCGTCCCCGCGAACCGGCCACCGGACGGCGGCTCCACCCCGCCGACCACGCTGGTCCCGCCGCCGTACGGGACGACCGCCGCGCCGACCTGCGCGCACCACTCCAGCACGGCGGCGATCCCCTCCTCGTCCCGGGGCAGCGCCACCAGGTCCGGCGGGTGCGGGAACTCGCCGTGGAAGGCGCGCACCACGTCCCGGTACGACTTCCCGTACGCGTGGGCGGCCCGCTCGTAGGGGGCGGCGGTGAACAGCGGGGCGAGCGAGGCCGGCGGGGCCAGCCGGGGATCCGGCAGCCGCAGGTCCGCGACCGAGGGCGGGTCGAGGACCCGCTCGCCGCCGAACCCGAGGGTGGCCCTGGCCTGCGCGGCGATGGCCAGCACGTCGGTGCGGGAGGGCTGTTCGTCCTCGTAGCCCCAGCCCCAGAACTTGCGGCGGCGCGGCCCGGTCCCCGCCTCGGGCCCTGCGGGGGACTGCGGATCGGACATGGGTGCTCCCGTCGTCGGCGGACTCGGCCCGGTGTCCCGCCGACGCTAGCGGCCCTGCGGCGCCCGGTCATTGATCGGTCCGGCCACCGCGTTGACCCCGGTTGCCGCACCGGCGGCCCGGCCGTGCGCCCGCTACGAGGTGAGCGTCGCCCGGTCGCGGGCCGCCCGGACGGCCGCGGAGAGCGTGGTGATGTCGTACGCGCCGTGGTGGCGGCGGCCGTTGACGAAGAAGGTCGGGGTGCCCGCCACACCGCTGAGGTCGGCGGACTCCATGTGCTCGGCGACCAGCGCGGCTCCGGTGTGCGCCCGCAGGTCGTGGCGGAAGCGGTCGGTGTCGAGGCCGAGCTGCTCGGCGTAGCGGAGCAGGTCGGGGGTGCGCAGCCGGTCCTGGTGCCGGAACAGCAGGTCGTGCATCTCCCAGAAGCTGCCCTGGCGGGCCGCGGCCTCGGCGGCCTCCGCGGCGAGCTGGGCGAAGGGGTGGACGTCGGTGAGCGGCAGGTGCCGCCAGACGTAGCGGACGTCGCCGTGGTCGGCGAGCAGCCGGCGCACCACGTTCTCGGCGCGCCCGCAGTACGGGCACTCGAAGTCGCCGTACTCGACGACCGTCACCGGGGCGTCCATCGGGCCGCGGACGTGGTCCCGCTCGGGATCGACCGGTTCGTTGAGGTCGACGATCGGGGTGGCGGTGCCGAGCAGCGCCCGGGTCCGCCGGCGCGCGGGGAGCAGCCCGATCAGCCAGGTGACCAGCGCGGTCAGGGCGAACGCGCCGACCACCGCGGAGAGGATGCCGATCTTCGCCTGCTGGAGCTGCTCGCCGTCGAAGGCGAGCGTGGCGATCAGCAGGGAGACGGTGAAGCCGACCCCGGCGATGGTGCCGCCGGCGGTCAGAGCGCCCCAGCCGACCGGCGGGCGCAGCCGTCCGCGGCCGAGCCTGGTGGCGAGCACCGAGGAGCCGATGATGCCGATCGGCTTGCCGGCCACGTACCCGAGCAGGATGCCCAGGGTGACGGGGGTGCCGAAGGCCCGGGCGAGTTCCGGGCCGCTGACGGTGATGCCGGCGTTGGCGAGGGCGAACAGCGGCACGATCACGTAGCTGGTCCAGGGGTGGTACATCCGCTGGAGGCGTTCGTTGGGTGACAGCGCGGAGGCCAGGCCGCGGCGGACCGACCGCTCCAGCTCGGGGGTGGGCTGCTCGCGGAACAGCCGGAACAGGCCGCTGGCCCGTTCCAGGTCGTCCCGGGCGGCCGGGCGGGCGTAGGTGAGCAGCCCCAGTGCGAGGCCGGTGACGACCGGGTCCACGCCGGATTTCAGCATCGCCACCCAGGCGGCGACGGCCAGGACGGCGTACACCGGTCCGGCGCGCAGGCCGGTGGTCTTGATCAGCAGCATCACGGCGAAGATGCCGAGCGCGGTGAGCAGCGCGGGCAGCTCCAGGTCGGTGCTGTAGGCGACGGCGATGACGACCAGCGCGAGGAAGTCGTCCACCACGGCGACGGTGAGCACGAAGATCCGCAGCGCGGTGGGCAGCCGGCGGCCGAACACGGCCAGCATGCCCAGCGCGAACGCGGTGTCCGTGGACATCGCGGTGCCCCAGCCGTGGCCGGTGCCGTGCCCGGCGTTGACGGCGAGGTAGATCACGACCGGCACGACCATCCCGCTCAGGCCCGCCACCAGCGGCAGCGTCACCCGCCGTCGCTCGCGCAGCTCGCCCATGTCGAACTCGCGCCGGGCCTCCAGGCCCACCACGAAGAAGAACAGCGTCATCAGCCCGCTGTTCACCCACTCCCGCAGGTCCAGCGACACCTCGCCGGAGCCGAGCCGGACCGACAGGTGGGTGCCCCAGAACTGCTCGTACGTCCCCGGGCCGGCGTTCGCCCAGACCAGGGCGGCGACGGTGGCGGCCAGCAGGAAGACCGCGCTGCCGGTCTCGGTCCGCAGGAAGTGCCGCAGCGGCGTACGGGCCGAGCCGCCGCACTGGGTCTGGGTCATCGAGGACCGGGGTGACTCCTGTTCCGCGCTCACCTGTCGATTCTGCCGCCGGTGGCGGGGGAAGGCCCGCCACCGCCACGCCTGACCGGGGAAAGATCGGGCCGGACGGGGCCGGGCCGGGCGCCGTCCGGGGAGATCCGCGGCGCGCCGTGCGGCGCGGCCGAAGGGCTCGGTCCGGCCGCTGTGCGAGGCTCGGCCGGGTAGGCGGACCGGCCGGCGGGCGGCCTGGCAGCAGGGCGGCCGGTGGCGGCGTCCGCCGGCAGCCCAGGCGACCGACCAGGAAGGCCCCATGGAAACCGACGCACTGACCGCAGCCGTCCTCCGTGATCTCCGGGCGCCCCGGCCCTATCCGGCGGTGTCCCTCACCATGCCCACCCACCGCCGCGAACCGGACAACGCCCAGGACGCGGTCCGGCTGCGCAACGTGCTGGCCGAGGCGGCGCGCCGGATCGACGAGGACCCGCAGGTGTCGCGGCAGGACCGGATCGCCCTCAAGGCGCAGCTGGACCGGGCCGCCGCCGAGGTGGACCTGCGGCACTCCCTCGACGGCCTGGTGATCCTCGCGACCGCCGGTGAGCACCAGATCTGGTCGCTGGCCCGGCCGGTGCCCGAGCGGGTGGTGTTCGCCGACACCTACCTGACCCGCAACCTGGTGGCGGCCCGGGCCCAGGCCCGCCCGTACTGGGTGCTGGCGGTGGCCGCCGACCGGGCGACCCTGTGGAGCGGGGTCGGGGAGACGCTGGCCGAGGACCGCCGGCACGGCTTCCCGCTGGAGCCGGACCCGCTGCAGTTCGACGCGCAGCGCGAGGAGCGGATCGGCGACCAGCCCAGCACCTTCAGCGACGAGGAGACCAGGCGTTTCCTGCGGACGGTGGACGCCGCGCTGGCCGCACTGCTGGCGGCCGAGCCCCGGCCGTTCCACGTGGTGGGGCTGGCGCAGGCGGTCAGCCTGCTGGAGGAGGTCGGTACGGCGGCCCGGGGCGCGGCGGGCTCGGTCCGCAAGGGCGGGCTGGTGGACGGTCCCGGCCGGGTGCTGCTGCAGGAGCTGGCGCCCGCCGCCGAGGCGCTGGCGGCGGAGGACGGCCGGCGGGTCGGCAAGCTGCTCGACGAGGCGCGCGGGCGCAAGGTCTTCGCGGCCGGGCTGGACGAGGTGTGGGAGGCGGTCCGCGAGGGCCGGGTCGAACTGCTGGTGGTGGAGGAGCAGTTCCAGGCCACGGTCCGGCTGACGGACGGGCACCTGGCGGCGGTCGAGGGCGAGCCGGGGCCGGGCGCCTGGGAGCAGGGGGTGCGGGAGGACATCGTGGACGAGCTGGTCGAGGCCGCGCTGGACAGCCGCGCCGAGGTGGTCTTCCGGCCCGCCGACAGCCTGGCCGAGCACGACCGGATCGCCGCCGTACTGCGGTACTGAGCCGGGGCCGGTCCCGCCCGGGCGGGACCGGCCGCCGCACCGACCCGGCTGCTACGAGGGGGAGTTGCCGCTCCTGCCGGTCCCAGGGACCCAGGGGCCCGGGGACGGGCGGGACCCGGCCGCACCCGCGGCGGCGGGTCAGTCCCCGGCGAGGGCCGGGCCGTCGAGCGGGTACAGGCCGGGGAGGTTGACCACGATGGCCTCCTGGGTGGAGCGGGCGATCACCACCACGGCCTCCTCGTCCGGGTCCGGGTTCTCCTCGCGGTGCGGCACGAACGGCGGCACGAAGATGTAGTCGCCCGGGCCGGTCTTCAGCCGGACCTCCTGCGGCTGCCCGGAGGAGTCGTCCACGAAGACGAACTCGGGGTGGCCGCTGACCACGTGGATGGCGGTCTCGGACTCGCCGTGGTGGTGGTCGGAGGAGGAGGTGGCGGGGGCGACGTGGGTCTGGCCCATCCACAGCTTCTCCGAGCCGACGGTGCGGCCGCTGATCGCCGCGAACCGCCGCATGCCGCCGGTCTGCGCGGTGCCGCCGTCCAGTTCGCCCGCCCGGATGTGGTGCAGCCGGGCGCGCAGCGGCGCCGGGTCCGCCTCGGGGGCGCCGTGGTCGGGCAGGTGCGGGTGGAAGCCGGTGCCGGCCTCGGTGCACGCGGCGCCGGGCCCGCCGTCGGCCGGAGGGGTGTGGCGGTGGGCGTCGGACATGGCGGCTCCCGGATGCGCGGTGCTCGAACGGGTGTGCGTGAACCGGTGGTACGTGGACGGGTGGTGCAGGGGCGGGCGGTCCTTGGGCGGGCGGTGCGTGGACGGTGCCGCGGCCCGCGGATCGGACAGGACGCTAGGCCCGGCCCGGAAAGGATGTCAAGAGGTGTCCTTTCTTCCGGCGCGTCGTACCAGGGGACTTGAACCGGGCGGCGCCCCGGGGATACTCATGCTCATGCATATTTCCGCGAAGGCGGACTACGCCGTGCGGGCGCTGGTCGAACTCGCCTGCGACACCGCGCGTCCGCTCACCTGTGAGGCCATCGCCTCCTCGCAGGGGATCCCGTTCCGCTTCCTCAAGTCGGTCGTCGGCGATCTGCGCCGGGCCGGGCTGGTCCGCAGTCAGCGCGGCTGCGAGGGCGGCTACTGGCTCGGCCGCGCCGCCGGACAGATCACCCTGCTGGACGTGGTGCGGGCGGTCGACGGTGAGGTGATCACGCTGCGCGGCGAACCGCTGGCCGCCCTGGCCTACCCGGGCCCCGCCGACGCGCTGCCCGCCGTCTGGCGCGAGGTCGAGCAGCGGGCCACCGACCTGCTGTCCGCCACCACCGTCGCGGGGCTGCTGCCGGCCGCCGCGCGCCCGGCCGCGGTGGCGGCGACGGCGTGAGCGGGTACCGGCTCGAGGTGGTCGAGTACACCGACCCGCTCTGTCCGTGGGCCTGGGGGTCGGAGCCCAAACTTCGGCTGCTGCGCAGACAGTTGGACGGCCTCGCGGAGTTCCGCCGGGTGTTCGGGCTGCTCTTCGAGGACGAGGACGACCCGGCGCCCGACCCGGACGCCGAGACCGCCTGGTACGCCCGCTACGTCGAGGGGATCACCGCCCACACGGGTGCGCCGCGCGCGGTGCGGCTGCACCGGGTGGCCGCCAGCAGCCGGCCGGCCTCGCTGGCCGCGGCCGCCGCCGAGGCGCAGGGCGCGGAGGTGGCCGAGCGGGTGCTGCGGCGCCTGCGGGAGACCGCGTTCGTGCTCGGCGAACCGGCCGACACGCCCGCCCGGGTGCTGGCGGCGCTGGACGGCGTCCCCGGGCTGGACCGGGCGCGGCTGCGCGGCGACCTGGGATCGGCCGCGGTGCTCGACCGGATCTCCCGGGACCGCGCCGAGGCCCGGCGGCCGGTACCCGAGGTGGTCGGCCTGCGCGGCGAGGGACCGCACCCGGGCGCCGCCAAGGAGACCGAGGACGGGTACCGGTACGCCCTGCCCACCCTGTTGTTCACCGGCCCGGCGGGCCGGCGTGCGGTGCCCGGCTGGCGGACCGGCGCGGAGTACCTGGCGGCGGCGCGGGCGGTCAGCCCCGGGCTGGAGGCCCGGCCCGGCCGGCTGGCGGCGGCCGACCAGCTGGAACGCTACCGCTCCCTGACCGTACCGGAGTTGGACCCCGCCTCGGGCGGCCGGCCGCCCGGCGCCCTGGTACTGCCCACCGGCAACGGCCCGCTGCTGCTGCACCCGGACGAGCGCGCGGGTTCGCCGCTGTTCTCCGGGTCGGGCCCCACGCACCGCCCCTGAACAGCAAGGACGGTGCGTGGGCGGTGCGTTGACGGTCCCGTGTCGCCCAATGAGACACCTTTTTGTATCCATTGACAGCCGGGTCCCGCAGTCGCCAGGATGTGCGCATGCTCTCCACGCACCCCAACGTGGTGTGCCGCTACGTGGATCTCCGGCGCACCAGCAGCGACCTCTGTCGCTGAGCGCGCCCGCCCGGCGGCCCGCCCGCCCGGCCCCCGTACCGACCGGTCCGCCGCCGCCCGCGCCCTGCCCCGACCGCAGGACCGCTCCGGCCGTTGCCCTGACCGCTCCCTGACGGGTCCCGACACCGCCGCCCCTGCCGCGGCCGTCTCCTGCGCACCGCCCTGCCCGGCGCGGCCACGCCCTCCGCTCGGACCCGGGCCCGGCCGCCCGTCCCCTCCCACGCCCTGAACCGTCGGTGCACGCCGACGCCGCGCCCCGCGCCGCCCACGGACCCAGCCGTCCCCGGGCGGGCCAGGCGTGCACCCGAAAGGTGACCCACGCACATGAACGCACTCGCTGACGGCCGTCCGCAGCTCGCCAGACGCTCCTTCCTCGGCCTCGGCCTCGGGGCCGGCGCCTCGCTCCTGCTCGCCGCCTGCGGCGACGCCGGCACCGCCGGGACCGGTGCGCCGGGCAGCTCCGGAACCCTCAAGTGGGGTTGGGCACTGCCGACTTCATGGGACCCGGTGTTCTCCTCGGCCGGCTGGGACGTCCATGTGCTGTCCCTGGTCTACGCCGGCCTCACCAAACTCGACGAGCACGGCACGGCCGTCCCCGCCCTGGCCACCGACTGGACCTACGCCCCCGACGGCACCTCCGTCACCTTCCGGCTGCGCCCCGGCCTGACCTTCGGGGACGGCACCCCGCTGGACGCCGCCGCCGTCAAGAAGAGCCTGGACCGCGGCCGCACCGACCCCAAGTCGCTGGTCGCCCCGCAGCTGGTGCACGTCGCGGAGGTCACCGCCACCGACCCCGGAACCGTCGTCCTGCACCTCACCCAGCCGGACTACCAACTGCCCAACCTGCTGGCCGGCAAGACCGGAATGATCGTCAACCCGAAGGCCTTCGAGGCCGACGCCGCCGCCCTCGCCACCGCGCCGGCCGGCGCCGGGCCCTTCACCCTGACCTCGTACACCCTCAACACCAAGGCCGTGCTGCGCCGCAACCCCGGCTACTGGGACGCCGCCTCGATCAAGCTGGAGAACTTCGAGCTGTACCCGCTGCCCGACGCCACCACCGTGGTGGCCGGCCTGCAGTCCGGCCAGTTCGACGTCGCACAGATCCCCGGCAGCCAGGTCGCCGCCGCCAAGGCGGCCGGCCTGGAGGTCCAGGTGATCCCCTCGCTGGTGGTCGCCGTGCTCGACGTCAACACCACCAAGGCCCCGTTCGACAACCCCGACGTGGTCGAGGCGCTGAAGTTCGCGATCGACCGCGAAGCCCTGCTGAAGACCCAGCTGTTCGGCTTCGGCGAGGTCAACCACCAGCCCTTCCCCAAGGGTTACGTGGGGCACGACCCCGGCTCGGACGACCTGTACCGCTACGACCCGGACCGGGCCCGCGCCCTGCTCGCCAAGGCCGGCCACCCCGACGGCGTCGACCTGGCGATCACCACCACGGCCGCCCAGGGCCTGCCCGAACAGCTCCAGGCCCAGCTCAAGCAGGTCGGCATCCGCGCCACCATCGAGGTGATCCCGGCCGCCCAGGCCACCCAGATCGTCTACGTCCAGCACGCCAAGGCGCTGTTCACCGACCAGTTCGCGGGCCGGGACTCCGCCGCCCAGGCGTTCCAGGTGCTGTTCGGCGACCAGGGCCTGATGAACCCCGGCCGGACCACCCCGCCCGAGCTCGCGGCGGCCGTCGAGCAGGTCTCCCGCACCCCGCTCGACTCACCCGACTACCCGAAGGTGCTGCAGGCCGCCACCGCGCTGGCCGTGCGCACCATGCCCAACGTCTTCCTCTACAGCGTGCCCAGGCTGCTCGCCCGCCGCCGCTCGGTCTCCCAGCTGCCCGCCTCCACCGTGGTGCAGCGCTTCGAGGGGGTGAGCGTGTCGTGAGCGCCGTCCTCGCGCCCGGCCGGCCGCTGCGGGCGGGCCCGCTCGCCCGGCGGGCCGCCCGGGCGCCCCGGACGGCCGGCCGGATCCTGGCCGGCACCGCCACCGTGTTCCTGCTCTCCTCGCTGCTCACCTTCGCCCTCGGCGCCGTCTCCGACGCCAACCCGGCGGCCGCCGCCCTCGGCGAGACCGCCACCCCCGCCGACATCGCCCGCCTCGACCACGAGTTCGGCCTCGACCGCCCGCTGCCCGCGCAGTACGGCAGCTGGCTGGTCCACGCCCTCGGCGGCGACCTCGGGCGGTCCTGGTTCACCACCGTCCCGGTGGCCGACTCGATCTCCGCCGCCCTGCCCGTCGACCTCTCCATCGCGGGCCTCGCACTGGTGCTGGCCGTCGTGCTCGGCGGGGCCGCCGGCACGGCCGCCGCGCTCGGCAACGGCGGCCGGGTGGACCGCGCGGTCACCGCCGTCTGCACCGTCCTCGGCACGCTGCCCGCCTTCGTGATCGCCATCGGACTGATCACCCTGGTCGCCGTCCAGCTGCGGCTGCTGCCCTCCGGCGGGTACGTGCCCTTCGGCCGCAACCCCGGCCAGTGGCTCAGGTTCGCCTTCCTGCCCGCCCTCGCGCTCAGCCTGGACGCCGCCGCCGGGATCGCCCGCCAGCTGCGCAGTTCCCTGGTGGGCGCGCTGCGCGAGAACTACGCCACCGGCGCCGTGATGCGGGGCCTGTCCCGGCGCCGGGTCCTGCTCGGCCACGTGCTGCGCAACGCGGCCGGCCCCGCCGTCACCGTGCTCGGGATGAGCGTGCCGATGCTGATCGGCGGCGCGGTGGTCACCGAACGGATCTTCAACCTGCCCGGCATCGCCCAACTGTCGCTGCGCGCCGCCGAACAGCACGACGTGCCGGTCATCCAGGGCACCCTGCTGGTCACCGTCGCCGTGGTGCTGATCGCCAACCTGGCGGTGGACGCCGGACTGTACGCCCTCAACCCGGCGGCCCGGCGCGGCCGTCCGGCCCGGACCGGACCGAAGGCGGAACGGTGAGCGCGCTGCGCACCACCGTCCGGGCGCCGATCGCCCGGACCGCGCTGGCCGTGCTCGCGGTGGTCGCCGTCCTGGCCGTGGCCGGCGGGCTGCTGGCCCCGCTGGACCCGCTCGCCCAGGACACCGCCCGGATCCTCCAGGGCCCCAGCGGCGCCCACCTGCTGGGCACCGACTACCTCGGCCGGGACGTGCTCAGCCGACTGCTGGCCGGCACCGGGCTGTCGGTGCTGACCGCCGCCGAGGCGGTCGCCGCGGCGATGCTGCTCGGGGTGGTGCCCGGGCTGGCGTCGGTGCGGTTCGGCGCGGCACTGTCCTGGATCTCGCTGCGCGCCGTCGACGCCCTGATGACACTGCCGTTCACCCTGTTCGCCATCGCCGCCGTCGGGGTGCTCGGCAACGGCCTGCACCAGGCCATGCTGGCGCTCGGCGTGCTGCTCGCCCCGCTGTTCTTCCGGGTCACCCGGGCCGCCGCGCTCGGCCTCGACCAGGCCCAGTACGTCGAGGCGGCCGAGCTGATGGGCGCCTCCCGCAGCTGGATCCTGCGGGTCCACATCTGGCGCAAGGTGCTGCCCACGGTGGCCGTCACCACGGCCCACGCGCTGGCCACCAGCCTGCTCGCGGTCTCCTCGCTGACCTTCCTCGGCATCGGGGTCCAGCCGCCCGCGCCGACCTGGGGCGGGATGCTCGCCGGCGACCTCGGGTTCCTCGCCCAGCAGCCCTGGGCGCCGGCCCTGCCCGCCGCCTTGATCATGCTCACCGTCGGGGCGCTCAACCTGCTCGCCGACGCGGTCCGTGACTCCGAACCCGCCGACGCGGTCCGGGACGCCGACACCGCCGGGTCCGCCCGGCCCGCCGACCCCGCCCCCGCCGTACGGAAGGAGCACCACGATGGCCTCGCCACCGCCTGACCACCCCGCGCCGCTCCCCGCGCCGGCCGAGCCTCCCGTCCTGACCGTCGACGGCCTGCACGTCACCGTCGGCCACGGCCGCACCGAGGCCGTCCGCGACGTGTCGTTCACCGTCCGCCGGGGCGAGGCCCTCGGCCTGGTCGGCGAGTCCGGCAGTGGCAAGACCCTCACCTGCCGCTCGGTGCTGGGCCTGCCCGCACCCGGGGTACGGATCTCGGCCGGCCGGATCGACCTCGGCGCCACCGACCTGACCGCGCTCACCGGCCGCCAGTGGCAGCAGGTCCGCGGCAGCCGCCTGGGCGCCGTCTTCCAGGACCCCGGCTCGTACCTCAACCCCGCGCTCACCGTCGGCCGCCAGCTCGGCGAACCGCTGCGGCTGCGGCTGGGGATCTCCCGGGCCGAGGCCCGCCGGCGCGCCGTCGAACTGTTCGCCGCGGTCGGCCTGCGCGACCCCGGGGCGGTCCACGACCGGTACCCGCACGAGCTGTCCGGCGGGATGCTGCAGCGCGTCCTGATCGCCGTCGCGGTCTCCGGCGACCCCGAACTCCTGGTCGCCGACGAGGCCACCACCGCCCTGGACACCGTCGTCCAGGCCGAGGTCCTCGACCTGCTCGACCGGCTGCGCACCGAACGCGGCCTCGCCCTGCTGCTGGTCACCCACGACCTGGCCGTGGTCGCCGAGGTCTGCGACCGGATCGTGGTGCTCTACGCCGGCCAGGTCGTCGAGGACGGCCCGACCGCCGAGGTGGTCACCGCCCCCGCGCACCCCTACACCGAGGCACTGCTGCGGGTCGCCGCCGCCGGCGACCGCCGGCGACTCGCCGTCATCCCCGGCCGCCCGCCCGAGCCCGGCACCACCGGACCCGGCTGCCGGTTCGCCGACCGCTGCGGCTACGCCACCGACGCCTGCACCGCCGGACCCGTGCCGCTCACCCCCGCCGGGGACGGCCGCCTGGTGCGCTGCCTGCGCGCCACCGAACTCGCCCTGCACGGCGCCGCCGACCGCGCCGCCGACCACGACGGCGACCACGACGGTGACCTGGCCGCCGACCGACCCCTCGACCGAACGGAGGTACCCGCATGACACTCACCACCGACCGGCCGGCCGCCCCGCCCACCACCGGGCGGCCCACCGGGGAGCCGCTGCTGCGGATCCGCGGCCTGGGCGTCTCGTACGGCACCGGCGCCCGGGTACTGGACGGGATCGACCTCGACGCCCGGGCCGGGGAGATCCTCGGCGTGATCGGCGAGACCGGCTCCGGCAAGACCACCCTGGCCCGGGCCGTGGTCGGCCTCGCCCCCGTGACCGCGGGCCGGATCACCGTCGACGGCACCGACCGCACCGCCCTGCGCGGCCGCGCCCTGCGCGAGGCCCGCCGGGCGGGCGCCGTCCAGTACATGTTCCAGGACCCGCTGCGCTCGCTCGATCCGGACCTGACAGTCCGTCAACTCATCGGCGAACCGCTGGCGGTGGCCGGGATCCCGGCGGACGCCCGGGAGGACCGGGTGCTCGCCGCGCTCGAGCTGACCGGACTGGACCGGGCGCTCGCCGACCGCACCCCCGGACGCCTCTCCGGCGGCCAGCGCCAGCGGGTCGCGCTCGCCCGGGCCGTCGTCACCCGCCCCCGGCTGCTGCTCGCCGACGAACCCGTCAGCGCCCTCGACGCCTCCAACCGCAACCACGTCCTGCGGCTGCTCGACCGGCTCCGCCACGAACTCGGCCTCGCCGTCGTGGTCATCTCGCACGACCTCGACTCGCTGGCCGGGATCGCCGACCGGATCGCCGTCCTCTACCGCGGCCGGCTGATCGAACAGGGCCCCGCCGAAGCCGTCCTGACGCGCCCGCTGCACCCCTACAGCGCCCTGCTCGCCGCCTCCGCGCCCGGGCTCGACCGTACCCGCCGGGCCGGCCTCGCCGTGCTGCGCACCCCGTCCCCGGCCGCCCCCGCGGACGCCGCCTGCGTCTTCGCGCACCGCTGCCCCTTCGCGGACGCCGGCTGCCGGGACCTCCCGCAGCCCCGACCGCACGGCGCCGACCGCACCGCCGCCTGCCACCATGCGCCCGCCTGGCGCGAGCGGCTGCCCCGCTGACCGGCCGGCCGCCGGGCGTCCGACCAGCCCGGCCCGGCCGAAATTCCGGTGCGCTTCCTGATCCGCCCCTGACACACCTGGTGACGGGGCGCCAGCTGAGGAGGAAGATGCTCCTCCGGCAATCAGCTCAGCTGTACGCGTGCGCACCTCGGACCGTCCCCGCAAGCACTGGAGAGATCGCCGCATGACCCACGCCCCGCCGGCCCCGGCCGATCCGGCCCCCGCCCCGCCCGGTCTGGCCCCGCCCGACCCGGCCCGGCTGCCGGACCTCACCGCCGCCCTGGCCGTGCGCGCCGCCGAGCACGACCGGGCGGCGAGCTTCCCGCACGAGGGCATCCGACTCGTGCACTCCGCGGGCCTGCTGACCGCGACCGTGCACCCCCGCCACGGCGGCCCCGGGGCCGGGCTCGCCGACACCGTCCGGATCCTGCGCGCCCTGGGCGCCGGGGACCCGGCGGTCGCCCTGGTCACCGCGATGACCCTGTTCGCCCACGCCGCCCAGGCCCGGGACCCGCACTGGCCGGCCGGCCCGCTCGCCGAGCTGCTCACCGAGGCGGCCGAACGGCCGGTGCTGGTCAACGCCCTGCGGGTGGAGCCCGAACTCGGCACACCGGTCCGCGGCGGCCTGCCCGCCACCGTCGCCCGCCGCCGCGGCGACCACTGGGAGCTGACCGGCCGCAAGGTCTTCTCCACCGGGGCCGTCGCGCTGCGCTGGATGCTGGTCTGGGCCCGCACCGACGAACCGCACCCACGGGTCGGGTCGTTCCTGGTACGGTCCGACCGGCCCGGGATCACCGTCGAGCCGACCTGGGACCACCTGGGACTGCGGGCCAGCCGCAGCGACGACGTCCTGCTGGACGCCGTACGCGTCCCGCTCGACCACGTCACCCACCTCGCCGCACCCGACCCGGCCGGCGGCCGGGACCCGCTCGGCGGCGCCTGGAACTCGCTCGGCCTGACCGCCCTGTACCTGGGGGTGGCCCGCGCCGCCCAGCAGTGGCTGACCGGCTTCCTGCACCAGCGCACCCCGAGTGCGCTCGGCGCGCCGCTGGCCACCCTGCCCCGGTTCCAGAGCGCCGTCGGCGAGATCGACATCGCGCTCGGCGGCGCCGAACGCCTGGTCACCGCCCTGGCCGAGGCCGTCGACGCCGGCCGGCCCGGCGCCGCCGAGGAGGCGCCCGGCGCCAAGCTGCTCGGCACCCGGGCCGCCATCGACGCCGTCCAGCAGGCCGTCGCCCTGGTCGGCAACCACGGCCTCACCCACCACCACCCGCTCCAGCGCCACCTCAGGGACGTGCTGTGCAGCCGGGTGCACACCCCGCAGGACGACACCGTCCTGCTCGCCCTCGGCCGCGCCGCCCTGCACCGCGGCGCGCCCAACCCCCTTGCCACGAAAGGCCACTGAACCATGTCCGTCGAATTCATCGGAATGATCTCCACCCACGACGTGTCGGAGACCCGCCCCGCCGCCGGCCCGGTCGTCGACCGCGACTACACCCGCCGCTTCGCCCAGGCCCACGAGCAGGCCGGGTTCGACCGGATCCTGGTCGCGCACTCCTCCGCCAGCCCCGACCCGCTGCAGGTCGCCGCGTACGCCGCCGCCCACACCGAGCGGCTCGGCCTGCTGATCGCCCACCGCCCCGGCTTCATCGCCCCCACCCTCGCGGCCCGCACCCTGGCCACCCTCGACCAGTTCTCCGGCGGCCGGGTCGCCGTCCACATCATCACCGGCGGCCACGACGCCGAGCAGCGCCGCGACGGCGACTACCTCGCCAAGGACGAGCGCTACGCCCGCTCCGACGACTACCTGACCGTGCTCACCAAGGCCTGGACCGCCGACGCGCCGTTCGACCACGACGGCCCGTACTACCGCTTCGCCGACTTCCACTCCGAGGTCCGCCCGGTCGGGAAGATCCCGGTGTTCTTCGGCGGCTCCTCCGAGGCCGCCTACCGGGTCGGCGGCAAGCACGCCGACACCTTCGCCCTGTGGGGCGAGCCGCTGGCCGAGACGGCCCAGCAGATCGCCTCGGTGCGGGCCGCCGCCGAAGCGGCCGGCCGCACCACCCTGCCCGGCACCAGCGTCTCGTTCCGCCCGATCCTCGGCCGCACCGAGGACGAGGCCTGGGAGCGGGCGCACCGCATCCTCGACACCATCCGCGGCCGCGCCGACGCCTTCGGCGGACGCCGCCAGGTGCTGCCGGTCGGCCCGGACGCGGTACCGCAGAACGTCGGCTCCCAGCGGCTGCTGGCCGCCGCCGCCAAGGCCGACCGGCACGACCGCGCGCTGTGGACCGCCCCCGCCGCCGCCACCGGCGCGGCCGGCAACTCCACCGCCCTGGTCGGCACCCCGGAGACCGTCGCCGCGGCCCTGCTCGACTACGTCGACATCGGCGCCACCACCCTGCTGATCCGCGGCTACGACCCGCTGGACGACGCCACCGACTACGGGCGCGACCTGCTCCCGCTGGTCCGCCAGGAGCTCGCCCACCGCGACGCGGCCGCCGCCCGCGCCGAGACCGCCCGCGCCGAGGCTGCCGCCCGTACCGAGACCGCCGCCCGTGCCGAGGCCGTGGGCGCGGCCCGGTGACCACCACCCCCGCCCCCGGCCGGCCCGCCGAGAGCTGGCACCCCGCCCCCGGCGTCACCCCGCGCGGCACCCTGCTGCTGCTCCCCGGGCGCGGCGAACACCCCGGCGTGTACGCCCGGTTCGGGCGCCGGCTGGCCTTCGACGGCTACACCGTGCACGCCCTGCCCGAGGACGCCGACGGCGCGGACCTGCCCGCGCGGGTCGCCGAGGCCAGGACCGCGCCCGGCCCGGTGGTGCTGGCCGGCTCCGACACCGGCGCGCTGCGCGCGCTGGCCGCCGCCCGGCAGGCCCGCCCCGACGCGCTGCTGCTGGCCGCCCCGCCTGCCACCGGACCCGTCCGGCCGGCACCGGACGGCACACCGGGCTGGAGCGACGAACTGGCCGTCCGGACTGCCTGCCCGGTCCACCGCGGCCTGCTCGCCGACGACCCCGGCTTCCGCCCCGGCCACCTGGCCCTGGCCGTCCCCGCCGACCTGGCGGGGGCGGCCCGGGCCGCGGCCCCCGACCTGCCGGTCCTGCTGCTGCACGGCGACGCCGACCCGGTCGCACCGCCCGAGGGCGCCCGCCTGCTGGCCGCCCGGCTGCCCGGCGCCGAACTGCTGCTGGTCACCGGCGGACTGCACGACGTCCTCAACGACGCCGCGCACCGCACCGTCGCCGCCCAGATCGTCCAGTGGCTGGAACGGCTGCGCCTCGGCCCGGACCTGCCCCGCCTGCTGACCCACGTGCCGCCGTCCGCCCCCCAGGAAGGAACCCGACCGTGACCGCCGTCGACGACCGCCCCGCCGCCCGGACCGCCCCACCCGCCGACCTGCTCAGAAGCACCCTGCGCCGGCACGCCGCCGGGGTCACCGTGATCACCGTGCCGGGCCCGGTCGGATTCACCGCGACCTCCTTCACCTCGGTCAGCCTGGAACCCGCCCTGGTCTCCTTCTACCTGTCCGCCACCGCCTCCAGCGCCCCGGCCGTCCGCGCCGCCGACGCGTTCACCGTGCACGTGCTGGAGCGCGGCCAGGAGGAGCTGGCCACCCGCTTCGCCCGCAGCGGCACCGACCGCTTCGCCGGGACCGCCTGGCGGCCCGGCGAGCACGGCACCCCCCTGCTCGACGGCGTCGCCGCCTGGCTGACCGCCCGTCCGGTGCTGCTGCAACCGGTCGGCGACCACCTGCTGGTGGTCGGCGAGGTGCTCGCCGCCGGGGCGGAGGGCGGCGAGCCGCTGCTCCACCACGACGGCGGCTTCGGCGGCTTCAGCACCGAACGGCCGGCCCTGGGATGACCCTGACCGTCCACTGGTTCCTGCCCACCACCGGCGACAGCCGCGACGTCGTCGGCGGCGGGCACGGCTCCACCCCCGGCACGGCCGGCGCCGACCGGCCGCCCACCATCGCCTACCTGGGCCAGATCGCCCGCAGCGCCGAGCAGTTGGGCTTCGGCGGCGCGCTCACCCCGACCGGCCCCTGGTGCGAGGACGCCTGGCTGACCACCGCGATGCTCACCCAGGCCACCGAACGGCTGAAGTTCCTGGTGGCGTTCCGCCCCGGCCAGCTCAGCCCCACCCTGGCGGCCCGGATGGCCGCCAGCTACCAGAACCAGTCGCACGGGCGGCTGCTGCTGAACGTGGTCACCGGAGGGGAGTCCGCGGAACAGCGCGCCCTGGGCGACTTCCTCGACAAGGACGGCCGCTACGCCCGCACCGACGAGTTCCTGGACATCACCGGGCGGCTGTGGCGCGGCGAACGGGTCGACCACCACGGCACCCATCTGCGGGTGGAGGGCGCCGAGTTGACCCGGCTGCCGGACCCCGTCCCGGAGGTGTACTTCGGCGGCTCCTCACCCGCCGCCGAACGGGTCGCGGCCCGCCACGCGGACACCTACCTCACCTGGGGCGAGCCGCCCCGGCAGGTCGCGGAGAAGATCGGCCGGATCCGCGCCGCCGCGGCCGCCCACGGCCGCAGCCCCCGGTTCGGCATCCGGCTGCACACCATCAGCCGCGACACCTCCGCCGAGGCCTGGGCCGAGGCGGGCCGGCTGCTGGCCGCGATGGACCCCGACCGGATCCGCGCCACCCAGCAGGCACTGGCCCGCAGCGAGTCCGAGGGCCAGCGCCGGATGCGGGAACTGCACGGCGGCAGCACCGAGCGGCTGGAGGTCTCCCCGAACCTGTGGGCCGGGATCGGCCTGGTCCGCGGCGGCGCGGGCACCGCGCTGGTGGGCAGCCACACCGAGGTCGCCGACCGGATCGAGGAGTACCACCGGCTCGGCGTCGACGAGTTCATCCTCTCCGGCGCCCCGCACCTGGAGGAGGCCTACCGGGTCGGCGAGGGCGTGCTGCCGGTGCTCGCCGCCCGCGGCCTGTGGCGGCGCCCCGGCACGCAGCCCGCCGCCCCGACGGTCACGGAGAGCTAACGGACGGTACCCCTTCGCATACAGTTCGCCCGGCCGGGTATCCCGGGGAGGGGCGGGAGCGGAACCGCTCCGTCCGGTCGGAGGTCAGGAGAGAGCCATGGCCAACTGGTGGCGTACCGCCGCGTCCTGGTGGGATCGACGTCGACACCCGCAGGGGCGTCCCGAGGAACCGGCCGTCGACGTCCGTCGCACGGTCTTCACCGCGGACTTCACCTCCACCCGCCAGTGGGTGGCGGGCCGCAGCAGCGCCTATCCCAACATGGGACCGACCAACCGCGGCGACCACAAGCTCGACCACCTGACACCCCGCCCGATCCAGGGCGGCGTCTTCAACGCCACCCGCCGCACCACCGACGACCTCTGGGACTGCGACCTGCTCACCACCGAGGGCAGCCCCGACGGCTTCCAGCTGCGCACCGGCGACGCGCTGCGCGCCAAGGTCACCCTCCCCACCGGCCTAGGCGCCTGGCCGGCGATCTGGACCTGGCGGGCCGGCGGCAACGAGATCGACGTCTTCGAGTACCACCCCGACAACCCCAACACCCTGGAGCTCTCCAACCACGTCCGCCCCGGCTACCGCTACTGGCTCGGCCCGCCCTCCCAGGTCGCCCCCGGCGCCACCGTCACGCTGCGCACCGAGTTCGGCGCCCGCTCGGTCGACTGGTACGTCGCCGACCGCCTGGTCTACTCCGACCGCCGCGGCGTCGGCACCTCCTGGCACGCCTACCTGATCGTCAACCTCTCCGTCGTCGACGGCACCTACCACCCGCGCCCGGCGGCCGGCACCACCCGGCTCTCCTGGACCTGCCACAGCCTGGACGTCCTGCGCTGACCGGCCCACCGGCCCGGGCGGGCCGCCCACGGGGGCAGCACCTACGATGGCACCTCCGCCCGCCCGGGACCGCGCCGCCCGCCGCCCCGGGCACCGCCCGACCGGAGGGGGCCCAGGATGCGCGTACTGCTGGTGGAGGACGAACCCGACCTGCGGGCGATCACCGGCGCCGGCCTGCGCGACGCCGGCTTCATCGTCGACCAGGCCGGCGACTGGCCCACCGCGGACGAACTGCTCGCCCGCAACGACTACGCCTGCGTCGTCCTCGACCGGCTGCTCCCGCACGGCGACAGCCTGCCCGAACTCCAGGCCCTGCGCCGCCGCGGCTGGTCGGCCCCGGTGCTGTGCCTGACCGCGCTGCACACCCTCGACGACCGACTGACCGGCTTCGAGCACGGCGCCGACGACTACCTGGTCAAACCGTTCGCCCTGCCCGAACTGGTGATGCGGGTACGCAGCCTGGCCCGTCGCGCCCGCCGCCGCACCCCGGTCTTCCTGCGCCACGCCGACCTGGAACTCGACCTCGCCCGCCGCGAGGTCCGCCGCACCGGGGTCCTGCTCTCCCTCACCCCCAAGGAACTCGCCGTCCTGCAGCACCTGCTGGAGCACGCCGACGAGGTGATCGGCAAGGGCGAACTGTTCCGCCACTGCTGGGACGAGCTCGCCGAACCCAGCTCCAACGTGGTCGAGGCCGTGATCGCCGGACTGCGCCGCAAACTCGGCGGCCCGCCGCTGGTCCACACCGTCCGCGGCCAGGGCTTCCGGCTCACCGACGCCCTGGAACGGCCCCGGTGAACCGGCCCGCCTCCCCGGCCCGGCGCGGACTCGCCCGGCTGCGGTGGCGGCTCACCGCCGCCTACACGGCCATCATCGTGATCGGCCTCGCCGCGCTGTCCTTCCTGCTGCTGCGCACCGACGCCCGCTCCGGGCGCGCCGTCGAGTACGAGGAGATGCGCCGCCGGGCCGCCGTCACCGCGTCGCTGATCTACTACCAGGACGGGCAGCTCATGCTGGACGGCCTCCAGGACGACGAGGCCACCAGCGGCAACCCCCAGGTGACCGTGCTGCTGCGGCAGAGCGGCACCGCCGAGCGCTACCGGCCGGTCTTCACCAGCCGCCAGGGCCGCTTCACCGTCACCCCCGGCCGGCTCGCGGCCGCCGCCGACGCCGCGCTGGCCGACGACGACACCGGCACCGCCGAGGGCACCGACACCGCCGGCCGCCCGGTCTACCTGCTGGCCACCCCGTTCTACCAGGACGGCACCGAACGGCAGGCCGGCGCGGTCGTGGTGGTCGGCGACCCGGGACGCGGCTCCGCCGAACGCCACCGGCTGGCCGTCACCCTGGCCGCCGGCTGCGCGGTCTTCACCGCGCTCGGCGCGGCGGCCGGCCACGCCCTCAGCGGCCGCAGCGTCCGGCCCGCCTGGCAGGCACTCGACCAGCAGGAACGGCTGCTCGCCGACGCCGCCCACGAGCTGCGCACCCCGGTCGCCGTCCTGCGCGGCGCCGTGGACCTGGTCGAGGGCGCCCCTGCGGCGCTGCCCGAGCACCTGCCCCGGCTGCGGCGCGCCTCGGACCGGATGGCCGAGGTGATCGAGAACCTGCTGGTCCGCGGCCGGCTGCAGGCCGGGGTGGACGGACCCCGGCGGGTACCGGTCCGGCTGGACCAGCTGGTGGAGGCGGTCTGCGAGGACCTCCCGCCCGGGCCGCACCACCTCGGGCTCGACCTCGACCCGGTGGTCGCCGAGGTGGACCCGGCCCTGGTCCGGCTCGCGGTGCGCAACCTGCTCGACAACGCGGTACGCCACGGCGTCACCCCGGGCAGCGGCCGGGCCGAGGTCGAGGTCCGGGTGGCGGGCCCGGTGGTGACCGTGGCGGACCGCGGGCCCGGGCTCGGACCGACCGGGCCGGCGGCGGTGTTCACCCGCTTCCACTCGCCGGGCGGCGGGACCGGCATCGGCCTCTCCCTGGTCCGCTGGGTCGCCCACGCGCACGGCGGCGAGGTGACCGCCGGGGCGCGGGACGGCGGCGGGACGGTGTTCACGCTCCGGCTGGAGCGGCGTCCGGTCCGCCGGTGGCGCGGCCGGGGCCGGGCGGCGGCCCCGCGCCGCGGCGCCCTCACGGATTCCTCATGACCGGCCCAGCAGGATGACCGGCGGGCCGGCGACCGCCGGTCCGCCGCCTGCCCCAGGAGTGCACGTGCGCCGACACGCTTCCCCCGTTCTCCGCCGCAAGGCCGTACTGGCCGCCCTCGCCGTGGGGGTGGTCGCCGCCTGCGGCGCCGGATTCGCGCTCTCCGACGCCTCGGCCGGCCAGCGCCCCGGCCGCCCCACCCCCCGGCCCACCCACGCCGGACACCGCCCGTCCCCGGCGGCCACCGTCCCGGCCCCCGCCACCCCGGCCCCCGGCACCCCGGCCACCCCCGCGGTCCCGTCCGCCTCCTCCGCCGCCCCGGCCGGGGCAACGCCCAAGGCCACCGGGAAGGTCGTCCTGCCGACCCCCGACACCGGCTTCGACTACCAGATCGGCGGCCCCTACCAGCCGCCCGCCGGGGTCGGCGCGGTCTCCCGCGACCACACCGCGCCGCCGGTCCCCGGGCTGTACAACGTCTGCTACCTGAACGCCTTCCAGGCCCAGCCCGACGCCACCGCCTGGTGGCAGGCCAACCACCCGGCCCTGCTGCTGCGCGACGGCCAGGGCAGCCCGGTGATGGACGAGGACTGGGGCGAGGCCCTGCTCGACGTCTCCACCCCGGCCAAGCGCACCGAGCTGGCCGCGGTGGTGGGCGGCTGGATCGACGAGTGCGCGGCCAAGGGCTACCAGGCCGTCGAGCCCGACAACCTGGACTCCTACGAGCGCTCCGGCGGCCGCCTCGACAAGTCCCACAACGCGGCCTTCGCCCAGCTGCTCGCCACCCGGGCGCACGCCGACGGGCTGGCGATCGGCCAGAAGAACACCACCGACCTGATCGACCGCCGCCAGAGCATCGGCTTCGACTTCGCGGTCTCCGAGGAGTGCGGCCACTACGACGAGTGCGGCGCCTTCGCCTCCGCCTACGGCAACCGGGTGTTCGTGATCGAGTACAACGCCGCCGACTTCGCCAAGACCGGAAAGGTTTGGGGAAGAACGTGGTCCGGGGGGCAGCGCAACAGCGACGTCCGCCCGGCCGGCCGCTCCGGCTACGTGTTCAAGTCCTGCTGACCGGGGTGGGCCGGCTCCCGGCCGGGAGCCGGCCCACCAGTCGCTCACCGCGCCGCCCGGTAGCCGTCCAGTACGTCCTGCCGGAGCATCGCACCGAACCCCGCGGACTCCAGCCGCAGACCCAACTGCGCTTCGCTGACCCCGAGTTCCGCCGCGGTGTCGCCCAGGTGCCAGTCGTGCGCGGCGAGCCGGTCGAGCAGGTGCCCGCGGCGGACCTGGCTCTCCGACAGCCGGAAGGTCTTCAGGTAGGCGATCCGGCCGTCCCCGTCCAGGATCGCCTCCCCGAGGTGGTTCTCCTGCTTGGGCGCGAACGGCGGCACCAACCGGGCCAGCGTGAACCGGCCCATCCGGTACAGCGTCCGGACCCCGTAACGGGGACCGAGCAGCCCGCCGGCGAGCACCGAGCCGTGGAAGTCGGCCCACTCGGCCTCCTGCCGCCGCGCCGCCGCCCGCAGATCGGCCAGCGAACGGATCCCCGCCCCCGGGATCCGCGCCCGGAAGTCCGGCACCGGTGCCATGTACGTCGCGTAGTGGTGGATCAGCTCGCCGTACAGGTCCAGCACCAGCGTGGGGTGCAGCGCCCGGTAGTCCTCCGGATGCGGCACCACGAAGGCGCCCGCGAGCGCGTCCGCGACGTACACCACCAGCCCGCACTGGCCCGGATGCAGCTCGAACACCCGCAGCGCGTCGGCCAGCCCCCGCACCTCCGAGCCCTGGTACGCCTCCTCGGCGCGCGGCGGCAGACCGTGCCGGACGGCCCGCTGCGACCACTGCTCCCAGACGATCGGCGGCCCGCCGGCGTGCCGGGCCAGGTACCCGTCCACCGCGAGCTGCTGCGGCAGGAAGCGCTGCCTGGTCCGGCGGCCGCCCATCCGGCCGGACAGCCGCAGCGGCATCCGCTCCGGCAGCGTGCCGCCCGCCGCCAGCTGGGTGCCGTACGCCGCCGCGGCCGTGCCGTCCTGCGCCCAGTCGGCGACGAACCCGTGCGGCACATAGCCCAGTTCGGCGTCGGCCGGCCCCGCCGGCCGGTGCAGCCGCAGACCCTCGACGGGCTCCTCGCGCACCAGCGGCACCAACCGCACGGCGCCCCACACCTGGGACGGCCGGGCCGTCAGCCCGGTCAGGTCGAGCGTGCTCACTGTGCCTCCCTGGGCATTGTCAGACACGGCCCTGGCGCCGGGACTGCCAGGAACCGCCCGGTGGCGGCGGCCAGGTGGTCCCGCAGCTCGGCCAGGCCGGTGCGGCCCTCGGCGAAGCGCGCGAACTCCACCAGCGCCGGCAGGTCCTCCGCGTCCCGCAGCCCGGCCGTCGGCACCCCCGCCGCCAGCCGGCGCACGTCGAACCCGTCCGCGTCGTACACCGGGTTGAGGTGCACCACGGCGGTCCGGCGGTCCGGGTCCAGCCTGGTCCGCCAGATCCGCAGCACCTCGCCGGCCAGGCCGGGCGGTGCGTTGTCCCAGCCGTCGGAGACGATCAGCAGACGCTCGGGCGCGGTGTCCAGCGCGTCCAGGATCCGCAGCCCGAGCGGGGTCGGACCGGACGGGCGGGCCAGCAGCGGATCCGTCCGCCCGGAGGTCCACAGCCCGGTGTAGTCGGCCGCCAGCGCCTCCAGCAGGTGGTGACAGGCCAGTGCCACCGCCAGCGGACGGCGGCGCTTGGCCCCGGAACCGTCCGTGGAGAAGCTGTCGTCCAGCACCGCCGCCACCCGCCCCCAGCGGCCGCGCTGCCCGCCCGCCACCCGCAGCGCCGCCGCCCGCAGCGCGCCGGTGAGCTCGGCCCGCCGGGCCACCCGGTCCGCCGCCGGCAGCGCCAGCACGTACGAGGCCAGCCGGGTCAGCGGCATCAGCCCGAGGTCCGCCCGGACCGCGCCCGCGCCGAGCCGCCCCGCCGACTCCTGCAGCCGCAACTGCTCCAGCCGGGTCATCCGCGGCGCGATCCGCTCCAGGAACTCCGCCCGCGGTACGCCCTGGCGGGCCGCGAAACCCTCCGCGACGGTGTACGGCAGCTCGAACAGCGCGGAGCGCTGGTAGTGCGCCCGCCGCCAGCTCTCCAGGATCGGCGTCGCGTACCGGGCGGCCCGGCCCGGCGCGAACAGGAAGTCACCCAACTCCGGCGCGGCGGGCGCCAGATGGGCATGCCGGACGGCCTGCTTCAGGGCGCCGCGGTACTTCACCGCATCGAGCGCCGGGTCCGGCCGCGCCGCGATCCAGTCCCGGATGAGGGCCCTGGTCCGGCGATTGTTCACCTTCGCCCGGCGCAGCGCGCCGAACAGCCCGTACACCCGCTGCGGCGGCAGCAGCGCCAGCCGCCGGGCGATCAGCCGGCCCTCGGTACGGCGCTGCTCCGCGCTCGCCTCGGCGGAGCTCTCCAGCAGGCGCCGCACGATCAGCGCGGCGTTGTGGTCGTTGATCTCCAGGGCCAGCGTCGCCGCGTACAGCTCGCGGTAGTTGCCGAGGATGTAGGCGTGCAGGAAGTCCAGCGACAGGCGCTGCTCGGCGGCGTCGGAGTGGAACTCCCGCTGGCCGGTGGAGGTGATCGCCGCGTTGACGAAGAGCAGGACGTCCTCGGCCGCGACCAGGTCGCCGTACGTGTCCACCGGACCCCTCTCACGGGCTGGTTCGGATGCCGGCCGGGGAGTGGGGGCGCGAACTGCGAATCATTGCGGTAGAGGCAGGTTCCGGAAGTCGCGCCGGAGTCCCGCGGCCGGCCCTGGGACGCTAACAGAGCAGGCCGCGGGAGGTCCAAGCGATATCCGCGGACCGCTCAGCGACCGCGGCGGATCCACTCGTCGAGCTGCGGGGCCTCCGCGCCGATGGTGGTGTCGTCACCGTGCCCGGTGCGCACCACGGTCTGCGGCGGGAGGGTCAGCAGCCGGCCGCTGATCGACCGGACGATGGTCGGGAAGTCCGAGAACGACCGCCCGGTGGCACCGGGCCCGCCCGCGAACAGGGTGTCGCCGGTGAAGACCGTCCCGAGCTGCGGCGCGTACAGGCAGACCGCGCCGGGCGCGTGCCCGGGGGTGTGCAGCACCGTCAGCGCGACGCCCGCCACCTCGAGCTGCTGCCCGTCGGCCAGCGGACCGTCCGGGTCGCGGTCCGGGTGGGTCTGCTTCCACAGCGCGGTGTCGTCCGGGTGCAGCAGGATCGGCGCGCCGGTCAGCGCGGCCAGCGCCGGGCCGGCGTCGATGTGGTCGTTGTGGGCGTGGGTGCAGACGATCGCCGTCACCCGGCGGTCGCCGACCACGGCGGCGATGGCCGCGGCGTCGTGCGCCGGGTCGATCACCAGCGCCTCCCGGTCGTCGCCGACCACCCAGACGTTGTTGTCCACCTCCCAGCTGCCGCCGTCCAGCTCGAAGGTGCCGGAGGTGACCACCCGCTCGATCCGGGGGCCCGCGGTGCCCGCCATCAGAACACCACCACCGAACGCAGGACCTCGCCCTCGTGCATCCGGGCGAAGGCGTCCTCCACCCCGGTCAGCGGGATCGTCTCGCTGACGAACGCCTCCAGGTCCAGGCGGCCCTGCAGGTAGAGGTCGATGAAGACCGGGAAGTCCCGGCTGGGCAGGCAGTCGCCGTACCAGGAGGACTTCAGCGCGCCGCCGCGCCCGAACACGTCCAGCAGCGGCAGCTCCAGCTTCATCTCCGGCGTCGGGACGCCGACCAGCACCACGGTCCCGGCCAGGTCGCGGGCGTAGAACGCCTGCTGGTAGGTCTCGGGCCGTCCCACCGCGTCGATCACCACGTCCGCGCCGTGGCCCCCGGTGAGCTCCCGGATCGCCTCGACGGCGTCGGCGGAACGGGAGTTGACGGTGTGGGTGGCGCCGAGGCCGGTGGCCCCGGCGAGCTTGCGGTCGTCCAGGTCGACCGCGATGATCCGGGCCGCGCCCGCCAGCCGGGCACCCAGGACGGCGGCACTGCCGACACCGCCGCAGCCGATCACGGCGACCGTGTCGCCGCGGCCCACCGCGCCCGTGTTGAGCGCCGCACCGAGCCCGGCCATCACCCCGCAGCCCAGCAGACCCGCGACCGCCGGCGCCGCCTTCGGGTCGACCTTGGTGCACTGCCCGGCCGCCACCAGGGTCTTCTCCGCGAACGCGCCGATGCCCAGCGCGGGGGACAGCGGCGTCCCGTCGGTCAGCGTCATCTTCTGCACCGCGTTGTGCGTGTTGAAGCAGTACCACGGCCGGCCGCGCCGACAGGCCCGGCACTGCCCGCACACGGCGCGCCAGTTGAGGATGACGAAGTCCCCGGGCGCCACCTCGGTCACCCCGGGTCCGACCGCCTCCACCACACCGGCCGCCTCGTGCCCCAGCAGGAACGGGAACTCGTCGTTGATCCCGCCCTCCCGGTAGTGCAGGTCGGTGTGGCAGACACCGCACGCCTGCACCTGGACCAGGGCCTCGCCCGGCCCGGGGTCGGGGACCTTGACGGTCTCCACCCGCACGGCCGCACCCTTCTCCAGCGCGACCACTGCCTGTACCTGCTGAACCATCCGCCAGACACCCTTCGTCCGCCGGCGCGCTCGTGGCGCGCCCGGTCTGTCACGTCGGCCGCCGCGACGGCGTGCACCGCGCGGGCGACCGGTCTGCCCGCCTCCGAACCTACCGCTGTCCGGCCGCCGCCGAGAGACGCCCGCCCGATCCGCCGCGCCCTGGTTCACGATCCCTGGTTTACGAGCCCACGCACGGGTGAGACGAGCCCCGGGCCGGGCATCCCGTCCGGCCGACGCGTCCTTCAGGAGGGTTCGCATGGCCTGGCTGATCGTGATCGTCGCCGTGCTGGCGGTACTGGCCGCCGGGCTCGCCGTCGCACTGCCCCGGATCCGGACCCGGCAGCTGCGGGCCCGGTTCGGCCCGGAGTACGAGCGCGCCCTGCGCGGCCACGGGGACGACGTCCGCGGCGCCGAACGGGAGCTGACCGCCCGGATCCGCGACGACCGCGCGCTGCGGCTGCGCCCGCTCGCCCCGGCCGAGCAGGAGAACGTCCGGCGGGGCCTCGCCGAGGTCCAGGAGCAGTTCGTCGACGACCCCGGGCGGGCCGCCGGCGAGGCCGAACGGCAGCTCACCGGCCTGCTCGACCGGCTCGGCTACCCCGCGCAGGGCCGTACCGAGGCCCTGTCCGTGCACCACGCCACCGCCCTGCCGGCCTACCGCACCGCCCTCGGGACGCTGGAACGCGCCCAGGCCGTGCAGGTCGGCACCGAGGAACTGCGCCACGCCCTGCTCGCCGTCCGCGACCTGACCCTGCGGGTCCTGGCCGCCCAACCGGCCGCCCCGGCCGCCGCCGGCCGTCCGGCCGCGCTGCACAAGGCCCCGGCCCCGCGCACCAGCTGACCCGCCGCCGGGAGAAGGAGAGGACCACCGCCATGCCGCACAACGAAGCCCAGCAGCCGGGCCCCGCCGCCCGCACCACCGTCCCCCGCCAGGCCGATCCCGGCGAACCGCACCGGGCCGCGCCGCCGGAGCCCCGGCCGCAGTCGCCGTCCCGGGCCGGCGACCACCCCACCCGTACCCTGCGCGCCGTACTGCCGGGCGAGCCGGACCCCACCGGACGGCCGGGCGGCTGGCTGGAGCCGGAGCGGGTGGAACGCCTCACCGCCGAGTGGCGGGCCGTCCAGAGCGGTTTCGTCGACGACCCCGGGCAGGCCGTCCGGGCCGCCGACGACCTGGTCGGCAAGGCGGCCGGGATGGTCACCGAGGCCATCACCGAGCAGCGCGGCGAGCTGCGCGTCGCCACCGACCCGTCCGACGGCGACACCGCGGGCGACACCGAACGCCTGCGGCTCGCCCTGCGCGACTACCGCACCCTGCTGGACCGGTTGCTCGCGCTGCAGGCCCCGCGCTGAGCGCGCCGCACGCGGACGGGCCCCGGCGCGGATCGGCCGGGGCACGCCGGTGCTGCGGTGCGGTGTCACCGCGGTGGCGCCACCGGCCTGCGCGGGCGGCTCCGGCAACGACCGAAATGATCACCGGCCCCGGGCGTCACCGCTCGGCGAGCCTCGCCCGGGCCGCCCGCAGGTGCGGGCCCTCGCGCAGCGCGGCGGGCAGCGGGAGCAGGACCGTGCGCAGCGCCCGCGCCTCGACGGTGGCCACGGCGTCGGTGAGCTGCCAGCCGGGCCACCCGTACATCCGCCGGGCCCAGCCGGGGAGCAGCGCGAAGGAGAGCCCGGCCACGGCCGACCAGGCCGGGCGGGCCGGGGTCGCCCAGGCGGCCCAGCCGGGCATCGGCGGGACGAGCACCAGCCGGGCCGCCGAGCGGGCCGCCGGGGTGGCCCGCAGCCGGCCGCGGCCGCGGACCTCGGTGAAGTACCCGGCCAGCTGCTCGCGGGTCTCCGGCACCGGATGGCCCGGCGCCACCCCGAGCAGCCGGGGGATCCGGGCCTGCTCGGCGAGGTAGCGGTCGGCCTCGTCGGGCGGCAGGTCCAGACCGGCCCGGCGGGCCACGCCGAGGAAGGAGTCCACCTCGCAGCAGTGCACCCACACCAGCAGCTCCGGGTCGTCGGCCCGGTAGCGTGCCCCGGTCACCGGGTCGGTCCCGCGGACGCGCCGGTGCACCCGGCGGACCCGCTCGACGGCCTCGCGCACCTGCTCCCCGGTGCCGTACGTGGTCACGCCGACGAACGAGGCGGTACGGGCGAGCCGCCCCCACGGGTCCTCGCGGAACGCGGAGTGCTGCGCCACGCCCGCCATCGCCAGCGGGTGCAGGGCCTGCAGCAGCAGGGCCCGCAGCCCGGCCAGGCCCATCACCGGGTCCGCGTGCAGCCGCCACGACACCGAGGCGGGCCCGAACAGGCCGGCCGCGGGGACGGCGCCGGGCGGGGGAGCGTCGACAGCCACGGGTTCCTCCCGGGAGACGTGCTGGTCCCTCCAGTGTCCGCCGCGGCGCGCCCGCTGCCCAGGGCCGGGCGGGGTCCGGACAGGCCCTAACGGACCGACTCGAGGTGGGCGAAGACCACCACGTTCGAGGTGTAGTCCTTCTTGGTGCGGTCGTACGAACCGCCGCAGGTGATCAGCCGGAGCTGGGCGTCCGGCGTGTCGGCGTACACCCGCTTGTCGGGGAAGGCGTCCTTCTCGAAGGTCTCCACGCTGTCGACGGTGAAGACGGCGACCTTCTTGTCGGCCCGGGTCACCTCGATCTTGTTGCCGGGCAGCAGCACCCGCAGCATCAGGAACACTGCCGGCCCGGTCTTGGTGTCCACGTGCCCGGCCAGCACCGCGGCGCCCGCCTCGCCGGGGGAGGCGCCGTCGCGGTACCAGCCGACCAGGTTCTTGTCGTCGACCGGCGGCGCGTTGAGCTGGCCGGTGGCGTTGAGGGTCAGCTCGGTGGTCGGCGCGTCCACCATCAGCTGGGGGATCCGCACCCGGGTGGGGGCGGAGCGCGGGAGGACGGGGCCGCGCTTGGCGGGCGGCCCGGCCGCGGCGGTGGCGGGCGGCGCCGGGACGGCGGGGGCGGCGACGGCCGGCGCGGCGACGGAGGACCCGGCGGGCGTGGCGTCGACCGAGTTGTAGAGCACGAGGGCGCCGAGCGCCGTCGCGGCCAGGCCGAATCGCAGCAGCCGGCCGGTGCGCTGCGGGGGCGGACGGTCCATCGGGCGGGCCTTTCTGGTGGTGGAGCCACGGGTGGTGAACCCCGCAACGCCCTGCCGGGCTGCCACCGCGGTGCGGCGGGCCGGCAGGGCGTCGGGGCGGTGCGGGTGCGGGGTGACCGGGGGTCAGACCGCGGCACCCGCGGCGGTGGCGGAACGGCGGCGGCGCAGCGCGAGCGCCGTCACGCCGATGCCGCCCGCCAGCAGCGCCGCACCGGTCGCGGCCCCGCCGCCGGACAGCGCCAGACCGCCGCCACCGGTGTGGACGCCACCGTGCGGCGCCTTGTACTCGCCCTTGCTCTCGGTCTTGCTCTCGGTGCCGTGCTCCTCGGCCGGCTTGGCCTCCTTGGTGTCCTTGGCCTCCTTGGAGCTGCCGGAGTCCTTGGAATCCTTGGTGGCCGTGTCGTAGCCCTCCCAGCTCTTCTGGGTGCTCGTATCGCTCGCGCCGTCGGCGAGGGCGATGGCGGGGGCACCGAGGACCAGGGTGGCGGCGAGGGCAGCGCCGGTCGCGAAAGTACGTGCAGAACGCATGAGGTGTGTCCTTCCGGGGCTTGCGAGGGCCGGCCCGTCGCCGGCTCGTCAGATCGCAGAAGCACCGTTCCTCACCGTCCTCGGCCCGTCGGCGGGTCGCATTCGGAGGGCGCCCTCCCGGGGTATTCGCTGGGCCCTTCGGGTGGCCGTGGTCAACCGGGCGGCGCGTCCTGCCGAAGCCTTCCGTTCCTGCGGGCCCGCGTGCGGTAAAGGGCCGTGCCGGGCGTTCAGTCGCAGCGCTGCGGCGACCCGGGCGGTACCGGGCCGGCCGGGTGCGGCGGATCGGCCGGATCGGCCGGGCCCGGCGCGGGATCGGTGAGGTGCAGGGCCCGTAACGCGACCTCGGTGGCGAACCGGGTGTCGGCGTCGGCGAGCTGGTCGCCGAAGGCGCGCTCGAGGGTGCGGATCCGGTAGCGGACGGTCTGCGGGTGCACCCCGAGCTGCTCGGCCATCTCACCGGCCGTGGCCCGGGTGGTGAGCCAGATCCGCAGGGTGTCCAGCAGCCGGGCGCGCCGGGCCGGGGTGAGGCCGGCCAGCGGGGCGAGGTGGCGCTGCGCGATCTGGTCGGCGAGTGCGCGGTCGCCCAGCAGCCAGAGCTGGACCAGGTGGTCCTCGCAGTACACCGGCGCCGGGGGTGCACCCGGGCCGCCGGGCGCCGGTTCCCGGTCGGCGGTCAGGGCGAGCAGCTGCCGGGCCCAGCGCAGCGAGTGCGCGGCCTCGCCGAGCGGCGTGGTCAGCCCGACCGCGGCCGGGCAGCCGGCCAGGGCGGTGGCCAGCGCGCGGCGGCGCCGCTCGTCGAGGGGGCCGGGGACCAGCAGGTACGGTTCGCGGCCGGCCAGGTCCACCAGCACGTCCCGGTCGAGCGCCGCGCGGGCGGGCCGCGCGCCGGGGCCCAGCGCGACCAGGGTGACCTCCTGCGGCAGCGGCCAGGCGGCCAGCTCCGCCAGTTCGGCCAGCGCGCCGCGGGCCACCGAGGTGCCGCCGAGGATGCGGCGCAGCAGCCGGCGGCGGCGGTTGTCCGGTTCCTCGCCGAGTTCGGCCATCGCCTGGAGGTAGCCCTCGCGGGAGAGCTCGGCGATCTCGCCCATGTAGGCGAAGAGCGCGTCGGCGAACGCCATCAGCACGGTCGCCGAGAGGTTGTAGCGGCGCCCGACCGTGCGGACCCGGCGCAGCGCCACCTGGCAGCCGATCCGGTAGGCGTCGTGCAGCATGTCCAGGCTGCGGCCCTCGTACGCCTCGTGGCGGCCGAAGCCGCGGCAGATCTCGTCGCGCAGTGCGGTGGTGGCGGCGGGGGCGGCGACCTGGTCGACGAAGGTGGCGATGTTCTGTTCGATGCCGACCCTGATCACCCGGGCGTTGGGGCCCTCCAGGAGTTCCCGGTACTCGGGGATGACGGTGACGATCTCGGCGGCCATCTCCTTGAGCAGGCCGGGGAGTTCGGGGCGCATCACGGCGGCCAGTTCGCGTGGGATCTGTTCCATCGGCGCCGCCCCGGCTGCCTTCGGTGGCCTGGCCATGTGGTCCCCCTGACGGTCGGCCGGGCGGCGGCGGGCGGCCGGACCGGTCCCCGCCGGGGCCGGTCGGCGCGCCGGCGCGGCTTCCGGCGGTTCGCTGCTGACCGTGCCCGGCCGGTGCGGCTCGGTCGGGCGCGTGCGCACAACATGTGGTGGTGCGCCGAAGATAGAGCACGAGCGGTGTGCAGCGCAGCACCCAGGTAACGCGAACCCTGCTCCTGGGCAAAGGAGTTGGCTCCGGCAGCGGGCGCCGTCCGGGGGGCCGGTACTCACTTCGGGACAACGGTGCGGACGTTTCTCATCGCGCGCGGACAAGAATTTACCGGCGGGTAGCGAAGTCCGGGGGAAATGGGGCCGGGGCGTTGCGCGGCCTCATTACCGGTGCGTAACGTCCCACCTCAGCGGGGCGACCCCCACATTCCGCCCCGCTTCCCCGGACCGTGCGGTCACCGAATTCCCGTTGTCGGACAGGAAGTCCGGATGATCCCGCACGCCGACTCTCGGAAAGGACCAGCCTGTGCGCACCACAGTCAAGGGCGCCCTTGTCGCCGTAGCCGCGCTCTCCGCCGCGGCCGGCCTGGCGCTCGCCCCCGCCACCGCCACCACCACGGCCACCTGGACGGCCAGCCCCGGCGGCGCCTGGACGGCCAAGGCCGCCTCGCCCAAGCTCACCGACACCAGGACCGGCACCAAGCTGACCTGTTCCTCCTCCTCCGCGGCCGGTGTGCTCAGCAGCGGCAACGGCCTGCCGATCTCCACCATCTCCTCGGTGAGCTGGGCCAGTTGCACCGGCCCGCTCGGCATCACCTTCGCCGTCACCCCGCAGAACCTGCCCTGGGGCATCAACGCCCTGACCTACAACTCCGCGACCGGGGTCACCACCGGCACCGTCACCGGCGTGAAGGCCCACATCAGCGGCGCCGGCTGCACCGCCGACTTCGCCGGTCCGACCAGCACCACGCCCGCCACCCTCACGGGCACCTACAGCAACTCCACCAACACCCTCACCATCAGCGGCGGGGACCTGCACGCGTACAACGTCTCGGGCAGCTGCCTGGGCCTGCTGAACAACGGCGACGCGGCCACCTACAACGCCGCCTACGTCCTCAGCGCCCCGCAGGCGATCACCTCCCCGTGAGCTGACGCAGGCGCCGGCTGCCGGCTCCGCCCCGCCGGATCGACCCGGCGGGGCGGAGCCCGCACGCCCGGCCCCACCCGCCCCGGCCGGACGCCGGTCCGCCGGACACTCATCCGCTGACAACCCGTCAGATCGTGATTGTCACCGGATGACAGGAAATCCGGGGGCGGCCGGCGGCCTTGCACCATTCCCGGCGCGATTGCTTGTGACGCCTTGTTACCCGGCCGTAGTGTCCTGCCTCCCGCGAAGTTCGCCCCCGTTCCTTCCGTGCCCGGCGCATCCGCGAACCCGCCGACCCGTCCGAGGAGTGCTGCCATGAGGGACGCCGTGACCCGCCGCCGCTCGGCGCGGGCGGCCGCCGCCGCGGCGGCCGTGCTGCTGGCCGGCCTGGTGCCCGGCGGCTCCTCGGCGGCCGACCCGGCGGCCGGGCCCGCGCAGGTCGCCCACAGCTGTACCACCGCGAGCGGCGCGGCCGTGGCGGTGACGGCGGCCGTGGCGCAGAGATACCCCGCGACGGCCGCGGTCGGCACCCCGTTCGGGCCCGGCCCGGCCACCGTGACGGTCACCGTGCCCCGGGACGGCCTGGCCGCCCTGCTGCCCGCCGGGGCCACCTCCGCGGGCGGTAGCGCGACCCTGACCGTGCGGGTCGCCCAGGGCGACTCGGCGGCCGAGACCGCCTGGCCGGACCTGCTGGTGGCCGCCACCCCGGTCCCCGCCGACGGCGACCTCGTGCTCACCGCCGTCGGACCGGCGACCCCGGTCACCGTCACGGCGCCCGGCCCCGTGGTGTTCACGGTGACGGAGCTGACCCTCGACCTCGGCCCGGCCGGGAGAGCCCCCGTCGACTGCACACCCGCCGCCGGCGCCGCGCCCCTGGGCACCGTCCAGGTCCCGGGCACCCCCTCGCCCGCACCGTCCGAGCCCGCGCCGTCCATCCCCGCGCCGTCCACCCCCACACCGTCCGTTCCCGCGCCGCCGGTTCCCGCGCCGTCCCCGGCCGCCGGGACACCGGCGGACGCGGCGCCGACGCCCGCCGCTCCGGCCTCCGGGCGGCTCAGCACCCCGCCCGTACCGCTCGGCACGCTGCCGGGCAGGCCGCGGCGGCCGAGCACCGTCAAGGTGCAGCCCGCCCGGCACTCGGGCGTCAACACCTGCCCGGACGCGCCCACCGGGGAACTCGACCCCCACCGGCTACCGCCGGTACCCGACGGCGCCACCGTGATCCCGTTCCCCGACATGGACCCGTTCCCGGACGTACCCGCGTGCGCCTTCGCGGTCGGCTACGCCAACGTCCACAAACTCGGCCAGGCCGCCCTGGTCAACGACCCCGGCCACGGGCCGGCGCTCGCGGCGCTCAACATGACCCGCCGCTTCGTCACCCTGTGGGACCCGGCGCCCGGCCAGCAGCCGTACTTCGAGGCCGACTCGCTCGGCTACCTCCGACTGCCGCCCTCCGACACCTCGTTCCTCACCTACGGATTCGTGCCGACCACCGCGAAGATGGAGCTGGTCCCGCAGGGCCCGCTCACCATCGTGGCCACCGGCAACTCCGACTGGGACCAGCCCGCCGAGTTCACCATCGGCGGTTACCAGTCGCTGCGCCTGTACGACGTGAAGATCAACGGCACGCCGCTGGACGTCGGCCCCGACTGCCGCACCAGCCGGCCCGTCGACCTCCGGCTCACCGGCCGCCAGGACGACTACCTGCCGGGCGGCGGCGACGGCAAGCCCGACTACACGTTGCAGGGCGGCGGCCCGCTCACCCAACGCGACCTGGACATCCCCCCGTTCACCGGCTGCTCGGCCGGCGGCGAGGACCTGGACGCGCTCTTCACCGCCGCGGTCTCCGGCAGCGGCAACACGCTCAACCTGATCCAGGGCGCGATCTGCACCCCGACCAGCGACCAGCCCAACGGCTGCGAGCCGGAGATCGAGCTCCCCGACCTCCCGCACCGCCGCTGAACCACTGCTCCGCCGCGCCACCGCACGGCCGAACCGCCGAACCGCCGAACCGCCGAACTGCTGACCGCCGACCGCACCGGACCCCCGGGAGGTGTGATGGGAATCGAAGTGACCGTCGAAGGCCTCACCAAGTCCTTCGGACCGCAGACCGTCTGGCAGGACGTCACGCTGACGCTGCCGCCCGGCGAGGTGACCGTGATGCTCGGGCCCTCCGGCACCGGCAAGACCGTCTTCCTGAAGTCCGTGATCGGCCTGCTCAAACCCGAGCAGGGCCGGGTCCTGGTCGACGGCGTCGACATGGTCAACAGCCCGGAACGGGAGATCTACCGGGCCCGGCGGCTGTTCGGCCTGATGTTCCAGGACGGCGCGCTGTTCGGCTCGCTCAACCTCTACGACAACATCGCCTTCCCGCTGCGCGAGCACACCCGCAAGAAGGAGAGCGAGATCCGCCGCATCGTGATGGAGCGGATGGAGATGGTCGGCCTGGTCGGCTCCGAGGCCAAACTGCCCGGCGAGATCTCCGGCGGGATGCGCAAACGCGCCGGACTCGCCCGCGCCCTCGTCCTCGACCCGCAGATCGTGCTCTGCGACGAACCCGACTCCGGCCTCGACCCGGTCCGCACCTCCTACCTCTCCCAGCTGCTGATCGACCTCAACGCGCAGATCGACGCCACCATGCTGATCGTCACCCACAACCTGGACATCGCCGCCACCGTGCCCGACAACATCGGCATGCTGTTCCGCCGCGAGCTGGTCGCCTTCGGACCGCGTGAGGACCTGCTCGCCAGCCGCATCCCGGTGGTACGGCAGTTCCTCAGCGGACGGCGCGCCGGACCGATCGGCATGTCCGAGGAGAAGGACGAGGCCGCGCTCGCGCTGGAGCGCGCCGACGGCCCCGGCGCCGAGCCCGACCGGCCGCGCCCGGTACCGGCCCAGCTGGAGCCCTCGCCGGGGCTGCCCGCCAGGCGGGCCGTCGAACGCCGCCGGACCCGGCAGCACGGCCTCCTGCCGGGCGGCGCCGCATGAGCGCGGTCGGCAACAACCCCGTCGCCGGGGCGCTGGCCCACGCCGGCCGGCTGTTCGCGCTGGGCGCCACCACCGTCCGCGACACCTTCCGGCGGCCGTTCCAGGTCCGCGAACTGATCGAGCAGTTCTGGTTCCTGGCGAGCGTCACCATCCTGCCCGCCGCCCTGGTGTCGATCCCGTTCGGCGCGGTCATCGCGCTCCAGGTCGGCTCGCTCGCCCAGCAGCTGGGCGCCCAGTCCTTCACCGGCGGCGCCAGCGTCCTGGCCGTCATCCAGCAGGCCAGCCCGCTGATCGTGGCGCTGCTGATCGCCGGCGCCGGCGGCTCCGCGATCTGCGCCGACCTCGGCTCCCGGAAGATCCGCGAGGAACTGGACGCGATGGAGGTGATGGGCGTCTCGCCCGTCCAGCGCCTGGTGGTGCCCCGGGTGCTCGCCGCCACCGCCGTCGCCGTCCTGCTGAACGGCCTGGTCTCGGTGGTCGGCACGCTCGGCGGCTACTTCTTCAACGTGCTGCTCCAGCACGGCACCCCGGGCGCGTACCTGTCCAGCTTCTCCGCCCTCGCCCAGCTCCCGGACCTGTACATCAGCGAGTTCAAGGCGCTGGTCTTCGGGTTCATCGCCGGCCTGGTCGCCGCCTACCGCGGTCTCAACCCGCGCGGCGGCCCCAAGGGCGTCGGCGACGCGGTCAACCAGGCCGTGGTGATCACCTTCCTGCTGCTGTTCCTGGTCAACGTCGTGCTCACCGCGGTGTACCTGCGGATCGTCCCGCAGAAGGGAGCCTGAGCCGTGGCCCTGCTCGGCCGTGCCACCCCGCCCGCCGGCCCCCCGCCCGGCGGACCCCCGCCCGGCGGACCCCCACCCGGTGACAGCCCCGCGCCGCCCAGCCGCTCCCGGCTGGCCTGGCTCGAGGAGAGCGGCGACCACCTGCTGTTCCACCTGACCGCGCTGCTGTCCGTGCCCCGGGCGCTGCGCCGCTACCACCGCGAGGTGCGGCGACTGCTCGCCGAGGTGGTGTTCGGCAGCGGCGGCCTCGGCGTGATCGGCGGCACCGTCGGCGTCATGATCGGCATGACGGTCGCCACCGGCACCGTCGTCGGCCTGCAGGGCTACGCCGCGATGAACCAGCTCGGCACCACCGCCTTCACCGGCTTCATCTCCGCCTACTTCAACACCCGTGAGATCGCCCCGCTGGTGGCCGGCCTCGCCCTGTCCGCCACCGTCGGCGCCGGATTCACCGCCCAGCTCGGCGCGATGCGGATCAACGAGGAGGTCGACGCCCTCGAGGGGATGGGCATCCGCAGCCTGCCCTACCTGGTCACCACCCGGATCGTGGCGGGCGTGGTCGCGATCGTCCCGCTGTACGGCATCGGGCTGCTCAGCTCGTACGCCGCCTCGCGGGCCGTCACCGTGCTGGTCAACGGCCAGTCGCCCGGCACCTACGACCACTACTTCGGGCTCTTCCTCGCCCCCGCCGACGTCCTGCTCTCCGGACTCAAGGTGCTGGTCTTCAGCGTCATCGTGATCCTCGCGCACTGCTACTACGGCTACCACGCCAAGGGCGGCCCGGCCGGGGTCGGCATCGCCGTCGGCCGTTCGGTGCGCAACGCGATCGTCATCATCAGCGTCACCGACTTCTTCCTCTCGCTCGCCATCTGGGGTACCACCACCACCGTCCGGGTCGCCGGATGAACGCCGCCCGCCGCCCCCGCCGGGCCCGCCGCCGCACCGCGGGCGTGGTGTTCCTGCTGGTCCCCGCCCTGCTGGCCGGCGTCTGCGTCGCCGTCTACGACAAGGCGTTCGTCCGCGAGGCGACCGTCGCCCTCGAGACCGGCACCGCCGGGAACGAACTGCACGTGGGCGCCGACGTCAAACTCCGCGGCGTGGTGGTCGGCCGGGTCCGCGCGGTCGGCGCCGACGGCGAACGCGCCCGGCTCACCCTCGCCCTCGACCCCGACCGGCTCGGGCAGATCCCCGGCGACGTCAGCGCCCGGCTGCTGCCCACCACCCTGTTCGGCGAACGCTACGTCGCCCTCGTACCCCCCGCGTCCGCCGCCGCGAGCGCACCGCTGAAGGCCGGCGCCACCATCGGACAGGACCGCTCCGCCGACGCCGTCGAACTCGACCAGGTCCTCGACCACCTGTTGCCGCTGCTCACCGCCGTCCAGCCGGAGAAACTCGCCACCACCCTCGACGCCGTCGCCACCGCCCTGCGTGGCCGCGGCGACCAGCTCGGGCAGACCCTCACCCGCCTCGACGCCTACCTCGCCCAGCTCAACCCCCAACTGCCCGCCCTCAACGAGGACATCGCGCAGCTGGTGACCGTCGGCCGGACCTACACCGACGCCGCCCCCGACATCCTCCAGGCGCTCACCGACCTCACCACCACCAGCGCCACCCTCGCCCAGCAGCAGGCCGGCCTGCGCGCCCTGTACGCCGCCGGCACCACCGGCGCCCAGGACCTCACCGACTTCCTGCAACGCAACAGCAGCACCCTGATCCGGCTGTCCGCGGACAGCCGCCCCACCCTCGACCTGCTGGCGAAGTACGCCCCGTCCTTCCCCTGCACCCTGCGCACCCTCGCCGACTTCGTCCCCGTCATGGACCAGGCCCTCGGCAAGGGCACCGACCGGCCCGGCCTGCACGTCACCGTCACCACCGTGCCCTCCCGCGGCGCCTACCAACCCGGCCGCGACACCCCCGTCTACCGGGCCGGCGGCGGCCCGGCCTGCTACGGCACGCCGTACACCGGACACGGCACCGCACCCGCCGCGAGCAGCCCCGCCGACGGCTTCCCGATGCCCGCCGCCCCCGGCCTCGGCCTGCCCAACTCACCCCAGGAGAACGAGCTCGTCAACGAACTCCTGGCCCCCGGGCAGAGCACGGCCGCCCCCCTGCCGCAGTGGAGCGGCCTGCTCGCCGGACCCCTGCTGCGCGGGACGGAGGTGACCCTGCGATGACCCGCCGCCCGCTGACCGGACCGATCGTCAAATCGCTGGTGTTCATCCTCGTCACGGCCCTCGCCACCACCGCCCTCGCCTTCGGCATCGCCGACACCGGCGTCGGCGCCACCACCGGCTACCAGGCCCGCTTCACCGACGCCACCGGCCTCGCGCCCGGCGACAGCGTCCGGATCGCCGGGGTACGGGTCGGCCAGGTCGACAGCGTCACCGTCGCCGACCGCCGCCTCGCCCAGGTACGGTTCTCCGTCCGCCGCGACCGCACCCTGCCCGCCTCCGTCACCGCCTCCGTCAAGTACCTCAACCTGGTCGGCCGACGCTACCTCGACCTCGAACAGGGCACCGGCCCGCTCGGCGAACACCTCGCCCCCGGCGCCGTCATCCCCCTGGAACGCACCCGGCCCGCCCTCGACCTCACCCGGCTGTTCGCCGGCTTCCAGCCGCTCTTCCAGGGCCTGTCCCCGAACGAGGTCAACCGGCTCGCCGACGAGATCGTCCAGGTCCTCCAGGGCCAGGGCGGCACCGTCGACAGCCTGCTGCGCTCCATCGGCTCCCTCACCGGCACCCTGGCCGGCAAGGACCAGGTGATCGGCGAGGTGATCGACAACCTCAACACCGTCGTCGCCACCGTCAACACCCACGAACAGGGCTTCACCGAACTGGTCACCACCCTCCAGCAACTGGTCTCCGGCTTCGACCGGGACCGGCAGCCGATCGGCCAGGCCGTCGACGCCCTCGCCGCCCTCACCACCAGCACCGCCGGCCTGCTCCAGGACGGCCGCGAACCGCTCAAGGACACCATCGGCCAACTCGGCCGGCTCTCCACCGGACTCGCCGACCACACCCCCCAGCTCGAGAGCTTCCTGCGGCTCAGCCCCGAGAAGCTCCGCACCCTCGGCCGGCTCGCCTCCTACGGCTCCTGGTTCAACCTCTACCTCTGCGAGGCCACCGTCACCGGCGTCACCACCACCGACGGCAGCGCCCCGCCCACCGGCATCCCCGTCACCGAAGCGAGGTGCCACGGATGAGGACCGCCCGCGACCTGCGCCGCCCACTGCTGCGGCCACTGCGCGACCGCAACCCCGTCACCGTCGGCGCCGTCGGCGTCCTGCTGCTCCTGCTCTGCACCGCCCTCGCCTACCGGGCCGACTCCCTCCCGCTGATCGGCCGCGGCACCGGCTACACCGCCGAGTTCACCGAAGCCGCCGGCCTGCGCCCCGGCAACGAGGTCCGGGTGGCCGGCGCCAAGGTCGGCAAGGTCACCGGCGTCACCCTGGACGGCGGCCGGGTCAGGGTCGCCTTCCGGGTCGAACACGCCTGGATCGGCGACGCCACCACCGCCGCCATCGGCATCCGCACCCTGCTCGGCGAGAAGTACCTCGCCCTCGACCCGCTCGGCGCCGCCCGCCAGGACCCGCACCGCACCATCCCCAGCAGCCGCACCACCTCCCCGTACGACGTCACCCAGGCCCTCGACGGACTCGGCCACACCCTCGGCGCCCTCGACACCGACCGGCTCGCCCAGAGCTTCCAGGCCATCTCCGACACCTTCAAGGACACCCCCGCCTCCGTCCGCGCCGCCGCCGACGGCCTGTCCGCGCTCTCCCGCACCGTCGCCGACCGGGACGCCCAGCTTGCCCAACTGCTGGCCGGCAGCCGCGAGCTCACCCGCACCCTCGGCGACCAGAACACCCGCATCGCCACCCTGCTCGCCGACGGCGACCAGCTCCTCGGCGAGATCCAGCGCCGCCGCGACGCCGTCCACCAGCTGCTCACCGGCACCGCCGACCTCGCCACCCAGCTCACCGGCCTGGTCCGGGACAACGAACGGCAGCTGCGCCCCACCCTGGACGCCCTCGACCGGGTCACCGGCGTCCTGCGCGCCAACCAGCAGAGCCTGGAGGAGACCCTCGCCCTGGTCGGCCCCTACTACCGGCTGATGGGCAACACCCTCGGCAGCGGCCGCTGGTTCGACGCCTACCTGTGCGGCGTGGTGCCCCGCTCGTACCTGCCCGACGGCACGTCCCCCACGACCGGCTGCCAACCCGAGCGCCCGCAGGGCGACCGGCCCGCGGCCACCCGCGCGCAGGGAGCCCAGCGATGAGGAAACCCGTCCTCGTATCCGCCGCCGTCGCCGCCGCGCTCGCGGCCGCCCTGGTCGCCGCACCCGCCGTCACCGAACCCGACGGCACCCACCTGACCGCCTGGTTCGACCACGCCGTCGGCATCCACCCCGGCTCCGACCTGCGCATCCTCGGCGTCAAGGTCGGTACCGTCGACGGCGTCCACCCGCAGGGCCGGCAGGTCCGCGTGGACCTCACCCTCGACCACGGCGTCCAGGCCCCGGCCGGCGCCGGCGCCGTCATCGTCGCCCCCAGCGTGGTCGCCGACCGCTACGTCCAGCTCACCCCCGCCTGGACCGGCGGCCCGCACCTCGCCGACCACGACACCATCCCCGCCGACCGCACCGCCGAACCGGTCGAGATCGACCAGCTGTACCAGAGCATCAGCGACCTCAGCACCGCCCTCGGACCCGACGGCGCCAACGCCACCGGCGCCCTCTCCCGGCTGCTCGACACCGGCGCCGCCAACCTGGCCGGCAACGGACAGGCCATCGGCGACAGCATCGACCAGCTCGGCCGCGCCGCCAAGACCCTCTCCGGCCACAGCGACGACCTGTTCACCACCCTCACCCAGCTGCAGTCCTTCACCACCATGCTCAAGGACAACGACACCCAGGTCCGCTCCGCCACCGACCGCCTCGCCACCGTCACCGGCTTCCTCGCCGAGGACAAGGACGACCTCGGCCGGGCCCTCGCCGAACTCGCCACCGCCCTCGGCCAGGTGCAGACCTTCATCCAGGACAACCGCGCCCGGCTCGCCGCCTCCGTCGGCCAACTCGTCCCGATCACCCAGGCCCTGGTCGACCAGCGCGCCTCGCTCGCCGAACTCCTCGACACCGCACCGCTGGCCGCCGGGAACCTGCTCGGCGCCTACGACACCGCCCACGGCACCATCGACGGCCGCGCCGACCTCACCGAACTCACCGGCGGCACCCTGCCGCTGCCCCTGCCCGGAGCGGCCCGATGACCCCGCGACCCGCCCTCGCCGCCGCCGCGGCGCTCCTGCTGCTCACCGGCTGCTCGGCCGGCTCCGCCGCCCTCCAGGACCTGCCGCTGCCCGGCGGCGCCGACCTCGGCAGCCACCCCTACCGGGTGCAGGCCCGGTTCGCCGACGTCCTCAGCCTGGTCCCGCAGGCCGCCGTCAAGGTCAACGGCGTCGCCGTCGGCCGGGTCACCGACATCTCGCTCGCCCCCGACGACTGGACCGCCCAGGTCACCCTGGAACTCAACGGCGACGTCCGCCTCCCGGCCGGCAGCTACGCCCAGCTCGGCCAGTCCGGCCTGCTCGGCGAGAAGTACGTGCAGCTGACCGCACCCACCGGCGGCGACCAAGGCAGCGCCGGGACACTCACCGCCGGCGCCGTCATCCCGATCGCCCGCACCGACCGCAACCCCGAGGTCGAAGAGGTCCTCGGCGCCCTGTCGATGCTGCTCAACGGCGGCGGCCTCGACCAGCTGCACACCATCACCACCGAACTCGGCAAGGCCCTCACCGGCAACGAGGCCCAGCTGCGCTCCGTCCTCGCCCGCCTCGACACCCTCACCACCGACCTCGACGCCCACCGGCAGTCCATCACCGACGCCCTCGACTCCGTCGACCGGCTCTCCGCCACCCTCGCCACCCGCGACCGGCAGATCGGCACCGTCCTGACCGGCCTCAGCCCCGGCCTCGCCGTCCTGGAACAGCAGCGCGGCGACCTGGTCACCCTGCTGCGCTCCCTCGACACGCTCTCCGCCGTCGCCGTCGACACCGTCCACCGCAGCCACGCCGACCTGGTCGCCGACCTCGGCGCCCTGGCCCCCACCCTGCAACGCCTCGCCGACGCCGGGACCGACCTGCCCGACTCGCTGCAGGTCCTGCTCACCTACCCGTTCACCGACGAGGTGCTGCGCGGCGTCAAGGGCGACTACCTCAACGTGTACCTCGACCTGGCCGCCGCCCCCGGCACCCGGATCACCCCCGAACTCGACCCGGACGACACCGCCGCGCCCCCGCCCAAGGACCCCCCACCCGACCCCGGCACGGACCCCGGCACGGACCCGGGGACCGACCCGGGGACCGACCCCGGCACCGAGGGCGCCCTCCCGCTCCCGCTGCCGTCCGCCACCGCCCGCCGGGGAACCGCCGCCCACCAGCAGGGGGGACACTGATGCTCACCCTCGCCACCCGGCTGAAGAACCTCGCGTTCCTCGTCATCGCCGTACTCGTGCTCGGCTACATCGCGGTCCAGCACGCCGACCTCGGACGCTACGTCGGACTGCGCGGCTACTACCGCGTGGACGTCGAACTCGCCGAGACGGGAGGCCTGTTCGAACACGCCGAGGTCACCTACCGGGGCGTCGCGGTCGGCCGGGTCGGCCCGATCCGGCTCACCCCGGACGGCGTCCGCGCCGAACTGCGGATCGACCGGTCCGCCCCGCCCATCCCGGACCGGCTCCAGGCCGTGGTCGCCAACCTCTCCGCCGTCGGCGAGCAGTACCTCGACCTGCGGCCCGGCACCGACCAGCCGCCCTACCTGCGGGACGGCTCCGCCATCGCCCGCTCCGCCACCACCACCCCGGCACCCGTCACCGACATGCTCGGCCACGTCGACGCCCTGGTCGGCTCGGTCCCGCTGGCGTCCCTGCGCACCGTCGTCGACGAGTTCGGCCGGGCCTTCGACGGACAGGCCGGCAACCTGCAGGCCCTGCTCGACGGCAGCGGCCGGCTGATCGACGCCGCCGACGGCGCCCTGCCCGCCACCACCCGCCTGGTGGTGGACTCGCAGACCGTCCTGCGCACCCAGAACGACGAGGCCGACGCCATCCGGGCCTTCGCCACCGGCGCCCAGCAGCTGGCCGGCCAACTCGCCCGCTCCGACACCGACCTGCGGCGCATCATCGCCACCGGCCCGCAGGCCGCCGGACAGGTCAGCGCCCTGCTGAAGGACCTCGACCCGCACCTGAGCGTGCTGCTCGCCAACCTGCTCACCACCGCCGAACTCGGCGTCACCCGCGAGCACGGCATCGAGGAACTCCTGGTCCGGCTCCCGGCGGTGGCCGCCGCCGGCTCCACCGCCGTCACCGCGGACGGCGCCCACCTCGGCATGGCCGTCACCTTCTTCTCCCCGCTGCCCTGCACCACCGGCTACGACGCCACCGTCTACCGCAACGGCCTGGACACCTCACCCGCCCCCGCCCTCAACACCGCCGCGCACTGCGCCGCACCGCCCTCCTCCGGCAGCGCGGTCCGCGGCTCCGCCAACGCCCCGCAGGGCGGCGTCCCCGCCGCCGTCCCGCCCGCCACCACCGCGCCGCACCGCACCGGGGCCGAGCGGTGAGCGCGGAGCGGACCGGGCCGCCGGACCGGCCGGTCCGGGTGGTCGGGCCGGTCGGGCCGGTACGGCGGGCCGCGCTGCTGCTCGCCGTCGCCTGCTGCCTGTTCGGCGCCCTGCAGTACGTCCGGGCGAGCACCGACCCGGCGATCGACCGCGCCCGTACCCGCGACGCCGTACTGGCGGCCGGCCGGGCCGCGCTCGACCGGCTGACCAGCGCGGACGCCGGACAGGCCGAAGCCACCCGGCGGAGCTGGCTGGCGGTCAGCGGGGGAGCGCTGCACGAGCAGCTCGCCGCCGGCCCGGCCCGGGACCCGGGGGTGACCGCCCGCGGCAGCGTCGCCGAGGCCGCCGTCACCGCGCTCGACACCCGGGCCGGCACCGCCCGGCTGATCGCCCTGGTCCGGGTCGACCTGGACCAGGGCGCGGGCGCGGTGACCACCGACCGCCGCCGGCTGCAGGCCGAACTCGGCCGCACCGCCGACGGCTGGAAGGTCACCGCGCTGACCACCGTGCCGACCGGGGCGGCCTGAATGGGCGGCCGGGCCCGGCTGCGGGCACTGACGGCGGCGGCCGTGCTGCTCGCACTGCTCGGCGCGGGCCTGCTGGCCGGCGCGCGGTACCAGCGGTCGGGCGCCGACATCGGCAACCGGGCGCTGACCGACCGGGCCGCCACCGACCGGGTCACCCGGGAGGTCGGGGACGCGCTCGCCCGGATCCTCTCCTACTCGGCGGCCGACACCGACGCCACCCGCGCGGCGGCCGCCGGATGGCTCACCGGCCCGGCCGGCGACCAGTACCGCGGTCTGCTCGACCGGCTCCGGGGCTGGGTCGACGACCAGCAACTCACGCTCACCTCACGGGTGGTGAGCGCCGGAGTGATCCGGCTGAGCGGCGACCGGGCCGAACTGCTGGTGCTGCTCGACCAGCAGGCCACCCGGGCCGGCGGCCCACCCACCGTGACCGCCGCCCAGCTGCGGGTCACCGCCCGCCTCGACGGCGGCCGGTGGCTGATCACCGACCTGGAGTCCCTGTGACGGAGGAACCGATGGCAGCACGTCCACGACGGATGCGCGTACGGCTGCGGGCCCGGGCGGTGGCGGTGGCCCTGCTGGCCGTCGCCGCGCTGGCGGCCGCCTGGGGCGGCCGGTCCTGGTACGCGGCGGCGCACGACGACGCCGCCGACCGGGCCCGGACCCGGGACACCGTCCTGGCGGCCGGGGAGCAGGCGGTGCAGAACCTCAACACCCTCGACCACGCCGACCTGGACCACGGCCTGGACCTCTGGGAGAGCTCGACCGCGGGCGACCTGCACGCCCAACTCGTCCAGGGCCGTTCCGACTTCGCCAAACAGGTCGAACAGGCCGGATCGACCACCAGTGCCCGCATCCTCTCCGCGGCGGTGACCGAACTGGACCAGCAGGCCGGACGCGCGGCCGTCCTGGTCGCCGTCCGGATCACCGTGCAGACCGCGCAGACGCCGCAACCCGCCACCAAGGACAGCCGGATGCTGGGCGAGCTGACCCGGACCGCCGACGGCTGGAAGCTCAGCGCCCTCGGCCAGGCCCCGATGGGCACCACCGCGGCGACGGCGTCCCCCACCCCGTCGGCCCCTGTCCCGTCGGCGTCCGTCCACTGAACGCCCGTCCACTGAACGCCCGTCCGCTGACAGACCGTCCGCCCGTACCGCCGGCAGGAGAGGACCACCGCGCGCATGTCGTCGACGACCCGCCACCTGATCAACCGCCAACGCCGCCTGGCCGCGGTGGCGACCACGGCCGCCCCGGCCCGCACCCGGCCGGCCCCGCACCCCGTCCTGCCGGACCCCGCCCTGCTGGACGCCGTCCACCCGGAGCCCGCCCCGCCGGAGGCGGCCCGGTCCGAGCCCGTCCGGCCGCGCCGCAGCCCGGTCACCGCGCTGCTGCTGGCCGCGGCCCTGCTGCTCGGCGGCTTCGGCACCTGGGCCGCCCTGGCCGGGGCCGAGCTGCGCGCGGGCTCGCCCGGGCACAACTCCGCGCTCACCGACGCCGTGCGCACCAGCGAGCTGAAGGGCGCGGTCACGGAGGCGGTCAACGCCCTGTTCTCGTACAGCTACGCCGACCCGGGCCGGTCCGACCAGGCGGCGCAGCGCCTGCTCACCGGCCGCGCGGTCCAGCAGCACGCGACGCTGCTGGCCCAGGTCAAGGCCCAGGCGGCGGCGAAGAAGCTGGTGCTCACCACCACGGTCACCGACAGCGCGGTGCAGACCCTGGAGGGCGACCGGGCCAGAGTGATCGTCTTCGCCGACCAGCGGAACACCAGCACCGCCGAGGGCGCCACCGACGGCGCCGCCTACTCGGCCGCCATGTTCGCGGTCGAGGCCGTCCACCAGGGGAGCGGCTGGCGGATCGAGAACATCGACACCTTCGGCCGCTGACCCGGCCCGCCCCTACCCGCGGCGCGGCCGGGCCTCACCGCGGTGCGGCGAAGACCTGGGTCCACCAGGGGCCGCCCGCGCCGAAGTTGACGCCGATCCCGATCTCCTTGAAGTCGCAGTTGAGGATGTTCTCCCGGTGGGCGGGGCTGTGCATCCAGTCGTCCATCACGGCGGCCGGGTCGGCCTGGCCGTAGGCGATGTTCTCGCCCCAGGAGCTCCAGCGGTAGCCGGCCGCCTCGATCCGGGAGTCGGCGTGGTGGCCCTCGGGGTCGGCGTGTTCGAAGTAGTGCCGGGCGACCATGTCGTCCGAGTGCTGCTGGGCTGCCGCGTTGAGCTTGGTGTTGAGCGTCAGCGGGCCGCAACCGGCCTTCGCCCGTTCGGCGTTGACCAGGTCGGTGACCTGGGAGACGAAGTCGGCGGTCTTCCCGCTGGGGGTGCCCTGTCCGGCCGCGGCCGGCTTCGCCGCGGGCTGCTTGGCCGGGGTGGGGGCGGCCGCGTCGGCGGCCTTGGCGGCCGGCTTCGCGGCGGCGGTGGCCGGTGCCGCCGTGGACGGCGCGGCGGTCGGCGCGGCCGTGGACGGCGCGGCGGGCGACGGCGCGGCGGTGGGGCCGGTGGGGCCGGTGGTGGCCGGGCCGCCCTGCGCGGACGGGCTCGCCGGGGTGTCGGCGCCTGCCGGGGCGAGGTCGAGCGCGGCGGCGGCCGTGCCGTCCCCGGCCCTGGCGCCGGCCGACCGGTCGGGGCCGAACAGGGTGTACCCGCCGCCGGCGATCACCGCGAGGGCGGCCGTGCCCGCGATGGCGCCGAGCACCCGCGGCCCGGCCGACGGCTTGCGCCGGTGTCCGGCCGAGGACGCGGCCCGTCGCCGCCGCCCGCCGTCGCCCTGGCCGGGGCCGGTCCCGCCCGGTCCGCCCCGGAAGGTGTCGTTCATGCGTCCGCCCAATCTGTGGGGGATCCCGCTGGGCGGGATCCCGTCGTCGCTTCCACAGATGGGAGATCCATCGGCCAGGGGCAGATAACAGATACGGTCGCCGGAGTTTCCGAACGTGACCTGTTCCGACCGGTATTGGCGGAAAAGGCTGCCGGATCCGGCGCCCGCCCGGGCGGCGGCTACCGGCCTGCGCGTCCGGCGCGGCCGACCCGGCGGGCCCAGAGCACCAGCGGGAGCTGGAGCGGCAGCCGTCCGATCGCCGCCGCCCGCAGCGGGGCCGGGTGGTCGCGCCAGTCCACGGCCATCTTGACGTTGGCGGGGAAGACCGCGACGAACAGGCCCGCGGCGGCCAGCGCCCCCACCCGCCTGGTCCTGGGCAGCGCCACCGCTGCCCCGATCGCCAGCTCGGCGACCCCGCTGGCGTACGTCCAGGTGCGCGGGCTGCCGGGCAGGGAGCGGGGCACGATGGCGTCGAACGGCTTCGGGACGGCGAAGTGGGCGACACCCGAGCCGAGCAGCAGTCCGGCGAGCAGCCGGGCCGAGCGTGCGGAGCCAGGGGCGGAGGCGCGGGTGGCGGTGCGGGCGGAGGTACGGGCGGACGGTCCGGGCTGGGCCATGGGGTCCCACCTTCGTGGACGACGGTGACGGGCACGGGCTGATTACCGGCCAGTAGCTTCGCCCGCCCGGCCCCTCACGTCAATGACCGGCCCGGACCCCGGCGCCCGGGTCGCCCGCCTCGCCGTCTCCCGGCCGGGTGGCGATCACCACCGTCGAGTACAGCTCCTCCGAGGTCGCCACCCGGGCGGTCAGCCCGCTGCGGACCACCACCGCCACCGCCTCCGGCGTCTGCCGCTCACTGGTCTCGAACAGCAGGTGCCCGCCCGGCGCCAGCCACCGCGATGCCTCGGCGGCCACCCGGCGCAGCACGTCGAGGCCGTCCGCACCGCCGTCCAACGCCACCCGCGCCTCGTACTCGCGGGCCTCCGCCGGGAGCAGCCCGATCTCCGCGGTCGGCACGTACGGCACGTTGGCGAGCAGGATCCGCACCCGGCCGTGCAGCCCGGCGGGCAGCGGCGCGTACAGGTCGCCCTGGTACACCCGGTCGGCGGGCAGGTTGCGCCGGGCGCAGCGCACCGCGGCGGGGTCCAGGTCGGCGGCGTACAGGTCGAGGCCGGGCGTCGCCGCCGCCAGGGCCGCGCCGAGCGCGCCCGAGCCGCAGCACAGGTCGACCACCACCGCCCCCGGCCGGGCCAGCGCGGCCGCCTGCTCGACCAGGAACTCGGTCCGGCGCCGGGGTACGAACACCCCCGGGTCCACGGCGATCCGCAGGCCCCGGAACCCGGCCCAGCCCACCACGTGTTCCAGCGGGAGACCGGCCACCCGCCGGTCCACCAGGGCGGACAGGTCGGCGGGGGAGCGCGCGGCGGACAGCAGCAGCTCCGCCTCCTCCTCGGCGAACACGCAGCCCGCCGCACGGAGCCGGCCGACGACGGCGGCGAAGGCGGGGGAGACGGGGGAGGGGGAGGACGGGGGGAACGAGCGAGATGACGACGGAGCAGACACGAAGAGCCTTCCGGAGAACCGAAGGGCGCTCCCTCGGCCGCTACGCCTCGACGGGCGTACGACCGGGAGTGGAGAGCACCCAGCCAGACACAGCGGTAATGGGTCTCACCTCCTCGACCGGAGCGGCGCACTCGCCGCATGGGTTCGTAACAGTACAGGACCGGCCGCGCCCGGTGACGGGGCAGTAGGTTGGCGGTCATGACTGTCCCCGCCGCCCGCCGCGTCGCCACCGACGACCAGGGCACCCGGCTGCGCCTCGGCGAGGTGCGCCGGGTGGTCTCGCTGGTGCCGTCGCTGACCGAGGCGGTGGCCGCCACCGCCCCCGGGCTGCTGGTCGGCGCCACGGACTGGTGCAGCCACCCCGCCGACCTGGACGTGGCCCGGATCGGCGGCACCAAGAACCCCGACACCGCCGGGATCGCCGCCCTGCGGCCCGACCTGGTGATCGCCAACGAGGAGGAGAACCGGGCCGCCGACCTCGCCGCGCTGCGCACCCTGGGCCTGCCGGTCTGGGTCACCGAGATCCGCACCCTCGACCAGGCACTCGGGTCGCTGGAGCGCCTGCTCACCGTCGGCTGCGGCCTGCCCTCCCCGCCCTGGCTGGAGCGCGCGGGGGCCGCCTGGCGGGCCCTGCCCGAGCTCGGCGGGCCGCCGCGCCGCGCGGTGGTGCCGATCTGGCGGCGGCCGTGGATGGTGCTCGGCCGCGACACCTTCGCCGGCGACCTGCTGCGGCGGCTCGGCGTCGAGCACCTGTACGCCGGGCACCCCGAGCGCTACCCCGCCGTCCCGATCGGCGAACTGCTCGCATCCGGACCGGAGTTGGTGGTCGTGCCGGACGAGCCGTACCGCTTCGCCGCCGACGACGGACCGGAGGCGTTCCCCGGTGTACCCGCCGCGCTGGTCAGCGGCCGCCACCTGACCTGGTACGGCCCCTCGCTCGCCGAGGCGCCCGCCGTCCTGGCCGCCCAGCTGGCCGGCGCCCGCCCGGCGCACCCCGCCGGTCACGGTACGGGGCCCGGCCGCCACCCCCGGTCAGCGCCGGACGGCCCGCCCGACACCCCGTGCCGCCCGGACCGCCCTTCCTGACACCTTGCGCGTTGTCCGCCCGCCGCCGCCGCGACTACCGTCCGCGGAGAGCAGCAGCACGGCAACGGCAGCACGGCCACGGCAGCACCGCAACGGACAGGGACGACCATGACCACGGTCAACGGCGGCATCTCCTTCTGGTACGCGCACAGCGGCGTACCCGCCCCCCGCGCGCCGCTGCCCGGACCGGCCACCGCCGACGTCTGCATCGTGGGCGGCGGCTACACCGGCCTGTGGACGGCCTACTACCTCAAGCGGGCCGCGCCCTCGCTGCGGATCACCGTGCTGGAGCAGCACTTCTGCGGCTACGGCGCGTCCGGCCGCAACGGCGGCTGGCTCTACAACGGCATCGCCGGCCGCGACCGCTACGCCCGCCTGCACGGCCACCAGGCCGCCGTCGACCTCCAGCGGGCGATGAACCGGAGCGTCGCCGAGGTGGTCTCGGTCGCCGAGTCCGAGGGGATCGACGCCGACATCCACACCGGCGGCGTGCTGGAGGTCGCCCGCACCCCGGCCCAACTGGCCAGGCTGAACGCCTTCCACGCCGCGGAGGCCGCCTTCGGCGAGCACGACCGGCTGCTGCTGGACGCCGCCGAATCCGCCGCCCGGATCGGGGTGGCCGGCACCCTCGGCGGCAGCTGGACACCGCACGGCGCCCGGATCCACCCCGCCAAACTGGTCCGCGGACTGGCCCGGGTGGTCGAGGAGCTCGGCGTCACCGTCCACGAGGCGACCCCGGTCACCGAACTCGCCCCCGGCCGCGCCGTCACCCCGCACGGCACCGTACGGGCCCGGTACGTGCTGCGCTGCACCGAGGGCTTCACCGCCGCGGTCCACGGCCAGAAGCGCACCTGGCTGCCGATGAACTCCTCGATGATCGTCACCGAGCCGCTCGCGCCGCACATCTGGGACGCGATCGGCTGGCAGGGCCGCGAACTGCTCGGCGACACCGCCCACGCCTACATGTACGCCCAGCGCACCGCCGACGGGCGGATCGCCCTCGGCGGCCGCGGCATCCCGTACCGGTACGGGTCGCGGACCGACAACGACGGCCGCACCCAGGCCGCCACCGTGGTGGCGCTGCGGGACCTGCTGGTCCGCTTCTTCCCCGCCACCGCCGGTGCGGCCGTCGAGCACGCCTGGTCCGGGGTGCTCGGGGTGCCCCGGGACTGGTGCGCGAGCGTGGAACTGGACCGGGCCACCGGACTCGGCTGGGCCGGCGGCTACGTCGGCAGCGGGGTCACCACCGCGAACCTGGCCGGCCGGACCCTGCGCGACCTGGTGCTGCTCGACTCCGGCGAGGCCGGCGCCACCGGGCTCACCGCGCTGCCCTGGGTCGGCCACCGGGTCCGGCGCTGGGAGCCCGAGCCGTTCCGCTGGCTCGGCGTGCACGCCCTGTACGCGGCCTACCGCGGCGCGGACCGGAGGGAGGCCGCCCGCCGGTCCGCCGGGACCGACCCGGTGGCCCGGCTGGCGGACCTGATCTCCGGCCGGCACTGAGGGCCGCCACCGATAGCTGCCACCGACGGCCGCCACCGACTCGCGCCGCGACGTACCGGCTCACACCGGCGCGGGCATCCGGACCGTGCGGCGGCCGTCCGCGTTGTGCCGTTCCACCCAGTCCTGGAGCGCGGCCCGGCAGGCGTGGTCCAGGTGCCGGACCCCGGCCAGGTCGACCTCGACAGGGCGGTCGGCCGGCAACGACTCCAGGGTCTCCAGCAGCCGGGGGAGCCGCAGGAAGGTGGCGTTGCCGGACAGCCGCACCAGGATCACCGGCGCCGCCCCGGCCGGGCCGTCGTCCGTCCGGGGCGCCCCGGTGGCCTTGCTGACCTCGGAGACCTCAGTGACCTCGGTGACCTCGGTGTGCAGGTGCGAGGTGTCCCACGCGGACTTCAGCACCGCCAGCAGCAGCCCGGCCAGCACCCCTTCGAACAGGTTGGTGACCAGGATCGCGACGGCCGTCGCGGCCAGTACCAGTGCCTCGCCGCGGTGCGAACGCCACAGCGGCAGCAGCGACTTCAGCGGGATCAGCTTGGCCCCGGCGTGCACCAGCACCCCGGCCAGGGCGGCGACCGGGATCGCGCCGAGCACCTGCGGCAGGAAGGCCGTGAACAGCAGCAGCCAGACGCCGTGCAGCACCCGGGAGGCCTTGGTCCGGGCGCCCGCCTGGACGTTGGCGGCGCTGCGCACGATCACGGCGGTCATCGGCAGCGCACCGAGCAGGCCGCAGACCGCGTTGCCCGCGCCCTGGGCGATCAGCTCCCGGTCGAAGTCGGTGCGCGGGCCGCCGTGCAGCCGGTCGACGGCAGCCGCGCTGAACAGGCTCTCGGCCGAGGCGATCAGCGCGAAGGCCAGCACCGTACCGAGCGCCGCCGCGCCCGCCAGGTCCGCGAACTGCCCGATGCCCGGCGGCCGGACCACGTCCAGCAGGCCGCTCACCCGGATCCGGCCCACCGGCAGGTCGGCGAGCGCGGTGACGGCGGTGGCCAGCGCGACCGCGCCCAGCGGCGCGGGGACGGCCCGGACCCGGGCGGGCAGCCGCCGCCACACCACCAGCAGCAGCACCGTCGAACCGCCCACGGCCGCGGCGGCCAGCGCGGTGGCGTCCCCGGCGGTGTCGGACGCGAGGCCCGGCAGACCGGCCAGGTTGGCCGGGCCGCGGCCGGGCGCCTTCGCCCCCGCCAGGGCGTACAGCTGACCGGCGATCAGGACCAGGCCGATACCGGCGAGCATGCCCTGGACCACCGAGAGCGAGATGGCCCGGAACCACCGGCCGAGCCGCAGGGCGCCCATCGCGAGCTGGAGCACCCCGGCGGCGAACACCAGTGCACCGAGCGTCGGTAGCCCGAACTCGGCGACGGCCTCGTACACGAGGACGGTCAGGCCGGCCGCGGGACCGGAGACCTGGAGGCTGCTGCCGGGCAGCAGGCCGGTGACCAGGCCGCCCACGATGCCGGTGACCAGGCCCAGTTCGGCCGGGACGCCGGAGGCGACGGCCACCCCCACGCAGAGCGGGAGGGCGACCAGGAAGACGACCAGGGAGGCGGTGAAGTCCTGGCGCAGGGTGGTGGGAGGAACGGGGAGACGACGAACCATCGGATCCTCGCAGTGCGTCAGAGGCTGCGGAATGTGCAGCGTACGACCGACATGTGCGAGGCGGCGGAGAAAGACTCGATATGTGATGAGATGACATTTGCACCATGGCGCACCGCATACGAAGCGGACCCGGCCGCTCCGGAGGATCACCCCTGGTCGGATGCGGTCTCGGCAGGCCGTCCCCGGCGCGTAGGCACGCGAACCAGCAGCCGGGTTGCGCCGGAGCGCCCGAGGGCGCCCCGGCGGCCGCGACGGGGTCAGACCAGCCGCTCCAGATAGCCGTTGTCCACCAGCCAGCCCACGTTGATCCGCTCGGGCGCGCCGGGTACCAGCGCCGCGTCGAGCTGGTACTGCCAGCCCAGGCCCGGCTGGTTGAACCACGGTGCGATCGGACCGGCGTGCACCTTGAACGGCTTCGCCACCCGGTAGTCGTGGTAGTTGCACCCGGCCGGCGCCGCGAGGTTGTCCAGGCTCTGCGGGGGGATCGAACGGCTGGCGTACGGCAGACCCTCGGGGGCGAGGAAGGAACCGAACTCGCTGCCGTACCGGTCGATGTCCTGGCCGGGGAACAGGGTCTGGTCCAGCTTGATCGGCTGCCCGAGGGAGTTGAGCAGGTAGCCGTCGGCGGGCGGGTAGCGCCAGGACCCGGCCTGGCTGTCGTAGTACCGGGAGAGGAAGGACTGCTCGTCCTGGCCGCCGGTACGCCGGTAGCCGATCAGCTGCAGGCCGACCCGGCCGATCCGGGGCAGCTCCTCCGGGCCGAGGCGGGCGTCACCGTGCCAGTCCGCCGCGGAGCACTGGTCCGGTGCCACCGGCGTGGCCTGGGCGGGCGGGGCCACGGCGAGCAGACCACCGCCGGCGACCAGGGCGAGAACGATCCGACCGACCTTCACTCATCCTCCTGAGGAGACGATACGGCTGACCGGAATGACAGCCAGTCAGACAGTAGAGCGCCGATGGCCGTTTCGTCCGCGACGTACCGGAATGCGGGTCGGTGCGCCGGCCGGGCAGGGCCACACCGCACGGGTCGTCACCAGGTGGGGCCCCGAAGTCCGGTACCGGGCCCCCGCTGGACGACGTCTCGGATCCCGGGCGCCTGACCGGGACCGTCCGCGGTGGGGGCCACCCCGCTCGACGAGCAGATCGGGGCAACGCTGCGGTGGTGGTCGCAGCGGCCCGCCGACCCGCGGTGGGCTCAGAGCGCCTTGTGCATGATGTGCAGTCCGACGTAGCCCTCGGTCGGGTGCCGGAAGCCCTCCGGCAGGGTGCCGATCACCTCGAAGCCGAGGGAGCGGTACAGCCTGACGGCGTGTTCGTTGCTCGCCACCACCGCGTTGAACTGCATCGCCCGGAAGCCCGCCGTCCGCGCCCAGTCGACCGTGTACTCGCACAGCGCCCGCCCGACGCCCCGGCCGCCGTGCGCGGGGTCGACCATGTAGCTGGCGCTGGCGATGTGCGAGCCGTTGCCCTGGTGGTTGCGGTTCATCTTCGCGGTGCCGAGCACGGTGCCTGCCTCGTCGACGGCGACCACCGTCCGGCTCGGGGCGGACAGCAGCCACCAGTCCCGGCCCTGCTCCCGGTCGAGGTCGACCGGGAAGGTGAAGGTCTCGCCCGCGGCGACGATGCGGTGGAAGAACGGCCAGATGGCGGGCCAGTCGGCGGTGGTGGCTTCCCTGATCAGCATCCGGACAGGATGCACCGCCGTACGGCGCCGTGCCACCCACTTCCGCCGGGGCCGTCCGGGCGTCGTTCGGGTGCGGGCCGGGCGTCGTCCGGGCGCCGTCCGGACGTCGTTCGGGTGCGGGCCGGGTGCGGGTCGGCCGCCTCACGCCGCCGCGTAGGGTGGCCGGGTGCCGTTCACGTTCAGTCACCCCGCCGCCGTCCTGCCCCTGCTGAACCGGGGCCGGGCCCGCGGCCGCCTGGTCGCATCGGCGCTGCTCATCGGCTCGATGGCCCCGGACCTGCCGTACTTCGCGGGCTCCTTCGCGCTCGGTGACGTCACCCACGCCTGGTGGGGCGTGCCGACCGTGGACATCGCCGTCACGGCGGTGCTGGCCGCGCTCTGGCACCTGGTGCTGCGCGCCCCGCTGGTGGCGCTGCTGCCCGCGCGGTGGGCGGGCGCCGCCGAACTGCTGACGGCGCCCCGGACCGGGCTGCGCCGCCCAGCCGGCACCGAGGTGCTGTGGTTCGCGCTGTCCGCCGCGATCGGCGCCGGCACCCACGTCGGCTGGGACGCGTTCACCCACCCCGGCCGCTTCGGCACCCGGCTGATCCCGGTCCTGCAGACCGGCTCGCTGTTCGGCCGCCCGCTCTACACCACGCTCCAGTACGGCTCCTCCGCCGTCGCGATCGTCCTGCTGGCGGGGTACGCGCTGCGCGAGCTGCGCCGGGCCGCCGACGCCGGGGGCCGGCCCTGCGCCGTGGTGCTCACCCGGGGTGCCCGCCGGCTGGTGCTGGCCGGGACGGCGCTGGCCGCGCTGCTCGGCGCCGGGTACCGGATCGACCGCTGGGCGCGCCCGGGCACCGGGCTGTTCGACCTGATCCCGACCGTGGCGTTCGGCTCGATCGCCGGGGTCGGCGCCGCGCTGCTGTGCTACGCCGTGCTGGCCCGGCGGACGGCGGCCACGGGCTCGTCCTGACGGCCCGCCCGGCCCGCCCGGCCCGCCCGGCCCGCCCGGCCCGTCCGGCCCGTCCGGCATGACGGCCCGCCCGGCCGCTCAGCGGGCGGCGCGGGCGCGGATCCCGTCGAGCAGCAGGGCCAGGCCGTACTCGAAGCGGTCGTCCGGCGTCCGGGCCGCCCAGTGGCCGATGGCCGCCCCTATGGCGGGGTGGTCCGCGGTCTCCTCGTCGGCGGGTACCGGGGTGCGGCCGGCGGTGGCGAGCTGTTGTTCGCGGCTCTGCTCCTCGATGGTGTGGCCGAGCACGTAGTCCTGGACGGTGAAGAACGCCAGCGCCCCCTCCTCGGGCGGTACCCCGGCGTCGGCCAGGGCGCGGACGGCGGCCTCGCCGAACCGCAGGGTGTTGGGGCGGCGGACGTAGGTGCCCGAGACCACCCGGGCGCCGTCGCGGCGGGCCAGCAGCGCCCGGCGCAGACGGCGGGCCAGTTCGGCCAGCCGTTCGACCGGCGGGAGCGCGCCGTCGACGTCGGCGACGCCGTCGAGGATGTCCTCGGCGATCGCCTCCAGCAGCGCCTGCTTGTCGCGGTAGTGCCAGTAGAGCGCGCTCGGGCCGACGCCCAGGGCGGTCGCCAGCCGACGCATGGTGAGGCCGTCGAGCCCGTCCTGGTCGAGCTGGGCGAGGGCCCCGGCGAGTACGTCCTCGCGGTGCAGCCGCACGTGGATCTCCTTGCTGGACGGCCGAACTGATGACGTTTGACAGGTCACTCAGCCTACCCTAACTTGAACACCGTTCGACTAGAACACTGTTCAGGTTTGGAGTCCGCCATGCCTTCCTCCACCACATCCACCCCCGCCCCCGCGCCACCGACCGCTCTCCTGCGACCCGGCCTGCCGGTCGGCATCGTCGTCGCGATCAGTTGCACGGCCGCCTTCATGGTCGTGATGGACGGCGCCATCGTGAACGTGGCGCTGCCCGCCATCCGGGCCGACCTCGGCCTGTCGGCCGGCGCCCAGCGCTGGGTGGTCGACGCCTACCTGCTGGCCCTCGGCGGCTGCATCCTGGCCGCCGCCAGGGCCGGCGACGTCTTCGGCCGCCGGGCCACACTGCAGGCCGGGCTGGTGCTGTTCACCGCCGCCGGAGCCGTCGGCGGCCTCGCGGGCAGCGGCGCCGTCCTGCTCGCCGCCCGGGCCGCCCAGGGCATCGGCGCCAGCGCCCTCGCCACCTCCACGCTCGGCGTCATCCTCGCCGCCACCGCCGACCGGCCAGGGCTGCGCCGCCGAGCCATGTCCCACTGGGCGGCCGCCAGTTCCTCCGCGGCGGCGCTCGGCATGCTGCTCGGCGGAGTGCTCACCGAACAGGCAGGCTGGCGCTGGGTCATGTACCTCAACGTGCCGGTCGGCCTCGCCCTGCTCGCCGCCGTCCGCCGCTGCCTGCAGCCCGCCGGGCCCCGGCCCGCCGGCGGGCGCCTGGACCTGCCCGGCACCCTCACCGGCACCGCCGGGGTCGGCGCGCTGCTGTACGGCGTCACCCGGGCCGGCGAGTCAGGCTGGGGCTCGGCCCCGGTGCTGGCCGCGACCGCAGCGGCGGTCCTGCTGCTCACGGCGTTCCTCGCCGTGGAGGCCCGCAGCCCGCAACCCCTGGTGCGGCTCGGGGTGTTCCGGCTGCCCGGTGTGCCGGCCGGCAACCTGGTGGTGGTGCTGCTCGGCGCCGCGCTCACGGCCTCGCTCTTCCTGGTCTCCCAGGTGATGCAGCAGGTGCTCGGCTACGACGCCCAGCAGGCCGGCCTGGCCATGCTGCCGATGGGAGTCTGCCTGGCCGCCGCCGCCCTGCTGTCCCGCCGGCTGCTGGCGGCCGGTGTCCGCAGGCTCCCGCTGTACGGCGGGCTGACCGCCGCACTCGGCCTGCTGTGGCTGAGCCGGCTGCCGTCCGGCGCCGACTACACCGCCGACCTGCTCGGCCCGACCGTCCTGACCGGCACCGGACTCGGCCTGATGCTGATGTCCGCCACCAGCGCCGCCACTGCCGGCATCCCGCCGCACGAGGCGGGCATGGCCTCCGGCCTGCTCAACGCGGCCCGCCAGCTCGGCGGGGCGCTCGGCCTGGCCGTCCTCGGCGCGCTCGCCGACACCGCCGGCGGCGGCCCGGGCCCGGCGGCCGACCTGCACGGCTACCGACTCGCGCTGCTCGCCGCGGCGGGCCTCGGCGCACTCGCGGCAGCGACCTCACTCCTGCTGCCCGGCGAGCCCGCACCGACCGCCGGACCCGCGGCGCCCGCCGCCCCCACGGCAACCACCGCCGACCGAACTTGACGATTTGTCAGCCCCCCGCGCGGCGCGCTGCGCCCACCTGCCTCGCGGCGCCCGCCCGTACCCGCTGTGCACGCCCGTACCGCTGTGCCCGCCCGCCTGTACTGCAGCGCTCACCGGCACTGCCATGCCCGCCCGCACCTCCTGCATCCACCTGTACCGCAGTGCCCCACCCACCTCGGGAGAACTCTCATGGACGACCACTACCCGGTCATCATCACCGGCGGCGGCATCGTCGGCCTCACCGCCTCGCTCGCCCTGTCCCGCCTCGGCGTCCCGTCCCTCCTGCTGGAGGCGCACACCGCCACCCACGACCACCCCCGCGCCCGCAGTGTCAACGCCCGCGCGATGGAGGTCTTCCGCGAACTCGGCGTCGCCGACGCGGTCCGCCGGGCGGGGGCGCCGCTCGCCGACGCCGAAGGGCTGCACCGCGGGCCCGACCTCGCCACCGCCATCGGCGCCCTCCCGCGCCGCGCGGCCGGCGACCCCCGCCCGGTAGGGACCTTCGCGCCCGCCGCGATGGCCCGCTGGAGCCCGGTCACCGGCTGCCGGGCCACCCTCGACGCGGTCGAGCCGGTCCTGTTCGCGGCCGCCGCCGACGCGGGACCCGGGCAGCTCCGCTTCGGCACCCGCCGCACGGCCGTCCGGCAGTCCGCGGACGGGGTGGAGCTCGACATCGAGGACGTGCGCACCGGCGCCGCCCGCACCGTCCGGGCCGACTACGTGATCGCGGCCGACGGGGCGGGCGGCGGCCTGCGCCACGAACTCGGCGTCCCGTCCACCGTGGGCGCGAGCCACGGCCACCAGCTCAACATCCTGTTCCGCGCCGACCTGCGGGACCTGGTCCGGGGCCGGGAGTTCAGCGTCGTCCTGATCGACCGGCCCGGCGTACGCGGCATGCTGACCGCGATCGACACCCGGAGCCGCTGGGCGTTCCACCTGCGCTACGACCCGGCCGTCGAGAGCCCGGCGGACTACCCGCCCGCCCGCTGCGCGGAGATCCTCCGGGAGGCGATCGGCCTGCCCGTGCCGGGCCTGGAGGTGCTCGGCGTACTGCCCTGGGAGGCCCGCGAGCGGACCCTGGACCGGCTGCGCCACGGCCGGGTGCTGTTCGCCGGGGACGCGGCCCACCAGATGCCGCCCGCCGGCGCGCGTGGAGCCTCCACCGGCGTCGCCGATGTGCACAACCTGGCCTGGAAGCTGGCGGCGGTGCAGGCCGGCCGGGCCGGGGACGCGTTGCTCGACACCTACCACGAGGAACGCCACCCGGCTGCTCTGCACGCCGCCGCCGCATCCGGCGTCAATGCTCGTGCGATGGTGCCCGGCAGCCCCTCGGCCGGTCCGGACTGGTCCACGCCGCACGCCCACGGCCTGGGCGAACGCTACCGTTCCGGCCTGGTGCTGCGCACGCCCGGCGACCCCGACGCCCCGATCGCCGCGGACCTGGACGGCAGCCCCGGCACCCGCCTGCCGCACGCCGGGTGCGGCGCGGGCTCGACCCTCGATCTGCCGGCCGGCCGGTGGATCCTGCTGGGCGCCGACGGCTGGCGGGCCCCCGCAGCGGCGTTCGGGCTGCGCTGGGCGGACCCGGGGGCGGAGTTCGCCGCGCGGGCCGGGCTGGCCGGACCGGTGGCCGACGGCGCGTCGGGCGGCCCGGCGGCGGGCGGTGCCGTACTGGTGCGGCCCGACGGGCACATCGCCTGGCGCTGCCGGTCGGGCGCGGGCGATCCGGGCGCGGAGCTCGGTGCCGCGCTGGCGGCGCTGCCCTGCACGGTGGCCTGAGACCCGGGTCCGGCGGGACGGCGGACCGCCGGGCGGAGCGCCCGCGGGTGGTGGTCCGCTGCCCACGGGGTCTTGACAGGTCTATACCAGCGCGGTTGAGTCACCCTCAGCCCGCGCCGGATCCGTACCCGGTAGGCCCGTCCCCCACCCGGGCCCGCGCTTGGGCAGACCTGTCCTCGATCCCGTGCGGCCCCCACCGCACGAAGGGGTGATCACGTGTCAGTCCGTCGTCTTCTGGCCCTGCTGTCCGCCGTCGCGGCCGCGATAGCGCTGGCGGTCGTCCTGCCCTCCTCGGCCTCCTCGGCCGTGGCCTGCGCGACCGCCTGGGACTCCGGCGCCGTCTACACCGGCGGTGCCACCGCCTCGTACAACGGGCACAACTGGTCCGCCAAGTGGTGGACCCAGAACGAGACCCCGGGCGGCGCCTCCGGCGTCTGGGCCGACCAGGGCGCCTGCGGCGCGGGCGGCGGCACCACCCCGCCGCCCGGCGGCAGTTGCGACTACCCGTCCTGGGTGGCCGGCCGCACCTACACCACCGGAACCGTGGTGCGGTACACCAACGGCGGTCTGTACCGCGCCACCCACGACAACCCGGGCTACGACCCGGTGATCAGCACCTGGTACTGGGAGCCGTACACCTGCTCCGGCGGCTCCACCACCCCGCCGCCGACCCAGAACCCGGGCGGATTCCCGGTCAGCGAGGCCCAGTTCAACCAGATATTCCCGAACCGGAACTCCTTCTACACCTACAGCGGCCTGACCGCCGCACTGAGCGCCTACCCGGGCTTCGCCGCCACCGGCAGCGACACCGTCCGCAAGCAGGAGGCGGCCGCGTTCCTCGCCAACGTCAGCCACGAGACCGGCGGCCTGGTCTACGTGGTCGAGCAGAACACCGCCAACTACCCGCACTACTGCGACACTTCCCAGCCCTACGGCTGCCCGGCCGGCCAGTCCGCGTACTACGGGCGCGGGCCGATCCAGCTGAGCTGGAACTTCAACTACAAGGCCGCCGGGGACGCCCTGGGCATCGACCTGCTGCACAACCCGAACCTGGTGCAGACCGACTCGGCGGTGGCCTGGAAGACCGGCCTCTGGTACTGGAACACCCAGAGCGGCCCGGGCACCATGACCCCGCACAACGCCATGGTCAACGGCTACGGCTTCGGCGAGACCATCCGCAGCATCAACGGCAGCCTGGAGTGCAACGGCGGCAACCCCGCCCAGGTGCAGAGCCGGATCAACGCGTACCAGAGCTTCACCCAGCTGCTGGGCGTCACCCCGGGATCCAACCTGAGCTGCTGACGGGCGAGTTCACCGGACCGCCGGGCGGGCAGGCCCGCCCGGCGGTCCCACCGTGACGCCCCCGACTCGGGGCGTCAGGTGGCAGACCGCCTCGACGTTGTTGCCGTCGGGGTTGCGGACGAACGCGGCGAAGTAGCCCGGTTGTGGCCGCCCGGGTGGACCCCGCCGGGCTGCGATTTGGCCGAATGTTGACCTGTACATGGGAGAGATCGGGGGCGGTGCGTCGGTACCGTCTGCCGCATGCCGCCGATTCAGCGCAACGCCCCGGCTCTCCCCGTGCTGCCCTACCGCAAGCCGACCCAGGGCCGGGACTACTGGGTGTTCGACGACGTCCTGCCCGAGGTGGACGCCGTGCGCACCCGCTGCCTGGCGAAGGACGACTGGGTCGAGGGCTACCCGTACAAGAAGGAGAGCTGGCCCGGGCTGCGCACCATGCCGGGCCTGGCGCCCGAGGAGCTGGCCCGGGTCGAACGGCTGGTCCGCAAGGCCACCGGAGCGCGCAAGATCTGGCCGGAAACCGCCCCCGGTGGCGCGACCCTGAACCACAACTGCATCCAGGTCGTCGGCGAGGGCGAGTCCGAGGTCCGGCCGCACGCCGACTCCCGCACCCTGTGCCGCTACGCCGCCGTGCTGTACCTCAACCCTGACGTGCCGGACGAGTTCGGCACCAGCTTCTTCCGGCAGAGCCTGCCCGGCGGCCTGCTCGGCGGGAACCTGGTCGCCGCGCCGCACAACAACCTGGTCGACGCGCTCGGCACCCGCTACGTACCGCCGGACTCCTTCACCGAGGACGTCCGGGTGCCCCACCGCTACAACCGGCTGCTGCTCTACAAGGCCAACCTGATCCACAGCGCCACCGGCTACCACGGCCGCACCCTGGCCGAGAAGCGGATGACCGCGGTCTTCTTCTGGATGGCCTGACGCCTGGCGACTGACGCCCGGCACCCCGCCCCCACCCGCGACCGCGGAGTGGGGAGCGGGGTGCCGCGCCGTCAGAGCGCGCCGGTCCGCTCCTGCGCCGCCCGGGCCACCGCCCCGGCCACCGGATCCTGACCCTGCGCCAGCTCCAGCACCAGCCCCGCGCTGTGCGGGGTGTCGAGCAGCGCCGCCAGCACCGCCGCCACGTCGTCGCGGGTGACGTCGCCGACGCTGCGCCCGGCGGTCAGCCGGACCAGTCCGGTCCCCGGGGCGTCGGTCAGCGCGGCCGGCCGCAGCACGGTCCAGTCCAGGTCCCGGCCCATCACGTACTCGTCGGCGGCGGTCTTCGCCCGGACGTACGCCGCCCACACCTCGTCGGCCTCCGGCGGCGGCGGGCTGCCGGCCCCCCGGGTGGAGACCATCAGGTAGCGGCGTACCCCGGCCAGCCCGGCGGCGTCCGCGAGCAGCACCGAGGCCGCCCGGTCGACGGTGTCCTTGCGGGCCGCCCCGCTGCCCGGGCCCGCTCCGGCGGCGAAGACCACCGCGTCCGCGCCGGACAGGTGCGGGGCCAGTTCCTCGGCGGTGGCCGTCTCCAGGTCGATGACCAGCGGGCTGACGCCGTCGGCCAGCAGGTCCTCGCGGTGCGCCGGGTTGCGCACCAGGCCGGTGACGGTGTCCCCGCGGGCGGTGAGCAGCCGGCCCAGGCGGCGGGCGATCTGCCCGTGCCCGCCGGCGATCACGACGTACATGGTGGTGTCCTCCATCGGTCGGTACGCGGCAGGTCAGAAGGCGATGAGGGCCTTCAGGGCGCGCCGCTCGTCCATCGCAGCGTAGGCCGCCGGGACCTCGTCCAGGCGGACCGTCAGGTCGAACACGGGCGACGGGTCGAGCCGCCCGGCCAGCACGTCGGCGAGCAGCTCCGGGATGTACGCCCGGGCGGGGGCCACCCCGCCGCGCAGCGCGACGTTGCGGTTGAACATCTGGCCGAGGTCCACCCCGGCGCTGCCGCCGTGCGGGACGCCCACGAACCCGACCGCGCCGCCGTCCCGGGCCACCGAGATCGCGGTCCGCATCGACTCCTCGGTGCCGACCGCCTCCAGCACCGCGTGCGCGCCCTGACCGCCGGTCAGCTCCCGGACCGCCTCGACCGCCGCTTCGCCGCGCTCCGCCACCACGTCCACGGCGCCGAAGGTCCGGGCGACCGCGGTGCGGTCGGCGTGCCGGCCGAGCACGATGATCCGCTCGGCGCCCAGCCGGTGCGCGGCCAGCACCCCGCACAGGCCCACCGCGCCGTCGCCGACCACGGCGACGGTGGCGCCCGGGCGGGCCCCGGCGGCGAGCGCGGCGTGGTGCCCGGTCGACATCACGTCGCTCAGCGCCAGGACGGCGGGCATCAGCGCGTCGTCGACGCCGTCCGGCAGGCGCACCAGCGTGCCGTCCGCGAACGGCACCCGGACCGCCTCGCCCTGCCCGCCGTCCGAGCCGACCTCGCCCCAGAACCCGCCCTGCGGGCAGGACGTGTGCAGCCCCTCCGTGCAGTACGCGCAGGTGCCGTCCGACCAGACGAACGGCGCCAGCACCCGGTCGCCGGGCCGCAGCCCGCCCACCCCGGCGCCGACCTGCTCGACCACGCCGACGAACTCGTGCCCGATCCGCTGCCCCGGCTGCCGGGCGGCCACCCCGCGGTACGCCCACAGGTCGCTGCCGCAGACACAGGCGTGGGTGACCCGGACGACGGCGTCGCCGGGCAGCTCGATCCGGGGGTCGGCGACCTCCTCGACGCGGATGTCCTTCGGGCCGTGGATGACGGTGGCGCGCAACTGAGCTCCTCGCTCGGGAAAGCCTGACCGCCGTACACTCTCCCGGCCACCACCCCCGCGTCCAGCTACATCCTCTACAGAAGTGGTTAAGCTGTCCTTATGCTCGATCTCCGGCGTCTGATCCTGCTGCGCGACCTCGCCGAGCACGGCACCGTCACCGCTGTCGCCGAACTGCACCGCGTCACCGCCTCGGCCGTCTCCCAGCAGCTCAAGCAGCTGGAGTCCGAGACGGGGGTGCGGCTGCTCGACCGAGACGGCCGCAGTGTCCGGCTGACCGCCGCCGGCCACGCCCTCGCCGCCGACACCGAACCCGTTCTGGCCGCCCTGGAACGCGCCAGGGCCAGGCTCGGCGCCCTGGCCGGCCACGCCGCGGGCCCGTTCCACCTGGCCTGCTTCACCAGCGCCCTCGCGCCGCTGGCCGCCCCCCTGTGCCGGGCCCTGGAACGCGACCACCCCGGACTGCGGGTGCACATCACCGAGGCCGAACCGGAGACCAGCCTCCCGCTGCTGCGCCACCGCCGCGCGGACCTCGCCCTGGTCTACCGGTACGGCAACCTCGCCACCCCCGACCCCGCGGGCGTGGCCACCCGGGTGCTGCTCCACGACCCGCTGTACGCCGTCCTGCCGGCCGGCCACCCGGCCGCCGACGGCCCGGCCGCCACCCCGGTGCCGCTCGCCGCGCTCGCCGGCACCCCGTGGGTCACCGCGGCCGAGGGCACCGCCTGCCGGGAGGCCGTGCTGCAGGCCTGCCGCGCGGCCGGGTTCAGCCCGCAGGTCCGGCACACCTGCACCGACTTCGCCGCGATGCTGGCGCTGGCCGCGGCCGGCGGCCAGGTGGCGCTGGTCCCGCGGCTGGCGCTGACCGGACTGCCGCCCGCCCTGCGGGCCCGTCCGCTCGCCGACCCGGCCCCGGCCCGCACCATCGAGGTGGCCGTCCGTCAGGGCGGCGCCGACGAGCCCGCGGTCGCCGCCTGCCTCGCCGCCCTCGACGGGCTCGCCCGGACGGGGTCCGCCCGGGCCGAGCCCTGCCGCACACAGCCCCCGACGGAGCCCAGCGCGGAGCCCCTTACCGACCCCCGTACGGTGTGAGCCGTCAGGGCGTACGCCACTCGGCCCGGCTGGCCTCGGACAGCTCGACCCCGAGGCGCTTCAGCAGCCCCGCCAGGTCCCCGGTGTACTCCACCCGGCCGTGGCCGCCCTGGTTCGGCCCCGGCTTCGGCGGCAGCCGGACCAGCTCCACCCCCAGCAGCGTCTGCACCGCCTCGACCACCTTCGCCGGGCGGCCCTTCACGGCCAGCCGCAGCGGATCCCCGTTGCGGCACGCCTCGGCCAGTGCGTCGTTGCGGACCTCGATGCCGTCGCAGCCCGAGATGCAGATCTTGCAGTCGGACGTGCAGCTGACGATGCAGGCATCGCCGTCGCAGTCGATCGTCTGGTCGCAGGCCGTGCAGCTCACCATCGCGGGACCTCCTCGCCGGGGCGCGGCCCGCCCAGCGCCGGCCGCCTTCCCCAGCCTGCGGGCGCCGCGGGCGGACCGCACCCGGGTGGAGCCCGGCGGGTCCGGCCCCGCGGACGGCCCGCGGGGTCAGGCGACCGCGGCCCAGAACGCCGACTCGTACGCCTGCATCAGCACAGCCGCCCGCCGTGCCTCGACCGGATCCTCGCCGGCGTCGAGGCCCTCCCGCAGCAGGGCGAGCGCGGCCGGCTCGAAGCCGGGCGGCAGCTCGGCGAAGAAGGCGAAGAACGCCGCCTCGGCCTCCGTCAGCCCGTAGTGCCGGGGCAGCGCCGCGGCGACCCGGGCACAGTAGCCGCCCCAGAAGCCGAAGTTGGCCAGCAGCGCCAGCGCCACCGCACTGCGGGTGCCGAACTGCGCCAGCCAGGCCAGATGGTGCGGGTACGACTGCGCCGCCGGCCGGGGCTCGTACGCCCGCAGCGCGGCGCCGTCCATCCCGACCGCCCCGGCGAAGCCCTCCAGCAGGCCGAGCGCCTGCCCCTCACCGGCCGCCAGCCCGAGGAACAGCCCCGCCGCCGGCTCCCGCCCGCCGAACCGGGCGGCCAGCACGGCGAACGCCCGCCGGTCGCTGCGTACGATCCGGTACTCCTCCCCGGCGATCCGGCGCAGCACCTCGAGCGGGGCGGCCCCGGACCCGATCAGCTCGACCACCGGGTTCCGGGCGGCGGCGGGGGTCAGTTCGGCGACGGTGCGCCGGTACAGCTCGGCGGCGGGATCCGGTGCGGTGAGGGGGTCCACGGTGTACGAATCTAGCGCCCGCTGCGCGCTGCGGGGGTGAGGCCGCAGGCGCGTCGCCCGCCGCCGCCTTGCCTGCCGACCATCCATCAGTTTAGGTTAGGCTCACCTTAGTTGCTTCGAGTGGTGGGAGGGCCCGATGGGGTACGGTTGGGAGGGCGTGGTCCTCAGACTGCTGCGCGGCAAGGACTTCACCTTCACCGTGACCGGCGCCGCACAGCTCACCGAGCACGTCCGGCGGATCGACTTCACCGACGGCGGCATGCTCGCCGCCACCGGCCTGCACCCCACCATGTGGATCCGCGCCTGGTTCGACGACCGCGGCCGCCCGCACCAGCGCGCCTACACGCTGGTGGACCCGGACCGCACGGCCGGGACCTTCAGCCTCGAGTTCGCCCTGCACAGCGGCCCGGCCAGCGCCTGGGCCCGGACCGCCGAGGCCGGCGACACCCTCCACGCCACCGTCCAGGGCAGCGCCTTCACGGTGCCGGAACCCTGGCCCGACCGGCTGCTGATCGTCGCCGACGCCGCCTCCGTACCCGCCGCCAACTCACTGCTCGGCGCCGTCCCCGGCGTCCCCGCCGAGATCTGGCTGGAGACCCAGCACGGCCCCGGCGACGCCGTCCCGCTCCGCCTGGACACCGGCCTCCACCGCCTGCACCTGGTCCCGCGCGAGAACGGCGGCGCCCGGCTGGTCGACACCGTCCGCACGGCACTCACCGAACACCCGCCCGCCCGCACCGGGACCTTCGCCTGGGTCGCCTGCGACACCGCGACCACCCGCGCCCTGGCCCAACTGTTCCGCAGGCAGGCCGGGTTGCCCAAGGACCGGGTGCACGCCCTCGGCTACTGGCGGCCCTGACGGACCCGACCGGACCAGGTGCTGGCGGGCCGCCGGACGGTGGCGTACCGTCGGTCGCCATGGGCATCGACCAGGCGCGGGTCAACCGGATCTTCCAGCCCGCCACCTACGCCGACGGCCCGCCGTACGAGCTCTTCGCGGAACTCCGCGAAACCGCCCCGGTCTGCTGGGTGGAGGAGCCGCCGGTGGACAACTGGCCCGCCGGGCCCGGCTACTGGGCGGTACTGCGGCACGCCGACGTCAAGTACGTGCTGCGCACACCGGAGCTGTTCTCCTCGCACCTGGGCGCGACCCAGATCCGCGACCCCGACTCGGTGGCCGACCTCGAGTTCGCGCGCACCATGATGCTCAACCAGGACCCGCCCGACCACTCCCGGCTGCGCCGGATCGTCGCCGGGGCCTTCACCCCGCGCGCACTGGCCGAGCTGACGGAGGCGATCGAGCGCCACGCGGCGCAGCTGGTCGACTCCGTGCGCGCGGCGGGCGAGACGGACTACGTCCGGCTGGCGGCCGACCTGCCGGTCCGGACGCTCGCCTGGATCATGGGCGTCCCCGAGCAGGACCGGCACCTGCTGGCCGACTGGGCCGACCGCGTGATCGGCTACCAGGACGCCGACGTCGCCGCCTCCGGCACCGCGGACCCGGCCGCGCTGACCGAGCTCGGCCGGGCCGCCGTCGCCCGCCGCCCCACGGCCATGACCACCGAGGACGGCCGCCCGGTCAACCCCCGCTCGCGGGCCGCCCTCGCCGACATGTTCGCGTACGCGCACGGGCTGGCCGAACAGCCGCGCCCCGGCAGCATGCTGGCCCGGATGCGGGACGGCGGGCTGGACGCCGCCGAGTTCGAGACGATGTTCTTCCTGTTCGCGGTCGCCGGGAACGAGACCGTACGCAACGCCCTGCCCGGGGGCCTGCACACCCTGCTCGCCCACCCCGACCAGTACCGGCTGCTGCGGCGGCGGGGATCCGCGGGGATCGGACCGGCCGTGGAGGAGATCCTGCGCTACTGGCCGCCGGTCGTGGAGTTCCGCCGGACCGCCACCCGCGACACCGAACTGGCGGGCCGGCGGATCCGGCGCGGCGAGAAGGTCGTCGTCTACCACGCCTCGGCCAACCGCGACGGGAGCGTGTTCCCGGAGCCGGACCGCTTCGACCTCACCCGCACGCCCAACGACCACGTCAGCTTCGGCCACGGCCCGCACTTCTGCCTCGGGGCGCAGCTGGCCCGGATCCAGCTGCGGGCGATGCTCGGACGGACCGTCACCGGCCTGCCCGGCCTGGAGCCGGCCCCCGGCGCCCCGCCCGCCCGCCTGGTGTCCAACTTCCAGAACGGCCTCAAGCACCTGCCGATCCGCTGGCGGCAGGACTGACCGGTACGAACTGGCTGCTCCGCTTTGTCCGGTCTTTCCGTCCTCTTTGGTGTTTTTACGGACCCGGGCGGCGATCTGCAAAGCCTTGACTGGCCGAACGGCCCCCTGCATGATCGTCCCCGAGCGATCCACGGATGAGTGGATCCGCGTCCTTTCGCATTCCTACATGGGGGAAATTCGTGCCTCGTGCGCGCCGAGCGGCAGCCGTTCTCGCAGCGGCTGCCGTGATATTCATGCCTGCCGTCACGGCCCAGGCCAGGACCATCGACAACATGTACCCGACGGGGAACTACGCCCCGGTCTGCCACGACGGCAGCCGGAGCCAGGGGCATTTCTGCCAGACCGACAACGCCACGCTGACGGTCTACCGGGAGCGGTCGCTGACGGCGGCTCAGAAGTCCACCATCAAGTCCGCGCTGAGCGAGTACTACAGCCCGACCGACCTCTCGGTGACGATCCAGTCCAAGGGCGTGTACACCGGGTCGTCGGAGACCGACATCATCTACCAGGCCGGCGATCTGCCGCAGGACGTCGTCGGAATGACCTGGTGCGACGACGCCGTGGATCCCTGGAAATGCGACCAGCATTACGTGCGTTTCAACAGCAGCGCCTCGGAGGTCGGTCCGATCAACAAGTCGGACGTCTGCCACGAGACCGGCCACGCCGTCGGTCTCACCCACGGGAACAATGCGTCGCCCGCCGTCGGAAAGAACGACAAGATTGTCGGCTGCATGACGGACGACGACAATTATTTCCTCGGTGCGAACAACCGCACCAACATCAACGCGACGTACTGATGGGGAATTCCGCCATGACCGCCCGCCGATTCGGCCTCCTCGCGCTCGCCGCCGCCGCGCTCACCACGGCCGCCGTCACCGCCGTCACCGCCGGCCCGGGCTCCGCGCCCGCCGACCAGCGCCCGCGCGTGATCCTCGCCCACGGCAAGGAACGCCTCCCCTCCACCACCGCCCAGGACTGGGTCTCCTACGGGGACCGCACCGTCGTCGCCACCGTCACCTCCGAGACCCAGCTCGCCGCCTCCGACGAGGAGATCGAAGCGGGCGAGGGCTACCTGAGCCGCACGGTGAGCCTGAACGTCCAGCAGCAGCTCTGGGCCCGCAGCGGCGCACCCGCCCTGCCCGCAAGTCTCACGCTCACCGCCGACGGCTGGGCCTTCAAGGGGACGCAGAAGACCCCGATCGCCGAGACCGAGGGCTCCCGGCTCGAGGTCGGCCACACCTACCTGCTGACCCTGGACCGGCTGGCCGGCGGCGCCTGGACCACCCTCGGCGGCGGCGCCCGGGTGCCCTACGACAACAACGTGGTGGGCAACGGCGAGTACGAGGGCAGCCTGGTCACCCCCGGCTCGTTCGCCCGGTCCACCCCGGCCGCCGACCCCGACGCCGACCCGGACAGCGGCTCCACAGCCCCCGCCTCGGTGGTGGAGAACACCGCGGGTCAGGCCGGCAGCTCGGTGGCCGCGCTGCTGGCCCGGACCGCGCCCGACCCCGTCGCCCAGCAGAACTTCGCCCTGGACCCGATCGCCCGCCGGGCCGCCGTGGTCGGCGCGACCGTCCCCCAGGACACCTACTGCTCACTGGCGGCGCCGCTGGACCGCAGCGCCGGCAGCAACTTCACCGCGGCCGAACTCGGGAGCCTGCTGGAGGAGGTCGCGGGCAAGGCCACCGGATCGGCGGCCGGTTCCGCCGAGAAGCTGGCCGCCTACTACAACGGCGACACCACGGTCACCCTGTGGCAGGCCACCGTGGCCAAGGCGATGCTCGGCGCCGACCTCGACAACACCTGCCGGCTGACCGTCTCCCTCGACCCGACCCCCACCACCCCGACCAGCCCGTCCCCGACCCCGAGCAGCTCCGCCCCGGGCAACACCGGGGACCACACCACCGGCTGACCCCGCCCTGACCACCGGTCACCCCCGACGACGACGCCGGGGGTGACCGGTGTGTCCGAGCGAGGCCGAACGGCCGGGCAGGAACCCGTTGGCGCAGCGGCTCGGCCCCTGCTAGCCTCCCGGTGGCCGTGTGGGAGAACGAGGAGGTGGTACCCGTGAACGCAGTATCGACATGGGTGCTCCCCTCCGGGGTCACGGTCGGGCGATAGGTCGTCGTCCGGGAGCGCCGTCCGTGAGCTCTCCCGAAAGGCACGACCGTGCACTTCACCTCCGAGCAGCGCCTCGACGAAGGCGTCCTCGAACGCGAATTCACCCTCGGTGGGATCCCCGGTGTCCTGTGGACGCCCGGATCCGCGACCGCATCCGCCCCGGCGCCGCTGATCCTGCTCGGCCACCCCGGCGGACTGCAGGCGATGTACCCCCGGCTGCTGGGCCGCGCCCGGCAGTGTGCGGCTGACGGCTTCGCCGCGGCCACCATCGAACTGCCCGGCAGCGGTGACCGGCCCCGTTCCGCCGCCGCCGAGGAGGCCCGCGCCGATCTGCGCCGGGCGCTGCAGGCCGGCGAGCCGGTCGGCGCCGGGATCGTCGACCGGCTGGTCCTCCCGCTGGTCGAGAAGGCCGTCCCGGAATGGCAGGCCGCCCTGGACGCCCTCCTCGGGCTGCCGGAGATCGGCGGCCCGGTCGGGTACTCGGGCGGGGTGATCGCCATCGGGACGCGGCTCGCGGTGGTCGAGCCGCGCATCGCTGCCGCCGTCCTGTTCGCCGGGAGCTTCGTGCCCGCCGCGTCGTACGAGGACGCCCGCAAGGTCACCATCCCGCTGCACGTCCTGCTGCAGTGGGACGACCGGGGGAACGACCGGCAGGCGTCCCTGGACCTGTTCGACGCCTTCGGGTCCGCGGAGAAGACGCTGAACGCCAATCTGGGCGGGCACACCGGCGTCCCGCAGTTCGCCGGGGAGGCCGCGGCCCGGTTCTTCGTCCGGCACCTGAAGTGAGGCCGGCGCACCCGGCCGCCGGCAGCCGGTAGACCGGGTGGGCAACCGCCGCGGGTCCCCGCCACCCGGCAGGGACCCGCGGTGCCCGCCCCCATGACCACCGCACGCACCGACCCGACGGGGGACCGATGCGGGCGTTCCGCGGCCGGTGCGGTCAGCCGGTCTTCTCGTCGTGGCCGCCGAAGCCCTTGCGCATCGCGGACAGGGCCTTGTCGGCGAAGTCGTCGAGGTGGCGGGAGGAGAAGCGGGAGTACAGGGCGGTGGTGAGCACGGGGGCGGGCACGCCCTCCTCGATCGCGGCGATCGACGTCCAGCGTCCCTCGCCGGAGTCCGACACGCGGCCCGCGAAGCCCTCGAAGGCGGGTGACTCGACGAGGGCGGCCGCGGTCAGGTCCAGCAGCCAGGACCCGATCACGCTGCCGCGCCGCCAGACCTCGGCGACCGCGGCGGTGTCGATGTCGTACCGGTAGTACTCGGGGTGCTCCATCGGCGCGGTCTCGGCGTCCGCATCGGTGTGGCGCTTGCCGGCGTCCGCGTTGTGCAGGATGTTGAGGCCCTCGGCGAGCGCGGCCATCATGCCGTACTCGATCCCGTTGTGGACCATCTTGACGAAGTGCCCCGCGCCGTTCGGGCCGCAGTGCAGGAACCCCTGCTCGGCCGTGGTCGGCGCGCCGGTGCGTCCGGGGGTGCGCGGCGCGTCGCCGGTGCCGGGGGCGATGGTCGCGAAGATCGGGCGCAGGCGCTCGACGACCTCGTTCTCGCCGCCGATCATGAGGCAGTAGCCGCGGTCGAGCCCCCAGACGCCGCCGCTGGTCCCGCAGTCGATCAGGTGGACACCGCGGCCGGCCAGTGCCTCGGCGCGGGCGATGTCGTCGCGGTAGTACGAGTTGCCGCCGTCGATGACGGTGTCGCCCGGGGCGAGTTCGGCGGCCAGGGCCTCGATGGTGGCGCCGGTGATGTCGCCCGCCGGCACCATCACCCAGGCCGCCCGGGGCGGGGTCAGCTTCGCGGCCAGGTCGGCCAGCGAGCTCGCGCCGATCGCGCCGTCCGGCTCCAGCGCGGCGACGGCCGCAGGATTGACGTCGTACACCACGCAGGTGTGGCCGTCGCGCATCAGCCGGCGGGCGATGTTGGCGCCCATCCGGCCGAGCCCGACCACGCCGAGCTGCATCGGTTCACCGGTCGTCATGTTCTGCACTCCTGTCGTGGCTCGTGTCGTGACGCGTGACGCGGCTCGTCTCGTGACCGGTGTCGTGACCCGTGTCGTGACCGGTGTCGTGCGGGCTGGAGAGCCAGGGCAGCTGCCAGGTGGTGCGGCCCGGGCGGGCGGCGGGACCCCAGGACCCCGGCCGGTAGGGCACGGGTGCGGGCGGGTGGTCGACCAGCGGCTGGATGACCCGCCAGGTCTCCTCCACCACGTCCTGCCGGGTGAACAGCGAACGGTCGCCGGTCAGCGCGTCGTTGAGGAGGCGCTCGTACGGCTCGGGGGGTTTGCCGAGCTCGGCGGCGAAGGACAGGCCCAGGTGGACGCTGTCGGCCGACTGACCGGAGGCCTGCTTGGAGAGCAGGCCGATCCGCAGGCCGGGGTCCGGGTTGATCCGCAGCACCAGCTCGTTGGGATCGGGGTGCTCGGGCTCGTCCAGGAACGCCAGCCGGGGCGGGCGCTTGAAGACCACCCGCACCTCGGTGGCCCTGGCGGCCAGCGCCTTGCCCGCCCGGATGAAGAACGGGACCCCGGCCCAGCGCCAGTTGTCCACCTCCAGCGTGAGTTCGACGTACGTCTCGGTCGTCGAGCCCGCCTTCACCCCGGGGACGTCCAGGTAGCCCTCGTACTGACCGCGCAGGCAGCGGGCCGGGTCGACGTCGGCCATGGCCCGGAACACGTCCACCCGCCGGTCCCACAGCGCGTCGGACCCGGGGCCGACCGGCGCCTCCATCGCGATCAGGGCGAGGACCTGGAGCAGGTGGTTCTGCACCACGTCGCGCAGCGCGCCGACCGGGTCGTAGAACGCCCCGCGGTCCTCGACGCCGAAGTCCTCCGCCATGGTGATCTGTACCGCGGCCACGTGGTCGCGGTTCCACAGCGGCTCCAGCACCGCGTTGGCGAACCGCAGGAACTGGATGTCCAGCACGGGCTGCTTGCCGAGGAAGTGGTCGATCCGCAGGATCTGGTCCTCGCCGAGCACCCGGTGCAGCCGCGCGTTGAGCGCCCGGGCGGACGCCAGGTCGTGACCGAACGGCTTCTCCAGCATCACCGTGGCACCCGCGGTGAGGTTCGCCGCGGCCAGGGCCTCCACGACCGGGGCGAACAGCGACGGCGGGATCTCCAGGTAGAACAGCGGCCGCTCGGCGCCCTTCAGCCGGGCCGCCAGCGAGCGGTAGGTGCCCGGGTCGGTGAAGTCGCCCCGCAGGTAGGACACCCGCCGGGCCAGCCGCTCGAACGCCGCCGCCTCCACGGCCGTGCCGCCGCCCTCCAGCGCCGCGCCCATGGCGGCCACCAGGTGGTCCTGCGACCAGTCGTCGAGCGCCACGCCGATGATCGGACAGTTCAGCAGCCCGGCCGCCTCCAGCCGGTAGAGCGCCTGGAAGGTCATCTTGCGGGCCAGGTCGCCGGTGATACCGAAGATCACCAGGGCATCGGCGCTCATCCCCGCACCCCCCGCAGTCCGGCTCCATCGTCGGGACCGCACAGGCCGGCCCGAACCCGCTCAGGTAGATAGTTGCTCACAGGAGGGACGATATCGCCCGAAGTGTCACATTTCTGACAGGTCGTCGCCTTGTCGGCGGCGGGCCGACCATCTTCCGCGGGCCGGACGTCCTCCCCGGGCCGGTCGACCTGCGGATCAGCGGCGTCCGAGGGCGCGGAAGGTCCAGCCGGCCGCGCGCCACCGGTTGCTGGTGGTCTCCGCTGTTGGAGAGTGCGGAATAGCGGGTTGATCGGGGCGCAGACAGCAGTTGTTCACTTCGGGATGCACCTGAACCGGGCCGCATTCGATGTTCATGAGAGCGAACGGCGCCCGGCTGCCGGTGGCGAGCTGCGGGTGCCTGCGCCGCACGGCCGCCGCCTACTCGGGTCAGGGGTTCGTCAGGGTCGAGATCAGGGGCGGCCCGGAGGTGTGGACGCCGCGAACGGCCCTAGCGTCGGTACAGCGGGTAACCGACGCCCCCGACCGATGCCCCTACAGAAAAGGCGAGCGAGTGTTCCGGAACAAGGCTCTACCGGCACGGGCTTCGAGCCCGGCCTTCGTCGGTGCGGAGAGAGTGGGCGACATTGTTCGCCTGACAGCCGTGCACAAGACGTACGGCCGCGGCAACAGCCGGGTGCAGGCGCTCGACGGGGTGGACGTCGACTTCGAGGTGGGCACCTTCACTGCCATCATGGGCCCCTCGGGTTCGGGCAAGTCGACGCTGCTCCAGTGCGCGGCAGGCCTCGACCGGGTCGACGCGGGCCAGGTCCTGCTCGACGGCGCGCCGCTGCACGAGCTCTCCGAGCGCGCCCTGACCGAGCTGCGCCGCGAGCACATGGGCTTCATCTTCCAGTCCTTCAATCTGATCCCTGCGCTTACTGCCCGACAGAACGTCGAGCTGCCACTGCGGTTGGCCGGGCGGGAGATCGACTCGGTGGCGATCGACCGGGGGCTGGCCGAGGTCGGCCTCGCCGAGCGCGGCGGGCACCGGCCCGCCGAGCTGTCGGGTGGTCAGCAGCAGCGGGTCGCCATCGCGCGGGCGCTGGTGACCAGGCCCAAGGTGCTCTTCGCGGACGAGCCGACCGGCGCGCTGGACTCGCGTACCGCGCGGGAGGTCCTGGCGCTTCTGCGCGGTGTCGTCGAGGAGCGCGGGCAGACGGTGGTCATGGTCACGCACGACCCGGTGGCGGCCGCGTACTCGCAGCGGGTGGTCTTCCTCGCCGATGGCAGGGTGACCGGCGAGCTGTTCGAGCCGACGGCCGAGACCGTGGCCTTGCGGATGGCCGCGCTGGAGCCCGGCGGGAGCGAGGCGAACCCGTGCTGAAGATCGCCGTAGCCACCCTGCGTCACCGTTTGATGGGCTTCGTGGGCGCCTTCCTCGCCCTCGCGCTCGGCACGACGATGATCGGCATGATGACGCTGACCCTGGCGGCCACCTTCGGCACGCCGCACCCGGGGCCGCAGCGGTTCAAGGAAGCCCAGGTCGTGGTCGCGCCGGAAGGCTTCGAGGGGCGGCCGATGAAGGCCCCGGCGGTGCTGCCGGCCGAGGTCGTGACGAAGGTGAGTGCGGCGGGTAAGGCCACACCCGACCGCAGCTTCCCGGTGCGGCTGAACCCCGGTTCCGCAGGGACGACCGGTCATCCCTGGTCGTCGGCCGCGTTCGCGGGCTACCACCTGGTGGCCGGACGCGCGCCGCAGGCCCCGGACGAGGTCGTCGTCGGTGGTGGCGACCGGTCGCTGATCGGGCGTCAGGCCCAAGCCGCCACCTCCGACGGCGCCAGCCGTTACCGAGTGGTGGGGGTCACCGACGCGCTCTGGTTCGAGAGTGCGGTCTTCTTCAGCGATGTCGAGGCCGAGCGCTTGTCGCCCGGCGTCAACGCCCTGGTCACCGGCCAGAACGCCAAGCAGCTGTCCGCCCTCGTGGGCGGTCACGCCATGGTTCTCAGTGGCGATGACCTCACCAGGCTCGACGCCGACTCCACCGGCGGCGCCCAGGCACTGGCCAACGCCCAGGCGATGGCGGGCAGTACAACCGGACTCGCGGTGTTCGTCGCGGTGTTCGTCGTCATCGCGACCTTCGCCTTCGCCACCGAGCAGCGCCGCCGTGAACTGGCGCTGATGCGGCTGGTGGGCGCCGCGCCCCGGCAGGTGCGGCGCATGGTGCTCGGCGAGGCGCTGCTGATCGGCCTGGCCGCGGCGGTCGCCGGCTGCGTCCTCGCCCCGCTGTGCACCGTGCCGCTGCGCTCCTGGATGCTCGACCACAACGTGGCCCCGTCCTGGTTCACCATCCCCTTCAACCCCCTGCCGTTGCTGCTCTCCTTCGTCATCGGTGTGACCGCGGCGCTGGCCGGCTCGGCCGCCACCCTGGTCCGGGTCTCACTGGTCCGCCCGATCGAGGTGTTGCGCGAGAGCGCGGTGGAGCGCCGCGTCATGACACCCGTGCGGTGGCTGCTGGGGACCGGGATGCTGATCGGCGCCGTCGTCGCGGGGATCGTCATCGGCCGAACCGAGCCGTACCTGGCGGCCACCGCGCGCAAGTACGAGGTGGTCCCGGTGCTGTACGTCGGCGCGGTCACCCTGCTGGCGCCGATCCTGCTGCGGCCGGTCACCCGGCTGCTGATCGGCCCGCTGCGCGGCTCGGCCAAGGCCGGCCCGCTGCTGGTGCGCGAGAACCTCCTCACCTCCCGGCGGCGTACGGCCGCCACGGTGGCGCCGATCGTGGTGGCCGTCGGGCTGGTCGCCACCCTGCTGACGATGCAGAAGTCCGGTGACGCCGTGGTGCTCTCCCGCCAGCAGCAGGAGATCCACGCGGCCGATGTGGTGGTGCCCGGCGGCGCGGGGATCGACGCGCGGACGCTGGAGAAGCTGGCGGCCGTGCCCGGCGTGCGGGTCACCCCGGTCACCTCGATGAACATCCGGATCGGCACCGCGAAGGGCGACCAGATCGACTCGCTGAGCACGAACGCGGTGCCCGCGGCGGCGCTGGGCACAACCGTCACCCCGCCCGTGCTCTTCGGCTCGCTCACGTCGCTGCCCGAGAACTTCCTGGTCATCGACGAGCACGCGGCCGAATCCAACGGCCTGTCGGTCGGGGACCAGGTGGTCACCCTACTGCCGACCGGCGCGCGGGTCCCGACCGTCATCGTGGCGGTCGTCGCACGCGGCCTGAGCGGCGACGACACCTACCTATCCGCATCGCTGACCGGCGCGCTGACGCCCAGCCGGGTCTACCTCGACTCCAAGACCGGCACGGGCCTGCCGCTCGACGAGCAGCAGACGGTGGCGGTGAACCAGGCGCTGGCCGGCTCCGGTGCGCACGCCGTGACCTACGACGCCTACCTGCAAGTCCAGCGCGCGCACGCCGCGGAGCAGACGGACAACGCCGCGGTGATCATCCTGGGGATCGCGCTGGCCTACGCGCTGATCGCGGTCGCCAACACCTTGATTATGGCGACGGCCGGGCGGCGGCGGGAGTTCGCCCTGCTCGGGCTGGCCGGCACGGTGCGCGGCCAGATCGTGAAGGTGGCCGCGGCCGAGTCGGCCGTCGCGGTGGTCGTCGGCACCGTCCTCGCCGCCGTGGCGACCGTCCTCGCTGCGGTGACCCAGCACGTCTCGCTGAGCAGGCTCGTGACCGGCGCGCCGACGGTGATCCCGTGGCCCCAGATCGGGGGGACCATCGCGCTCTGCGCCCTCGTCACCGTGGTCACCGCGTCGGGAGCGACCTGGCGTGCGACCCGCCGGCGGGCGATCGAAGCCGCAGGCATCCGGGAGTAGGGCACAGCCGGGACCATGCGCGGGCCGCTACCGGACCGAGCTGACGAGCGCCGTCACCGCGGTGCACGGCGGCGAGTCAGCGTGTGGCAGCCACGGCCGCCAGCTGGGATGGCTGCCTCTGGCCACGGCCAAACCGCAACCCCTTCCTCTCTACCGAGTTCGTCTACGGCCCGGATGGCGAAGACATGTACGAGGACCGGATGGGCCCGGCTTGGTCGACGAGTTGGAGAACAAGGCCATCGAGGGGTTCGGGCAGCTCAAGGGGAAGCTGTTGAAGCTTTGGGGCGACGCCTTGCTTGTTCTGGATCACGTGCGCGGTGGTGAGCTGGCAGATCATGGAAGGCTTCTGGGTACAGAGCAGAACCAGCAGGCCGGCAACCCGGTCTTTGAGCTCGACCGAGTCGTCGCTAAGGAGGCGTCGCGCGATGGCCCAACGCTCATCGGCGTCGAGCGGAACCTCGTGAACTACCCTTGGAAGCCTTGGAATTGTGATGCCGGCGGCGTGATTGTTTCGGGCTGCCCAAGTCACGAACGGCTGGGCACCGTAGTTTCCCTGATCGCCGCGATCGGCCAGCCAGAGGCCTCGGCGACCGCCAGGTCGGGCGAGTCGCGGATGCCGTCGGTGCCCGGCTCGAACGCGGCGCCCCGGACGGTGACGCGCCCTGCCGGCCACGGTGCCGCCGAGCGGCTCGCGGGCGGGCTCGGCGGTGCGCTCGCGGCGCCCGCGGCGCGCGGCCTGACCGTGTCGACCTGGTGGGGAGTCCCACGGCCCGGTCCGCGCCCGTACGCCCGGGACGGGATGCGCCGCCGGGGCGGCCTCCGCCGCGCTGTCCGCGGTGGAGGACCTGCCCGGCCGGGCCGGCGACACCGGCGACGGGCCGCGGGGGATCGAGTTCCTCCACCGGGCCCCGCCGGGGGCCCGGTGTCAAAGCCCGAACCGTGGCCCCGGTCCGGCCGGCCGTTACACCGTTCCCATCCAGGCGTGGGTGCCGAGGGCGGTCTTGATGTCCGAGGCGAGGCCGTGGTCCGTGGTCACCCGCAGGCCGAGCTCGTACAGGGTGTTCTTGTCCCAGTTGGTGGTGAGCAGGCGCACCGGTACGTCCCCCGGGTGGTCCTGGAGGACCCGCTTGAGTTCGGCGACCAGGTCGGGGGTGATCCGCCTGGTCGGGATGGAGATCTGGACGGGGGGCTTGGTGCCGAGTTCGGCGGAGGAGATGTCGAGGGTGGTGATCTCCTGCCCGAAGATGCTCAGGCTGCCGTCGCGTTCGTTGAGCCGTCCCCGGGCCGAGATGACGTTGTCCTCGACCATCTGGTCGGCCATCAGGTTGTAGGTGGCGGGGAAGAACAGCACCTCGACCGAGCCGTCGCGGTCGGCGAGCGTGATGATGGCCCAGGCGTTGCCGGCCTTGTTGATCCGGCGGTCGACCGCCGTGATCAGGCCGGCCAGCTTGACCTCGCCCTCGGTGCGGCCGGAGCCCATGAGTTCGGCGATCGAGGTGTCGCGGTTGCGGGAGAGGATGTGCTCGGCGCCGTCGAGCGGGTGGCTGGAGACGTACAAGCCGAGCATCTCCCGTTCCAGGCTGAGCAGTTGCTTGCGCGGCCACTCCCGCTCGCTGAGTTCGAAGTCCAGGCCGATGGTGGGGGTGTCGTCGCCGCCGAGCGCGCCGAAGAGGTCGTCCTGGCCGATCGCCTGTTGCTTCTTGACGCCGGTGACCGCGTCGATGGCGCTCTCGTGGACGGTGCTCAGGGACAGCCGGGTGTGGCCGAGGGAGTCGAACGCGCCGGCCTTGACGAGGGAGTCGACGGTGCGCTTGTTGCACACCACCAGTTCGACCTTGTCCAGGAAGTCGGCGAACGAGGCGTACTTGCCCTTCTCCTCGCGGGTCCCGACCAGCGATTCGATCACCGGCACGCCGACGTTGCGGACGGCCTTGAGGCCGAAGCGGACGTCGCTGCCGACGGCGGTGAAGTCGACCACGGACTCGTTGACGTCGGGGGAGAGGATCTTGATGCCCATCTGGCGGCACTCGGCCAGGTAGACCGCCATCTTGTCCTTGTCGTCGGCCACCGAGGTGAGCAGCGCGGCCATGTACTCGGCCGGGTAGTTCGCCTTGAGATAGGCCGTCTGGTACGACACCAGGCCGTACGCGGCCGAGTGCGACTTGTTGAAGGCGTAGCCGGCGAACGGCACCAGGACGTCCCACACGGCCTTGATCGCCTCGTCGGAGTAGCCGCGCTCGTGGCAGCCGGCCTGGAACGGGATGAACTCCTTCTCCAGCACCTCCTTCTTCTTCTTGCCCATCGCGCGGCGGAGCAGGTCGGCCTGGCCGAGGCTGTAGCCGGCCAGCACCTGCGCCGCTCGCTGCACCTGCTCCTGGTAGACGATCAGGCCGTAGGTGGGGCCGAGGACCTCGCTCAGCGGGGTCTCCAGCTCGGGGTGGATCGGGATGATCTCCTGCTGGCCGTTCTTGCGGAGCGCGTAGTTGGTGTGCGAGTTCATGCCCATCGGGCCGGGCCGGTAGAGCGCGGAAACGGCGGAGATGTCGGCGAACTCGGTGGGTTTCATCAGGCGCAGCAGGGCGCGCATCGGGCCGCCGTCGAGCTGGAAGACGCCCAGGGTGTCGCCGCGGGCCAGGAGTTGGTAGGTGGTGGGGTCGTCGAGCGGGATCTTCTCGATGTCGATGTCGGTGCCGCGGTTGGCCTTGACGATCTTGATGCAGTGGTCGATGATCCCCAGGTTCCGCAGGCCCAGGAAGTCCATCTTGATCAGGCCCATGGCTTCGCACGACGGGTAGTCGAAGCCGGTGATGATCACGCCGTCCTTGTCCCGCTTGTGCAGCGGGATCAGGTCGAGCAGCGGGGTCGAGGAGAGGATGACGGCGGCGGCGTGCACGCCGGTGCCGCGGATCAGGCCCTCGATGCCCCGGCCGGTGTCGATGATCTTCTTGACGTCGGGTTCGTTGTCGTAGAGCGCCCGGATCTCGGTGCCCTCGTTGTAGCGCGGGTGGCTCTCGTTGAACAGGTCCGCCAGCGGGACGCCCTTGCCCATCACGTCCGGCGGCATCGCCTTGGTGATCCGGTCGCCCATCGCGAACGGGTAGCCGAGGATGCGGTTGGCGTCCTTGACGGCGGCCTTGGCCTTGATGGTGCCGAAGGTGTTCACCTGCGCCGTGTACGCCGAGCCGTACTTGTCGGTGACGTAGCGCACCATCTGGTCGCGCTGGCGGTCGTCGAAGTCGATGTCGACGTCCGGGGGGTTGATGCGCTCGGGGTTCAGGAACCGCTCGAACAGCAGGTCGTGCTCGAGCGGGTCCAGTTCGGTGATCCGGGTCAGGTACGCGACCATCGACCCGGCCGCCGAGCCGCGGCCCGGGCCGACCGGGATGCCGTTGTCCCGGGCGTACTGGCAGATGTCCGCGACCACGAGGAAGTACGCGTCGAACCCCATCGGGGAGATGACGCCCATCTCCAGCTCGATCCGGTCCAGCACCTCCTGGCTCGGGTTGTCGCCGTAGCGGATCTTCAGCCCGGCGGCGATCTTCTTGCGCAGGTACGACGCCTGGGTCTCGCCCTCGGGCACGTCGAACTGCGGCATCCGGTCGACGTAGGTGAAGACCTCCTCGTACGACTCGATCCGCTCGGCGATCAGCAGGGTGTTGTCGCAGGCCTGCGGCAGCTCGCGGAACAGCTCGCGCATCTCCGCCGCGGTCTTGATGTAGTAGCCGGTGCCCTGGAACTTGAAGCGGTTCGGGTCGTCCTTGTTCTTGCCCACGCCGACGCAGAGCAGGCTGTCGTGCGCGTCCGCCTGGTCGGCGGTCACGTAGTGGGAGTCGTTGGTCGCCAGCAGCGGGATGTTCAGCTGCTGGGCGAGGCGCAGCAGGTCCTGGCGGACGTCCCGCTCGATGGACAGGTCGTGGTCCATCAGCTCCAGGAAGTAGTTCTCCTTGCCGAAGATGTCCTGGTACGCGCCGGCCGCCTTGACCGCCTCCTCGTACTGCCCGAGGCGCAGCCGGGTCTGCACCTCGCCCGAGGGGCAGCCGGTGGTGGCGATGATGCCGGTCGCGTTGGCGGCGATCAGCTCGCGGTCCATCCGGGGCTTCATGTAGTAGCCCTCCATCGACGCGAGCGAGGAGAGCTTGAAGAGGTTGCGCAGGCCGGTGGCGTTCTCGGCCCACATCGTCATGTGGGTGTAGCGGCCGCCGCCGGAGACGTCCTTGCCACCCTCGCCGTCCGCACCGGACGGGCGCTGGCCGCCGGGCGACCAGAACACCTGCTTCTTCTCGAACCGCGAGCCCGGCGCGACGTACGCCTCGATGCCGATGATCGGCTTCACCCCGGTCTTCGCGGCGGCGTGGAAGAACTCGTACGCGCCGAACATGTTGCCGTGGTCGCTCATCGCGATCGCGGGCATGCCCTGTCTCTCGGCCTCCGCGAACAGCTTGCCGTTCTTTGCCGCGCCGTCCAGCATCGAGTACTCGGTGTGGACGTGCAGATGGGCGAAGGTGTCGGACACTGCGCTGGGTCTCCTTGCAGATCGGGCGACCGGAGGAAGTGCCCCACCCTAACGGTCGGGGCCGCGCGACTCGCCGGGAGCGGGCGGACGGGCGGATGTCCTTGACGTACTCCCCACGCCGCGCCGAGCGGCGGAACGGGTCCACTTCCCCGTACCCGCCCGTGTCCTGCCCGGACGGCGCGGACGGCTCGCATAGCCTGACGTCGCCGCTCGCCCGGCCGCCCGGGCCGCCTGCGGCCGTCGACGGGAGTGCAGGGTGGTGAGCTCAGCTTCGGGTGCCGGCGTTTCCGCGCCGTCGGCGCGGCAGCGGTTCCGGGCGTGGCTGCTGGAAGGCACGTCGGACCGGGTCAAGCAGCACCCGGGCCCGCACGCCGACGCTCCGACGGAGCACGGGCAGCGCTGGTGGCGGGTGATGTGCCTGACCGGCCTGGACTACTTCTCCACCCTGGGCTACCAGCCGGGCATCGCCGCGCTGGCGGCCGGCCTGGTCTCGCCGCTGGCCACCATCGTGCTGGTGCTGGTCACGCTCTGCGGGGCGCTGCCGGTCTACCGGCGGGTCGCCCAGGAGAGCCCGCACGGGCAGGGCTCGATCGCCATGCTGGAGCGGCTGCTGTCGTTCTGGCAGGGGAAGCTGTTCGTGCTGGCGCTGCTCGGCTTCGCCGCCACCGACTTCGTGATCACCATCACCCTGTCCGCCGCCGACGCCACCGCGCACCTGGTCGAGAACCCGCACCTGAGCAGCGCCCTGCACGGCCGTCAGGTGCTGATCACGCTGATCCTGGTGGCCCTGCTCGGCGCGGTCTTCCTCAAGGGCTTCAGCGAGGCGATCGGAGTGGCCGTGGTCCTGGTCGCGGTCTACCTCGCACTGAACGTGGTGGTGGTCGCCACCGGGCTCTGGCACGTCCTGTCCGACCCGGGGCTGGTCACGGACTGGACCGACGCGCTGACCGCCGAGCACGGCAACGTGCTGGCCATGATCGGGGTGGCGCTGCTGGTCTTCCCGAAGCTCGCCCTCGGCCTGTCGGGCTTCGAGACCGGTGTCGCCGTGATGCCGCACATCGAGGGCGAGGAGGGCGACACCGAGGAGCAGCCCACCGGGCGGATCCGCGGCGCCCGCAAGCTGCTCACCACCGCCGCCGTGATCATGAGCGTCTTCCTGATCACCAGCAGCTTCATCACCACGCTGCTGATCCCGCCCGCCGCGTTCGAACCGGGCGGCGCGGCCAACGGCCGGGCGCTGGCGTACCTCGCCCACGAGTACCTCGGCGGCGCCTTCGGCACCGTCTACGACCTCTCCACCATCGCCATCCTCTGGTTCGCCGGCGCCTCCGCGATGGCCGGCCTGCTCAACCTGCTGCCCCGCTACCTCCCGCGCTACGGCATGGCGCCGCACTGGGCGCGGGCCGTGCGCCCGATGGTCCTGGTGCTCACCGGGGTCGCCTTCCTGATCACCTGGATCTTCGACGCCAGCGTCGACGCCCAGGGCGGCGCGTACGCCACCGGCGTCCTGGTGCTGATCACCTCGGCCGCCATCGCCGTCACCATCGCCGCGCACAAGGCGGGCCAGCGCGGCTGGACCATCGGCTTCGCGATCATCGCGGCGGTCTTCGTCTACACCACCGGCGACAACATCGCCGAGCGGCCCGACGGCGTGAAGATCGGCGCCTGCTTCATCGCCGCCATCGTGCTGATCTCGCTGGCCTCCCGGCTGGCCCGCGCCTTCGAACTCCGGGTCACCGACGTGGTCCTCGACCGGGTCGCCGAGCGGTTCGTCCGGGACTGCTCGAACCGGACCCTGCGGCTGATCGCCAACCAGCCGGACCGCCGCGACCTCACCGAGTACCGGGAGAAGCTCCAGCAGATCCGGACCGACAACGACATCCCGCCCGAGGACGACCTGGTCTTCGTCGAGGTCACCGTCCGCGACCCGTCCGACTTCGAGGCCGAGCTGAAGGTCCACGGCGAGGTGCTGCACGACCGCTACCGGGTCCTCACCCTCGAGCACTCCAGCATCCCGAACGCGCTCGCCGCGCTGCTGCTGCACGCCCGGGACGCGACCGGGCAGCAGCCGCACATCTACTTCGAGTGGACCGAGGGCAACCCGTTCGCGCAGTTCCTGCGCTTCTTCCTGTTCGGCCAGGGCGAGGTCGCCCCGGTCACCCGGGAGGTCCTGCGGGAGGCCGAGCCCGACCGCACCCGCCGCCCCCGGGTGCACGTCGGCTGAGCGGGCGTCCCGGTGCCCGCCGACCTGAGGGCCGCGCGGCGCTGACGCCGGGCCGTGCGCAGGTGCAGACTGGGGGCGGGGGCGGTGACCCGCACCGTCCGACCGTCCCGGCTGTCCGACCTTCCGACCTTACGACCGTCCGACCGGGGAGGGGTCCGCGATGGACGTGGCCCTGCTGGCGCCGCTGGCCGTGTTCGCCGCGATCGGCGGTCTGACCGCCTACCTCGCGGGAGCGGTGGGCCTGCGGGACACCCGACGGCTGCGCCGGGTCGGCATCCCGGTGCAGGCTCTGGTCAGGTACCGCTCGCCGCAGGCCGGGGACCTCGCCGGATCGGCGCGGCCGCTGCTGCAGTTCGTGACGGCGGACGAGACCGTCATGGAGGTGTTCTCGCCGGTACCGGCGGCCCGGTCGCAGCCGCTGACGGACGGCGGGCAGGTGTGGATCAGCTACGACCCGGCCGACCCCCGGCAGGTCGTGGTCCGGGGACGCGAACGCGCCTGGCTGGACCTCACGTTCGCCGCTCTCGGCGCCGCGATGCTGCTCGGCGCGCTGGTGCTGTTCCTGCTGGCGGTGTGACGCGGGGGAGGGGACACCGCTCAGGCGGACACGGTGGAGTGCCTTGGAGCGCGGCTGCGCCCGGCGAGGAAGGGCAGCGGGGCGCCGCTGCGTGCTGTGAGCTCCATGCTCTCCAGCAGCTCGGAGGGGGAGACCACCAGTACGTCGCAGACCGCGTGGGCGCGACAGTAGCGGGTCACCGAGCCGCGCAGGGCGTGCTGGACGCGGCCGCGGTGGCCGCTGCCGAGCACCAGCAGGTCGGTCGGGCGGTCGGCGGCCGCCACCAGCGCCCGGCCGGGCTCGGCGCGGACCACCAGCGGACGGATGACGACGTCGCCGGGGTAGCTGCCGAACGCCTGCTCGAACACGGTGTCCAGCCGCTTTCGTGCCGCGTGCTCCAGCTCCGAGAGCGGCCGCAGGCGGTCCCGCTCAGTCTCCGACCAGGCGATCACCGGCACGAGCACCGCATCGCGGCGGCCCGCCTCCTCCACCGCCCGGTACACGGCGGCGAGACTGCTCAGCGAGCCGTTGACCCCGACGACGACCCGAATGCCCTCGACCATGACGGTCCGCTCCCTCTTCCGCTCTCCGGCCGGCGGGATTCCGTCGACCCACAGGTTCATTGGACGCCTGCCGGCCTGCCCGGGCAGCGGCCCTTGACGTACGCACTACGCGCCGGGCGCCGTCCTTGACGGGTGCTTGATGCGCGCGGTGCCAAAGCGCACGCGGTCGATCACGGCCGGCCCTGCCTGCCCGGGTCGTCCCGGAGCTCGGGCTCCTGCCTCCTTGGCCGACGTCCCGGCGCGGTTCGGTCACGGCGGTCGTCGCCCTCGACCGCCACCTCCACCCTGCTCGGACGAGAGGCGTCCCCCCTAGCAGCTGAGCGTTGTCAGAGCCTTACTGGAGGATCCGTCCATGCTGATTGCGACCAACGAGCGGGCCATGTGGTGAAACGCCCGTCCGAGCCTGCTATCGGGACCATGCTGGCCAACCTGCGACGCGGGAACGCTCACCTGATCCTGGAGCGGGTGGACGAGGAGGAGGCCGGCAGCTGGTACATCCAGGTCCTGCTGCGCGAGAACAACACCTTCCAACTCGAATTCCGGGACGGGGTGCCAGGGCTGCACTACCAGACTCTGACGGTCTCCCAGGAGAAGGTGCTCGGGGCCTTGCTCGGCTGGGCCGGTGGAAGGCCGGCTTGGCGGGACGGCTTCATGTGGAACAACATCGCCGAGCTGTTCGGCCACGACGACCAGGAGATCCCCGGACAGTCCGGGGGCTGAGCGGCCAGGCAGTGCGGAACCGAGCTGACCCGCGCGGACCTGCCGAAGGGGGGCGAAGCGGCACTGACCCTGGACGAAGCCGTGGTGCGGGTCGCGCGCCGGACAGGAGTGCACTGCCGGTTCCCGGGCCGACGCAGTCACCTCGTCCTTGTAGGGCAAGCACCGGGCCTCTTTCCCGCTGTAGCGACCCGTCGCGGAACAACGCCTGGTGGTCCGAGGCAAGGGCTACAGCGCCATCCCTGTCGCGGTGATCAGCACGGTTGTGGCGGCCGCTCAGGGTCCGTCGGGCAGCGTCCGCGATTCTGCCGGGCACCCACGCGGGGTGAGAGCGTCAAGAGGGCGTCAAGGACGCCCGGTGCCGCGTAGCCGGGGCGTTAAGGACGATGACGTTCGCCGACCGTGGGGGTCTACTGGATCCGAGGGAACGGGCCGGACTGATCAATAGGTCCATCGGAAATCCGAAGCCTGAGCCAACGAATCGCAGGTCTGGTGGCCTGCAGTGAAGACCGAGGGAAGCGAAACATCATGGCCGAGGACACGCGCGTCATCGTCGGAGTCAGCGGATCGCTGGGCAACGCGGCGGCCCTGCGCCGTGCGGTGGCGGAGGCCGAGCGCCGTGACGCCGTCCTGGTCCCGGTGATCGCCTGGACCCCGCCCGGCGGCGAGGCCGCCTACCGGACCCGGCCCTGCCCGCCGCTGTCGAAGCTGTGGGAGCGGGCCGCCGCCGACCGGCTCGACGCCGCCTTCGCGCAGGCCCTCGGCGGCTACCCGGCGCACCTGCGGATCGAACCGGTGGTGATCCGGGGCGAGGCCGGGCCGGCGCTCGTGGAGACCGCCGACCGGCCCGACGACCTGCTGGTGGTCGGCACCGGCCGCCGGGGCGGGCTGCGGCGGCTCCTGCACGCGTCGGTCGGCCGGCACTGCGTGGCACGCGCCGCCTGCACGGTCACCGCCGTCCCGCCGTCCGAGGCGCCGGCCCTGCAGGCCGTGGTGAGCGAGCAGCCGCGGGTGACGTCCCTGGCAGCGTGACACCGACGTCCTCCATCGTCCACATCGACACAGGGACCCGCCCCCGGCCGCAAGGCCTCCAGGGGCGGGTCCCTGTCGTCGCGCCGATTGCCCGTGACTGACCTGACCGGCGCGGCGGCCCGCCAGCGCAGCGCCTCAGAACTTCCTCGGGTACATGACGGCCAGGACCAGGTAGCCCACCAGGGCCGACGCGACCAGCAGGCCGACGAGGGTGTCAACGCTCAATCTCGGGTTCTCCTCGAAACCGGGGCGGCGGTGCCGCCGCCGCCCGTGCACCGATGGGGCGGGCTGCTGCGGTGGCGGCCTTGTCGCGCTCCGGACGGCCGCCGAGGCGGGCTCTGGGCCGGGCGGAACGGGAGTGGCTCGCAGCGGGCTCGCAGAGGGCGAGCCAGGGGTGCGAGGGGCCGGGCCCGGCCGCTGCGGGTCGGCGCACCGGGTCCGGCGGGACGGGGAGGGGCAGGCATCCGGCCGGGACGGGTCCGGATGGCTCCGGGTCCTCGGTGCGGCGTGGCCGGTTCATCGAGTCGCTCCAGGGAAGACGGTGCGGTGCCCTCGGCGGAGTGGCCGGACCCGGACCGGGCGGACCGGGCACCCGGCGGACGCTATGGCCAAGCCTCGGCGCCCGGCGCCGTCCTGACGCTTCCCTGACTCCGGTGACCGCGGTTCTGACACTGTGTTGACACCGGCCCGGGGGACCCGTCCGACGCTGGCGGCTCCCGGAGGGACGCCGTGTCAAGGAGCTGTCAAGGAGCGGGGAAACGGCGTAGCCCGCACGTCAATGCCCGTTGCGGCGGGGGAGGATCGGGACTCCACTGGAAGCGGCAGATACTGCCGGGTAGCCCTGGACCAGGGCCCTGGCCGCACCGTGCGGCCCGGAGTGCGAGAGCGCGTTCTGAAGGAAGCGAATGACCATGAGCATCGGCACGCATGACACCGTCGAGGTCAACGGCTCGTCCGGCACCTTCCCGACGCCGGGGCGCAGGACGGCGGCGGCGCGGCCGCGCGACCTGCTGCGCCTGCCCGTGTTCTCCGTGCCGCAGCCCGCAGGCACCGACGACCCGGAGACCGAACAGGAAGACGAGCGCCGCGCGCCCGGAGGCCACTGCCGGATGTCCATGGGGTACCTGGACTGACGCCGGGCGACCGGGCTCCCGGCGGCTCGTCCGCCACCCGGCGGGCCGCCGGTGATTCTGCTGCCGCCCTGACGGGGCCGGCCTGTCGCGGACGGGCGGCGCGGCCCCCGCCAAGACCACGTCAATGTCGTCTGGCGGACCGTCAGAAGAATGTCAGGAGCGAGATCCGGCGCTGCGCCGCCCAGTTGGCTGGGGCCGACCTGCCCGTCCCGCCACCGGCCGCCCGCAGAAGGTTCGCAGCATGCTTGCTCCGGCTCCCGAGAGGGACCAGTCCACCCGCCCTGCCCCGCCGTCGCCCCCGGCCCGCCGCCACCGGGCGGCGAGCGGGCTGTTCGACCCGAAGCAGCTGGTCACGTCCTTCCCCGAGGCGCTGCGCAAGCTGCACCCCCGGATGATGGTCAGGAACCCGGTGATGTTCGTGGTCGAGGTCGGTTCCGCCCTCACCACGGTGTCCGCGATCGTCATGGACCTGCACAGCCCGACCTCCGCGATCACCTCGGCGATCATCTTCAACGCGCTGATCATCGTCGCGCTGATCCCGCTCGCCCTGCGCGGCGTGCGCTACCGGCCTTCCTCCGCCTCCCAGCTGCTGGGACGCAACCTGCGGATCTACGGACTCGGCGGGCTGGTGCTGCCCTTCCTCGGCATCAAGGCCATCGACCTGCTGGTCCAGTTCGTCCCCGGCCTGTGACCCGGCGGGCCGCCGCCGCGCCGCGCCGTCAGGGACGCGTCGGAATCCCGGTCCCGGCCGTCAGGGAAGCGTCAACGGAGGGTGGCGCCTGCGTAGCCGGGGGCTTGGCTGGTCCCAGCCGACCGAACGAGGAACGGACATGACGGTCATGAGGATCTACTACGCCCGCCCGGGCCGGTCCACCTTCCGGCCCGTGGTGGACCGCCTGGCGGTCAGCATGTCGGGGGCCGTCGCACTGGTCGCCTGCGCCCTGTTGACGCTCGCCCTGTCCGTGGTCGGCGAGAGACACCCCACCGCCTTCGCGCTGGGTGCCTTCGCCGCCGTGTGCGCCGTCCTCGGTGCGGTCTCCCGCCCGGTGGCGGCGCCGCTGATCGCGGGGGCGGGCTGGCTGTTCTTCAACGGCTTCGTCGTCCACCGCTTCGCGACGCTGGAGTGGGCCGGCACCGGCGCCGAGGCCGCCCGCTTCGGCCTGTTCGCCGCCGCCGCGCTGACCGCCTCGCTGCCCGCCGCCTGGCCTCGGCACCGGGTCCGCACAGCGGTGCTGGCCGTGCCGGGCCGGGTGCCGAACCCGAAGGGCTGACAGCGCATCAAGGATGCGTCAGAGCAGGCGGGCCGGCCTTGCCCGCCCCGGACGGGTTCACTTGAATGAACGTCATGAACCGCTCGACACGCCACCACGACCGCCCGCCGCATCCGCGGGCGCTGGCTGTTGTCGCGCTCATCCCCGCCGTCCGGTAGCCCTGCCTCCCCGCAGCCGACCCGGCCGCAGCGCGGGCGGGCCACCGATGCCCGCCCGCGCCGTCTCCGTCGGGCCACCGCCTCCGGCGCGCGCCCGACGAGTTCAGTCGCAGTACACCTCCCGCACTCCCGGCCCCCGGCGGCGCACACCCGCGCCCGGCGTCCGGGGGGCCTCGCAACCCTTGGATGGGTCATGTCCGCAGTCCTCTCCTCATGCACCGCCCTGGTCACCGGAGCCTCCTCCGGCATCGGCTGGGACACCGCCCGGCTGCTCGCCGCCCACGGCGCCACGGTCATCGTGCACGCCCGTACCGCCGACGAGGGCGAGCGCGCCCTGGACCGGCTGGTCGACGCCGGCGCCTCCCGCGACCGACTCGTCATGCTCGCAGCCGACTTCACCCGCTTCGCGGATGTCGCCGTGCTCGCCGGCACCGTCACCACCGCGTTCCCGGCGCTGGACCTGCTGGTCAACAACGCCGCGGTGATGGCGCCCGAGCGCTGCACCCTCTCGGAGGACGGCCACGAGGTCTCGCTCCAGGTGAACTTCCTGGCCGCGCACCTGCTCGCCAAGCTGCTCCGGGCACCGCTCTCGGCGGCCGGCGGGGCGCGGATCGTCAACGTCTCCTCCTCCCTGCACCGCACCGCGTCGATGAACTGGAACGACCCCAACCGGGTCAAGAAGTACTCCAGGGTCGCCGCCTACGCGCAGTCCCAGCTCGCGCTCACCATGGGCACCCGTGAGATGGCCCCGGAGGGCTCCGGCATCACCGCCGTCAGCGTCAACCCGGGCCTGTGCGACACCGCCCTGCTGCCGCTGTACGGGCGGGTCGGCGCCCCGGCCGCCGAGGGCGCGGCGGCCGTCGTGAAGCTCTGCCTGCCGGACTTCCGCCTCACCAACGGCGCGTACTACGACGGCGGCGACATCGCCCAGACCGCTCTCGTGGCGACCGAGGAGCGCTCGCTGCGCCGCCTGGTCAAGCTCGCCGACCAGCTCGTCACCCAGGCCTGAAACCGTCACAGAGAGAGTCCCTCCGCACCATGTCCGAGCGCGCACGCAAGAAGAGGTCCCGCCGCAAGAAGAAGGCCAACCACGGCCGCCGGGCCTGCCGGTAGTTCCATGATCCACCCGGTGCCGTGTGCCACCGGCATCGGGTGCCCGGGAAAACCGCTGCCCCGGGGCGCTGTCCGTTCACGGCCGCAAGGCCGACGGCGCCCCGGGGCAGCGGCGTACCCGGGCGCGTCAAGACCGCGTCAGGGCAGCGGTTGCGGCCGTCAAGGTCCTGTACGGGACGATGGCGGCCGCATCCCGCGTGGGACAGCATCCGTGGAGCACATTCGATCCACGGAGGTTCATTCGATGTCCGGTGCCACCGAAGCGCAGCAGTCGGCCGTAGCCGTCGACGGGGAGGAACCGCCCGATACCGGCGGGCACCCCGAGCAGCAGCGCGACAAGCTGACCGCGCTGGGCGGCCTCGCGGCGCTCTCGCTCGACGCGATGGCCTCCGTCGCCTACGGTCCCGAGTCGATCGTCCTGGTGCTGGCCGCCGCGGGCGGGTACGGCCTCGGCTTCACCCTCCCCGTCACCGCCGCCATCGCCGTGCTGCTGGCGGTGCTGGTGGCCTCGTACCGCCAGGTGATCGCGGCGTTCCCGGACGGCGGCGGCTCGTACGCGGTCGCCAAGGCGCACCTGGGCCGGCGGGCCGCGCTGACCGCCGCCGCCTCACTGGTGATCGACTACATCCTGAACGTCGCGGTCTCCGTCACGGCCGGCGTGGCCGCCCTGACCTCGGCCGTGCCGGGCCTCTACGACGACCGGGTCTGGCTCTGCCTGGGCGTCCTCGCCCTGGTCACCGCCGTCAACCTGCGAGGCATCGCCGAATCGGCCCGCTGGTTCATGGCGCCAACCGCCGTCTTCGTGCTCTCGATCCTGGCGATCATCGTGGTCGGCCTGTTCCGGGACGCGCCCGCCAGCACCGAGGCCGCCGCCGGGCACGCCTCCGCCCTGGCCGGCAGCGCCACCACCGTCGGCGCGCTGCTCCTGCTCAAGGCCTTCGCCGCCGGCTGCTCGGCGCTGACCGGCGTCGAGGCGGTGGCCAACGCCGTCCCGTCCTTCCGCACACCGCGGGTCAAGCGTGCCCAGCACACCGAGGTCGCCCTCGGCGCGCTGCTCGGCGTGATGCTGATCGGCCTGGCCGTCCTGATCGGCCGCTTCCACCTGCAGCCGGTCGAGGGCGTCACCGTGCTCGCCCAGCTCGCCGACGCCTCGCTCGGCCACGGCTTCGGCTTCTACCTGGTCCAGTTCGCCACCGTGATCCTGCTCGGACTGGCCGCCAACACCTCGTTCGGCGGCCTGCCGGTGCTGATGCGGCTGCTCGCCCGGGACAACCACCTGCCGCACGTCTTCGCCCTGCGCGCCGACCACCAGGTGCACCGGCACGGGGTGATCTTCCTCGCCGTGGTCTCGGGTGCCCTGCTGGTCGGCTCGGGCGGCGACGTCAACAGCCTGGTCCCGCTGTTCGCCATCGGGGTCTTCGTCGGCTTCACCATCTGCCAGGTCGGCATGGTCAGGCACTGGAACCGGGAACGCGGCGCGGGCTGGCGGGGCAAGGCCCTGCTGAACGGCTTCGGCGCGCTGCTCACCGGCGTCGCCACCCTGGTGGTCACCGGTACCAAGTTCACCGAGGGCGCCTGGGGGATCTGCCTGGCGCTGCCGCTGCTGGTCCTGCTGTTCGAGCTGATCCACCGCACCTACGTCCGGATCGGCGCCCGGCTGGAGGTCGGCCAGGTGCCCGGCCCGGTCACCCGGCAGCGGTCGCTGGTGGTCGTCCCGGTGCACGCCATCACCCGGCTGACCCGCGACGCGCTGAGCGCCGCGGTCTCGCTCGGCGACGAGGTGCTCGCCGTCACCGTGGTGCACACCGCGCCCGACCCGGAGGACCGCAGGGCCGCCGAGGCGCTGCGCCGGGACTGGGAGCTGTGGCGGCCCGGTGTGCCGCTGGTCGAGGTCCCCGACGCCCACCGGCGGCTCGGCCGGCCGATCGCGGCCTTCGTCAACGAGCTCGCCGCCGAGCACGCCTACGACCGGATCACCGTGCTGATCCCCGAGGTGGAGCCGGCCCGGCTGTGGCAGCGGGCCCTGCAGAACCAGCGCGGAGCGGTGATCGACCGGGCGCTGCGGCGGCACAGCGACGCGGTGGTCTGCCGGCTGCGGCTGCGGATGTAGCGCCACACGCGGGGTGATTTGCCCGATTTCATAAGATATCGCCGATCCGATCGGCATATCTTGACGATCCCTTAACGGCGCCCTTGACGCCCCCGATACGCTCCGGTAGCGCGCCCGGGTCGACCCATCTGACCTGCGGATATGTCAAGCGCCGGCGGTGTGCCGGGGGCGTTCCGGGCGGCCTTGCCGCCACGCGCGGGAGCCCTACGCTCGCCCGTGTGTTCAATCTGCCCCAGGCGCTGAAGCGCCTCGTCATCGGCCGGGCCATGCGCAGCGAGGAGCTGGGCGAGACCCTGCTCCCGAAGCGGCTGGCCCTGCCGATCTTCGCGTCCGACCCGCTCTCCTCGGTGGCCTACGCCACCCAGGAGATCCTGCTGGTGCTCACCGTCGGCGGCACCGCGTTCCTCTACCTCACCCCGTGGGTCGCGGCGGGCGTGGTGGCGCTGATGGTCGTCGTCGTCGCGTCCTACCGGCAGGTGGTGCACGCCTACCCGAGCGGCGGCGGCTCGTACGAGGTGGTGTCCCGCAACCTCGGCCCGAACTCGGGGCTGGTGGTGGCCGCCTCGCTGCTGGTCGACTACGTGATGACGGTCGCGGTGTCGGTCGCCTCCGGGGTGGACAACATCATCTCGGCGTTCAACGGCCTGGCCGACTACCGGGTGGCCATGGCCGTCGGGTTCGTGGCCCTGCTGATGGCGATGAACCTGCGCGGCGTCCGGGAGTCGGGCAACGCCTTCGCGGCCCCCACCTACCTGTTCATCGGCGCGATGCTGCTGATGATCGCCACCGGCCTGGTCCGGATGGTGTTCGGCGACACCCCCGTGGCCGAGAGCGCGGCGTTCGGGATCGCCCCCGAGCACGGCGGTGACACGCTGGCCGGCCTCGGCCTGCTGATCCTGGGCCTGCGGGCGTTCGCCTCCGGCTGCACGGCGCTGACCGGCGTCGAGGCGATCTCCAACGGCGTGCCCGCGTTCCGCGCGCCCAAGTCGCGCAACGCGGCGACCACCATGGCGGTGATGGGCATCACCGCGGTGGTGATGTTCGTCGGCGTCACCGCGCTCGCCCTGATCGCCAAGGTCCACTACGTCGACGACGCCTGCCAGCTGACCGGCCTCGCCGGGGACTGCGCCACGTACAGCCAGCAGACCGTGATCGCCCAGCTCGCGGCCTCGGTCTTCGGCGGCAGCGACAGCATCCTGTTCTACGTGGTCCAGGCCGCCACCGCGCTGGTGCTGATCCTGGCCGCCAACACCGCCTTCAACGGTTTCCCGCTGCTCGCCTCGATCCTGGCCGAGCACCGCTACCTGCCCCGGCAGATGCACACCCGCGGCGACCGGCTGGCCTTCTCCAACGGCATCATCGCGCTCGCCGTGGTCGCCGGCGGCCTGCTCTGGCTCTACGACGCCGATGTCACCAGCCTGATCCACCTCTACATCCTCGGTGTCTTCACCTCCTTCACGCTCTCCCAGATCGGCATGGTCAAGCACTGGAACCGGGTGCTGGCCGGCGAGGGCGACGGCGCGGTGCGCGGCGCCGCGCAGCGCTCCCGGGTGATCAACGGGCTCGGCGCGGTCACCACCGCCCTGGTGCTGGTGATCGTGCTGGCCACCAAGTTCACCCAGGGCGCCTGGCTGGCGGTGGTCGCCGCAATCGTGCTGTGGCTGATGATGCGCGGCATCCGGCGGCACTACGACGCCGTCGCCTCGGAGCTGGCGGTGGAGGACCCGCAGGCCGAGTCGGCCCGCCCGTCGCGGGTGCACGGCATCGTGCTGGTCTCCAAGCTGCACAAGCCCACCCTGCGGGCGCTGGGCTACGCCGAGGCGTTCCGCCCGGACACCCTGGAGGCCGTCACCGTCGAGGTCGAGAAGGACGCCACCGCCGACCTGCGCACCCAGTGGGACGCCTACGACGTCCAGGTGCCGCTGAAGGTGCTGGACTCGCCGTACCGCGAGATCACCAAGCCGGTGGTCTCCTATGTCCGCACGGTGCGCCGCACCAGCCCCCGGGATGCGGTCGCCGTGTTCATCCCGGAGTACGTGGTCGGCCACTGGTGGGAGCACCTGCTGCACAACCAGTCCGCGCTGTGGCTGAAGAGCCGGCTGCTGTTCACGCCCGGCGTGATGGTGATCAGCGTGCCGTGGCAGCTCGCCTCCGCACCGCGCGCCGACCACCCGGCCCGCCGGGCTCCCGGCGCCGTCCGCAGGGGTGAGCCGACCCGCTCCGGGCCCGTCACCGAGAAGGTCTGACCCCCCTCCATGCCGGCCCCGGGCAGCACCGCTGCCCGGGGCCGGCGGCGCGTTCCGGCCAGGTCGGAGCCGTCAGGTGTAGGACGGGCGTCAATGCCGCGTCAAGGTTCCACATGCAGCCGTATGGAGGGCGTCAGGGCCGGTCCCAACGCTGTGACCGGCTGGTTTGCTGACTGAGCCGGTCTGCCACCGGCGTCGTGCGGGCCCTCGGGGTGTCTCACGGCCAAGTCCTGAACCACGTTGGTGGAGTCCATGCTCGATCTCGTTTTCGTCGGCATCACGGTCGCCGTGTTCGCCGTCATCGCCCCGGTGGCCCGGGGGGTGGAGAAGCTGTGAGCGTCGAGAACATCGCAGGTCTCATCGTCGCCGTCGCCCTGGTCGGCTACCTCGTCGTCGCGCTGATCTACCCGGAGAAGTTCTGACATGAGCTCCACTGTCGCGGGCTGGCTGCAGGCCCTCGCCCTGGTGGGCGCGCTGGCCCTGTGCTACCGCCCCCTTGGCGACTACATCGCCAAGCTCCTCACCTCCGCCAAGCACCTCAGAATCGAGCGCGGCCTCTACAAGGTGATCGGCGTCGATGGCGACGCCGATCAGCGTTGGCCCGTGTACCTGCGCTCGGTACTGGCCTTCTCGGCCGTCTCGATCCTCTTCCTCTACGGCCTGATCCGGCTCCAGGGCCACCTGCTGCTGAGCCTCGGCGTCCCCGAGATGGAGCCGCACCAGGCCTGGAACACCGCGATCTCCTTCACCACCAACACCAACTGGCAGTCCTACAGCGGCGAGTCCGCGATGGGGCACCTGGTGCAGATGGCGGGCCTGGCGGTGCAGAACTTCGTCTCCGCCGCCGTCGGCATCGCGATCGTGGCCGCCCTGATCCGGGGCTTCACCCGCAACCGCACCGACCGGGTCGGCAACTTCTGGGTGGACCTCACCCGGATCTGCCTGCGCCTGCTGCTGCCGATCTCGATCGTCTTCGCGCTGGTCCTGGTCGCGAACGGTGTCGTCCAGAACTTCCACGGCTTCCACGACATCGTGACGCTGGGCGGCGACACCCAGTCGATCCCGGGCGGCCCGGTGGCCTCGCAGGAGGTCATCAAGGAGCTCGGCACCAACGGCGGCGGCTTCTTCAACGCCAACTCGGCCCACCCGTTCGAGAACTCGACCGGCTTCACCAACTGGCTGGAGATCTTCCTGCTGCTGGTGATCTCCTTCTCGCTGCCCCGCACCTTCGGCAAGATGGTCGGCGACAACCGCCAGGGCTACGCGATCGTCGCCGTGATGGGCCTGTTCTGGGTGGCCTCGGCCGCACTGATCACCTTCGCGGAGGCCCAGCACTCCGGCACCGCGCTGCAGGCGGCCGGCGGCGCGATGGAGGGCAAGGAGCAGCGGTTCGGCATCGCGGCCTCCGGCCTGTTCGCGGCGTCCACGACGCTGACCTCGACCGGCGCGGTGAACTCCTTCCACGACTCGTTCACGCCCTTCGGCGGCGGCCTGACGATCTTCAACATGATGCTCGGCGAGATCGCGCCCGGCGGTACCGGCTCCGGCCTGTACGGCATGCTGATCCTGGCGATCGTCGCGGTGTTCGTGGCGGGCCTGATGGTCGGCCGCACCCCGGAGTACCTGGGCAAGAAGCTCGGCGGCCGGGAGATGAAGTTCGCCTCCCTCTACATCCTCACCACGCCCGCGCTGGTGCTGATCGGCACCGGTGTCGCGATGGCGCTGCCCGGTGAGCGGGCCGGGATGCTGAACTCCGGACCGCACGGGTTCTCCGAGGTGCTGTACGCGTTCACCTCCGCCAGCAACAACAACGGTTCGGCGTTCGCCGGTATCACGGTGAACACGCCGTGGTACGACACCGCGCTGGGCCTGTGCATGGTGCTCGGCCGCTTCCTGCCGATGGTGTTCGTGCTCGCGCTGGCCGGGTCGCTCGCGCAGCAGCAGCCCGTCCCTGCCACCCCGGGCACCCTGCCCACCCACAAGCCGCTGTTCGTGGGCCTGCTGTCGGGCGTCGTCCTGATCGTCGTCGGCCTCACCTACTTCCCGGCCCTGGCCCTCGGGCCGATCGCGGAAGGTCTCCACTGATGTCGTCCACCATTACCCCGCCCGCTCCCGTGGAGCACGAGCAGGCTCCGCACAGAGTGTCCGGCGGTCTGCTCGATCCCCAGCTGATCGTGAAGTCCCTTCCCGACGCGGTGAAGAAGCTCGACCCGCGCGTCATGATCAAGAACCCGGTCATGTTCGTGGTCGAGGTCGGCTCGGTGGTCACCACCGTCTCAGCCATAGCCGACCCCTCGGTGTTCGCCTGGGCGATCACCGTCTGGCTCTGGCTCACCACGGTCTTCGCCAACCTGGCCGAGGCCGTCGCCGAGGGCCGCGGCAAGGCGCAGGCCGACACCCTGCGCCGCACCAAGACCGACACCATGGCCCGCCGCCTGGTGAACTGGCCCGCCTCGCAGGCCGAGGAGGAGGTCTCCGGCACCGCCCTCCAGCTGGGCGACCACGTGGTCGTCGAGGCCGGCCAGATCATCCCCGGCGACGGTGACGTCGTCGAGGGTGTCGCCTCCGTCGACGAGTCGGCGATCACCGGCGAGTCCGCGCCGGTGATCCGCGAGTCGGGCGGTGACCGCAGCGCGGTCACCGGTGGCACCAAGGTGCTCTCCGACCGGATCGTGGTCAAGATCGCCTCGGAGCCCGGCAAGTCGTTCATCGACCGCATGATCGCCCTGGTCGAGGGCGCCGCCCGGCAGAAGACGCCGAACGAGATCGCGCTCAACATCCTGCTCGCCTCGCTGACCATCGTGTTCCTGGTCGCGGTCGTCACCCTGCAGCCGATGGCGACCTTCGCCGGCGCCCCGCAGTCGATGATCGTCCTGGTCGCCCTGATCGTCGCGCTGATCCCGACCACCATCGGGGCCCTGCTCTCCGCGATCGGCATCGCCGGCATGGACCGCCTGGTGCAGCGCAACGTGCTCGCCATGTCCGGCCGCGCCGTCGAGGCCGCCGGCGACGTCAACACCCTGCTGCTCGACAAGACCGGCACCATCACCCTCGGCAACCGCCAGGCCGCCGAGTTCCAGCCCGCCACGGGCGTCACCGTCGAGGAGCTGGCGGACGCCGCCCAGCTCTCCTCGCTGGCCGACGAGACCCCCGAGGGCCGCTCGATCGTGGTCCTCGCCAAGACCGGGTACGGCCTGCGGGCCCGCGCCCAGGGCGAGCTCACGCACGCCACCTGGGTCCCGTTCACCGCCCAGACCCGGATGTCCGGCGTCGACCTCGACGAGGCCGACGGCGTGCACTCGGTGCGCAAGGGCGCGGCCGGTTCGGTGACCAACTGGGTCACCGAGAACGGCGGCACGGTCGGCCAGGACATCGCCACCCTCGTCGACGGCATCTCCGCCGCCGGCGGCACCCCGCTCGTGGTCGCCTCCCGGATCGGCACCGCCGCCCCGAAGGCCCTCGGCGTCATCCACCTCAAGGACGTCGTCAAGGAGGGGATGAAGGAGCGCTTCGACGAGCTGCGCCGGATGGGCATCAGGACCATCATGATCACGGGTGACAACCCGCTGACCGCCAAGGCGATCGCGGACGAGGCCGGCGTGGACGACTTCCTCGCCGAGGCCACCCCCGAGGACAAGATGGCCCTCATCAAGAAGGAGCAGGCGGGCGGCAAGCTGGTCGCGATGACCGGCGACGGCACCAACGACGCCCCGGCGCTCGCCCAGGCCGACGTCGGCGTGGCGATGAACACCGGCACCATGGCGGCCAAGGAGGCCGGCAACATGGTGGACCTGGACTCCAACCCCACCAAGCTGATCGAGATCGTCGAGATCGGCAAGCAGCTCCTGATCACCCGCGGCGCTCTGACCACCTTCTCCATCGCCAACGACGTCGCGAAGTACTTCGCGATCATCCCGGCCATGTTCGCCGGTGTGTACCCGGGCCTGCGCCACCTCAACATCATGGGCCTGCACAGCCCGACCTCGGCCATCACCTCGGCGATCATCTTCAACGCCCTGGTCATCATCGGTCTGATCCCGCTCGCCCTGCGCGGTGTCAAGTACCGCCCGTCGGACGCCAGTTCGCTGCTCCGGCGCAACCTCGGGGTGTACGGCTTCGGCGGTCTCGTGGTGCCGTTCATCGGCATCAAGGCGATCGACCTGATCATCCAGTTCATCCCCGGCCTGAGCTGAGACGGAGGAAACAGCAACCATGCCCAAGCCACTGCCCACCTCCGTGCGCACCCACTTCACCGCGCTGCGGATGCTGCTCGTGATGACCGTCATCCTCGGCATCGCCTACCCCCTGCTGGTCACCGGCATCAGCCAGGTCGCGTTCAGCGACAAGGCCAACGGCTCGGTCGTCAGCTCGCAGGGCAAGGAGATCGGTTCCAGCCTCCTCGGCCAGAACTACAACCTGCCCAAGAAGAACCCCGACGACGCGGACGAGCAGGCCCAGCCGGACCCCCAGTGGTTCCAGCCCCGGCCGTCCGCCTACAACTACGACCCGAAGAGCTCCGGCGCCTCCAACCTCGGCCCCAACAGCGAGGACCTGCTGAAGAACGTCGAGGACCGCCGCGCGGCCGTCGCCGCCTTCGACGGCGTCGACCCGGCCACCGTCCCGGTGGACGCGCTCACCGCCTCCGGCTCCGGCCTCGACCCGCACATCTCGGTCGCCTACGCCAAGGAGCAGGTCGCCCGGGTCGCCAAGGCCCGCGGCCTGTCCGCGGACACGCTCGACCAGCTGATCACGAAGTACACCGAGGGCCGCTCGCTCGGCTTCCTCGGCCAGGACGGCGTCAACGTCGTCCTGCTCAACAAGGCGCTCAGCGAGCAGAAGTGACCGCACGCCGACCGGCCGCGTAGGAGGACCGGCCCGGGAGCGGGGGAGCACCCCCGTCCCCGGGCCGGTCACCCGCATGTCCGCCTGCCCGAACCGCAGCACCCACCACACCCCAGGCCGCCCTCGTAGGAAAGAGCAGCGCCCATGTCTCGCGACCTCACCCCCGGCACCCGCGTACGGCGCGGCCGGTTGAGGGTCTACCTCGGCTCGGCTCCGGGCGTCGGCAAGACGTACCGGATGCTCGACGAGGCCCGGCGCAGACAGGAACGCGGGGCGGACGTGGTGGTCGGCTTCATCGAATGCCACGGCCGCCGGCACACCGAGAACATGCTCCAGGGGCTCGACGTGGTGCCCAGGCTCACCCGCACCTACCGGGACACCGAGTTCACCGAGATGGACGTCGACGCGATCCTGGCACGCAAGCCCTCGGTGGCCCTGGTCGACGAGCTGGCCCACACCAACGTCCCCGGCGGCCGCCACGCCAAGCGCTGGCAGGACGTCGAGGAACTGCTCGCCGCCGGGGTGGACGTCATCACCACCGTCAACATCCAGCACCTGGAATCGCTGAACGACGTGGTCCGGAAGATCACCGGCATCCCGCAGCGCGAGACCGTCCCCGACGAGGTGGTCCGCCGCGCCGACCAGATCGAACTGGTCGACATGGCCCCGCAGGCCCTCCGGCGCCGGATGGCGCACGGCAACGTCTACAAGGCGGAGAAAGTGGACGCCGCACTCTCGAACTACTTCCGGGTCGGCAACCTGACGGCACTGCGCGAACTCGCCCTGCTCTGGGTCGCGGGCCGGGTCGACGAAGGACTGCGCGACTACCGGGCCAGCCACCAGATCGACCGGGTCTGGGAGACCCGCGAACGCGTGGTGGTCGCCCTGACCGGCGGCCCCGAGGGCGAGACCCTGATCCGCCGGGCCGCCCGCATCGCCGACCGCACCGCCGGCGGCGACCTGCTCGCCGTCCACATCACCCGCAGCGACGGCCTCGCCGGGGCATCCCCCGGCAACCTCGCCGAACAGCGCCGGCTCGTCGAGTCGCTCGGCGGCAGCTACCACGTGGTGGTCGGCGACGACATCCCCACCGCCCTGCTCGCCTTCGCCCGCGCCCACGACGCCACCCAGCTCGTGCTCGGCACCAGCCGCCGCGGCCGGATCAACCGCTTCCTCACCGGCCCCGGCATCGGCGAGACCACCGTGGACGCGTCCGAGGACATCGACGTCCACATGGTCACCCACGAGTTCACCGGCCGCGGCCGGCTGCCCACCCTCGGCCGCCGCCACTCCAAGCGCCGCACCGCCGCGGGCTTCACCTCGGGCCTGGTACTGCCGTTCCTGCTCACGGCCGGGCTCTCCCAGGCGCACTCGCTGAACCTGACCACCGTCGCGCTGATCTTCCAACTCGGCGTGGTCGCGGTCGCCCTGCTCGGCGGCGCGTTCTCCGCGCTGATGGCGTCCCTGATCGCCTCACTCCTGCTCAACTACTACTTCATCCCGCCCGTCCACACCTTCACCATCGCCGAACCCAACAACGTCCTCGCGCTCGTGGTGTTCGCCGTCGTCGCCCTCACCGTCTCCACCGTCGTCGACCACGCCGGCCGCCTCACCAGCCGCGCCGCCCGCGCCACCGCCGAGGCCGAGACCCTCTCCACCCTCGCCGGCAGCGTGCTGCGCGGCGCCGACGCCCTGCCCGCCCTGCTGGAGAAGTCCCGGACCGCCTTCGGCATGGAGTCCGTCGCCCTGCTCGACCGGGCCGGCGGCGAGGTCCTCGCCCGCAGCGACGCGGGCGGCGAACCCGCGCCCGACCGCCAGAGCACCGAAGTGGCCGTCGGCCCGGACGCGTTGCTCGTCCTGACCGGCCGCCGGCTGCCCGCCGCCGACATGCGGGTGCTCACCGCGTTCGCCGCCCACGTCGCCGCCGCCCTCGAACGCGACCGGCTCGCCACCGTCGCCGCCGAGATCGAACCGATCAAGGCCGCCGACCGGATGCGCACCGCGCTGCTCGCCGCCGTCAGCCACGACCTGCGCACCCCGCTGGCCGCCGCGCTCGCCGCCGTCGGCTCGCTGCGCAGCCCCGACGTCGAGTTCTCCGACGAGGACCAGGCCGAACTCCTCGACCTGGCGGACACCTCCCTCGTCAAGCTCACCCGGCTGGTCGACAACCTGCTCGACATGAGCCGGCTCCAGGCCGGTGCCCTCACCCTCCACCTGGCACCCGTCCACCTCGACGAGGTGCTGCCCCGGGCGATGGACTCGCTCGCCGACCCCGACGCCCCCGTCCAGCCGCTCGACCTCGACACCGCCCCGGCCGTCCTCGCCGACCCGCCGCTGCTGGAACGCGTCCTGGCCAACGTCATCACCAACGCCCTGCGCCACAACGCCCCCGGCGCACCCGTCCTGGTCACCGCCAGCGAGCACCTGGACCGCGTCGAGATCCGCGTCATCGACCGCGGCCCCGGCATCGCCCCCGAGGACCGCGACCGGGTCTTCCTGCCGTTCCAACGGCTCGGCGACACCGACAACACCACCGGCGTCGGCCTCGGCCTCGCCCTCTCCCGCGGCCTCGCCGAGGCCATGGGCGGCACCCTCGACGTCGAGGACACCCCGGGCGGCGGCACCACCATGCTGCTCACCCTGCCCGCGGCCGAGACGGAGCCGGAGAGCGAGCCCGAGAGCGAGCCCGAGCCCGCGTCCGGCGCGGACCCCGGAGAGGTGACGGCATGAACCACATCCTCGTCGTGGACGACGAACCTCAGCTGCTACGCGCCCTGAAGATCAACCTCCATGCCCGCCACTACTCCGTCCTCACCGCCGCCACCGGCGCCGAAGCCCTGGACCTGGCGAGCCGCGAGATGCCCGGGGCGGTCCTGCTCGACCTCGGCCTGCCCGACCTCGACGGCATGGACATCATCCGCGGCCTGCGCGCCTGGAGCGCGGTGCCGATCATCGTCCTGTCCGGCCGCGACACCGCGACCGAGAAGATCAGGGCCCTCGACGCGGGCGCCGACGACTACCTCACCAAACCCTTCGTCATGGACGAACTCCTCGCCCGCCTGCGGGCCGTGCTGCGCCGCCCGCCGGCCGAGACGCCGCCGCCCCGGGCCGTGATCGGCGACCAGGAGGTCGACGTGGTGGCGGCCACCGTGACCGGTCCCAGCGGGCCCGTACGGCTCACCCCGACCGAGTGGAAGATCCTCACCATCCTGCTGGCCCACCCCGGGATGCTGGTCCCGGGGCGGCAGATCCTGCGCGAGGTCTGGGGACCGGACCAGCAGGACCACGGCAACTACCTGCGGGTCTACCTCGCCAACCTGCGCCGCAAGCTGGAACCTGATCCGGCCCGGCCCCGCCACCTGATCACCGAGCCCGGGATCGGCTACCGGTACCGGCCCTGAACCACCCGGGTGCCAACGAGTCGTCAAGATCACTGTCCTCGGCGCCAAGGAAGCGTCAGGGAACCCCGGAGTGGATCTCCGGCGGCCTAGCGTCGGGGACGAGGGATCGGCTCCGCTCCGTGGGGGGTGCGGGCCGTGACCACGCCGGTGGCTGTCATCCCGAGGTGGGCTCCACCGATAACCATCCGGCGGCCAGGTGAAAAGGGTAGGGGGACGCGCGGCCATGACAGCGGGTGCACCGAACAGAACGACCGTACCGCGGAAGACGGGCTCGCCAGGGGTGGCGGACCCGGGTACGGCCGGACCGGCACCCGGGCCGCGCGCCCCCCGCACCACCACCGGACAGGACCACGAGGATCCCGCGGCCACCCCGGCCCGGAGGCCGGGCATCCGCGCCCGGATCCCCGCGCTGAGCGGTCCGTTGAGCGGTCCCTGGTGGAACACGCCCCGCCTGGTCCGCGCACTCACCGCCCTCTGCCTGGCCACCCTGCTCGCCCTCGCCGCGGCCACGGCCTCGGTGCTCGGCGGCGCCCGCGACGGCACCGACACCATCGGCCACCGGGCCGCGCCGCAGGCCACCCGGGCCGCCGACCTGGCCTTCGCGCTCAGCGACATGGATGCCCAGGCCGCCAACCTGCTGCTGATCGGCGCCGACCCGGACTACACGGCCCTGCGCAAGCAGACGCTGGACACCTACGAGCAGCGCCGCAACCAGGCCGGGACCGACCTCCAGCGCGCCGCCGAGGCCGCCGCCGGTGACCCGGCCGGACAGCGCGCCGTCCAGACCGTCATCGCCGAACTCGGCAGCTACGAAGCCCTGGTGGCACGCGCCCAGCTGCTGGAGGACCAGGCCCACGCGCCGGCCGGAAAGCCCTCCCCGGACGCCCTGGACACCTACCGGCAGGCCACCGACCTGCTCCGGCAGAGGCTGCTGCCCGCTGCCGACCAGGTCGCCGCCGCCAACTCCGCCACCGTCGAGCGCATCTACTCGGCCCAGCGCGACGATCTCGCGGCCGGATGGTGGTGGATCGCGGCCACCGGTGCGGGCGCCCTCGCAGCCCTGGCCGCGCTGCAGCGGACCCTGACCACCCGCTTCCGCCGCAGGCTCAGCCTCCCGCTCGCCGCCGCGACGCTGCTCACCGTCCTCGGGCTGGCCACCGGCCTCCACCTCGCCGCCGCGGCCGACGGCCACCTGGTCGTCGCCAAGCGCAACGCCTACGACTCCGTCATCGCCCTCAGCCGCGCCCGCGCGGTGGCCTACGACATGAACGCGGACGAGAGCCGCTACCTCACCGACCCGGCCCGGGCCGCCGCGTACGAGCAGTCCTTCCTCGACAAGACCCAGGCCGTCGCCCACCTCCCGGGCGCCACCCTCGGCAGCTACAACAACGAGCTGTCACGTCAGGCCGACGCCCACCGCGCCGACCACCGGGTGGTCCCGTTCGACGGCTTCCTCGGGGCGGAACTGCGCAACATCACCTTCCCGGGCGAGCAGGACGCGGCCGAACGCGCGCTGACGGCGTTCCAGCGCTACCAGCAGGACGACCGCACCATGCGCGCCCTGCGCGACCAGGGGCAGCTCAAAGCCGCGGTGACGTTCAACACCGGTACGGCGCCCGGCCAGTCCAACGCGGACTTCGAGCTTCTCAGCACCGCTCTGGGTGATGTCCTGGCGGTCAACCAGCGGGCCTTCGACACGGCGGTGGCCGACGCCGACGGCGACCTGGGTCCCGGTACCGCGGCACTGGGCGGCCTCGCGCTCGTCCTGGCGCTGGCCCTGGGCGTGCTCGGGGTCCGCCCGCGGCTGCGCGAGTACCGCTGAGCGGCCCCCGCCGCACTGCGCTGCCGGACCCGCGGCCCGATCACCGACCCGGGACGAGCGGACGATCAGGGCGCGAGGCGGTTGCCGGATCGCGTTATGGTCGGCGCATGACCGATGGCAGGCAGCCCGACCTGGACGCGATCGAGGCGCAGTTCGTTGCGCTCGTCGAGGAACGGACCGGTCGGGACGCCGTCGACCGGTGGGCGGCGCGGTGGCTCGCCGATGACGGTCTCAGCTGGGACGGCCCGGCCCGGTGGGCGTTGGGGGTGCTCCACGGCATCGACCTGCCGGACGGCCCCGGGGGCGGCTTCCTGCACGACGACGATCAGGTGCGTGGCTGGCTGGATGAGTTCAGGAGGCGCCGGGCCGAGTGATCGGTGCCGGGCCGGCCCGCGAGCGTTCCGGCCGGGTGCCGCCGGACACCCGGGCCGTCCGACGCGCGGGGGCCGCGGCCGATGCGGCCGCGGCCCCTGGTGTGTCGTGGTGTGCCGTGATGTGCCGTGGTGTCAGGAGATGTTGAGGGCGGTGTCGTCGATCACGAAGCTGGTCTGCAGGGAGCTGTCCTCGGCGCCGGTGAACTTGACGGTCACGCTCTGGCCGGCGAAGGCGGAGAGGTCGTAGCTGCGCAGCACGTAGCCGTTGGCCTTGTTGAGGTTGCTGAAGGTGGCCAGGGTGGTGGAGCCCGCCTGGACGGTCAGCTTGTCGTAGGCCGTGGAGGTGGTGGTCTCGGCGGAGTCGATGTGCAGGTAGAAGCTGAGGGTGGCGTGGCAGCCCTGCGGCACGGTCACCGTCTGGGCGAGGGAGTCGGTGTGCGTGGAGCCGTAGCCGTCGAGCCAGGCCTTCCAGCTGCCGGCGTGCGCGGCCTGGGAGGCGCTGTTGTCGACGACGCCGGAGCTGGCGGTCCACGGGGCGGCGCTGCCGGTCTCGAAGCCGGCGTTGCCGAGCAGCTGGGCCGGGGTGCAGCCGCCACCGGTGCCGGTGACCGTCCAGGTGAAGGTGGTGGAGCCGGCGGCGCCGGTGGTGTCGGTCGCGGTGACGGTGACGGTGTAGGTGCCCGCGGCGGTGGCCGTACCGGTGATCAGGCCGGTGGCGGAGTTGACGGACAGCCCGGCGGGCAGGCCGCTCGCCGAGTAGCTGAGGGTCTGGCCGGTGGCGGAGTCCGTCGCGTGGATCTGGAGGGAGGCCGAACCGCCCTGCGCGGTGGTCTGGTTGCCCGGGCTGGTGACGGTCACGGTGTTGCCGGAGCTGGCGCCGTTGGTGAAGGCGGCGGTGCCGTTGGGGGTGCCGAGACCGGTCGGGCCGTCGTACCCGGCGGCGGCGGTGCAGAGGTAGGACGGCGAGCAGCTGCCGTTGGCGCCGGTGGTCACGTCGTACAGCGAGGAGGTGTGCGCGTACGGGTAGGAGGCGGGGCTGGTGCCCGCGGCGGGGGTCCCGGCCAGCGCGTAGACGGCGGCGATGATCGGGGCGGAGGCGCTGGTGCCGCCGTAGACGTTCCACCCGCTGCCGCCGTAGGTCTGGTAGACGGCGACGCCGGTGGCCGGGTCGGCGACGGCGGAGACGTCCGCGACGGTCCGCCGTGCGCAGCCGCTGTCGGTCTGCCAGGTCGGCTTGGCGTCGTACGCGGAGCAGCCGGAGCCCGCGCCGTCGCCGCCGGAGCTGGTGCCCCAGACCTTCTCGGTCCAGCCGCGGGCGCTGGAGTTGCGGCTGAGGCTGGTGCCGCCGACGGCGGTGACGTACTTGGAGGACGCCGGGTACTCCGCGCCGTAGCCGGAGTCACCGGAGGAGACGGTGATGGCGACGCCCGGGTGGTTGAAGTACGCGGTGTCGGAGGCGGTGTCGGTGGAGTCCTCGCCGCCGCCGTAGCTGTTGGAGACGTACTTGGCGCCCAGGCTGACCGCGGTGTTCACTGCCGCGCCGAGGTTCTCCATGGTCGCGCTGTCCGCCTCGACCAGCAGGATGTGGCAGTTGGGGCAGACGGCGCTGACCATGTCGACGTCGAGCGAGATCTCGCCCGCCCAGCCGCTGTCGGCGGTCGGGTAGCTGGTGCCGCCGCGCTGGTCGACCTTCTTGAAGCAGCCGTTGGCGGTGGTGCAGGCGGGCAGCCCGTACTGGGTGCGGTAGGCCGCGAGGTCGCTCTCCGCCTTGGGGTCGTCGTTGGAGTCGACGATGGCCACGGTCGCGCCCGCGCCGGCCGAGGCGGGCAGGTTGTAGGCCGAGGTGAGATCGGCCGGACCGTAGCCGGACGGCGTGGCGTCGGGCGCCAGGGTGCGCTGCTGGACGAGGTCGGTACGGGCGAGCGCCAGGCAGGCCATCTCGCCGGGGTGGCTGGGAGCCGCGCAGACCCGCCTGGTGCCGACGGGGGACTGGGCGCCGGTGTCGGTGGCGTTGGCGCTCGGGGCGGCGACGGCGAGCAGGCCGGTGGCCGCCATGGCCAGGGCCGGGAGCCCGGCGAGGAGTCCGCGGAGTCTGGGCAGGTGCGGGCTGCCGCTGGGGGAGTGGGAGCGCAAGAGTCGACCCTCCGTGGGGTGAGGGCGCGGCCGGTCCCGGCAGGGGTGTGCGCCGGTACGGGCCGGTGCCCGTGCTGACGGATCTCGGCGTGTGCCGGCCGGCCGCGGCTGGTGGCCGGGGGCCGGTCCGATGCGCTGTACGGGAGTGGGGTTCCGCAGTCGACTGTCAGGGACCTGACATCGTGCTGGGCGCGCCAAATCGCTTGCCCGCTGGGGCAGTTGGTCGGCTGCGTGGCTCTGACGCTACTGACGGCCGTGGCGGCGCGGCAAGGCCGGGCGGCCAGCCTTTGCCGGGCCTTGTCCAGGCCTTGCCAACCGCGTGGCGCGGGCTGCGCGCCTACACCTCGATGTGGAGCCCATGATGACCGGGCGGTCGCGGGGGAGGCCGAAGTACTCGGCGGCGTCGGCCGTGACGTAGGAGGTCGCGATGAACAGCCGCTTGCGCCAGGGTGCCATCGTCGGTGCCTTCCCGCGCCGGAGTTCGATCTTCGACAGGAAGTAGGACGCCTGGTCCAACCGGAGCTGGGCTGCCGACGCGATCCGCTCGGTGGCGGGTGCGCGCGGCACCGGGTCGGTCTCGATGGAGAGGATCACGGTCAGGACCTCCCGCTGTCAGTGGGCGCCCAGGGCTGAGACGGCACTTGCTCTCCCATCACACGTCGACAGTGGACCGATTGAACTCGAAGGAGTTCGGCGGCCGTTCTGCTGTGTGCGCACATCCGATGACGACGGTCAGCCAGCTGCGTTGCGAGGGACCCACCTTGATGGTGTCTCGCGGCCTTTGAGCGGCCTCATGGAATGAAGGGATCAGGCATTCAGTGATGGCCACACAGGCCGGTGGAGCCTCGTGTCGGGAAGCATAGACAGCAAGATCACAACCAAGTACCACATGTTCGTCACCATCCGCCGCAGGACGTGCGAGGACGGGACGTTCAACCGCCTGGCCGCCGTCACCAACGACTCCTGTGACGAGTATCCGTTCGCCGGGACCTACCAGGGCGGCCACACCGGATGCGCGGACATCGTTCCGCAACTCGAGAACGGACAATGGAAGTTCTACACGGTGAAGGGCAGGCCTGACGTCACCAAGCACGAACCCTGCGTCCGAAGCCACGTCTCCCTCACCGAGAACAGCGCGGCGGGTGGCAAGTACGGCAGCTTCGTGCAGACCGACCGCGTCCTGGACTCTGAAAAATTCTTCGTGAGCGTCACGTCCTGACCCGCGCGGCCGCGCCCGCAATCCTTCGGGGCGCGGTCCTTTCATGAGGAGGAACTCTGTGCCGGATCGTGAGCCGGTGTGGTGGGAATGGGCGGACAGCGGCCTGCTGCCCACGTTCTGTCTGAACCTGGTGCGGGGGCTGTCGGCGGACGAGGTGATTGCCGCGTACGGTGCAGATCCGGTACAGGCACGGACACTGTCGGCCGCCGAGGCGATCACGCTGCTTCCGGCGCCGGGCGGCGGCACGCTGCTGAGGGTGGGACGGCTCGGTGGGTGGACGTTCTGCTTCGAGGACCGGGAGGCGGAGGGGCTGAAACCCGGTGTGACGGCCCGACTGTCCGAGTACAGCGAGGTCATTCGCCTGTTCTATGCAACTGGGATGACCCTGGTCGAGCGCTGGCAGAACGGCCGGCAACTGGAGTGTTTCGAGCCCGGTCAGCGCCAACTGGCCCAAGGCAGCGGGCCCCACGTGCTCTACCAAGCCGTCCGCGCCGAGGTGCAGAAGCCGCTGGCCTCTTCGGAGACGGGATCCTCCCTGCGAGCCATTGCCCGACATGTCGGCGGCGAGATCCGGTGGGGGACGCTCACCGGCCCGCTCGCGACCGTCTTTCTGTCCGATGCCCAGCGCCAATCGGCTGCCCCGGCGCCCTCGCCTTCCCCTGGCGGCGCACCGCTCGCCGGCCTTGGCCGGTGCCTCGGAACTCTTGGAGCCCTGCAGAGCACCGGCGAGTCAGAGCGTCCCGGAAACGGACGGGCCGCGGACTGAGCCATTCGGTAGCGGCAGCGGGGGCAGGTGAATGCCGATCACGTGACTGGCTCGGCTGCTCCATCGTCTGAGGGAACAACGACAGTGATGGCTCGGGAAGCGGCTGTTGTGGTGCAGAAGATCGTTGATGCGGACCACGTCGACCCTGCCGGGGCGGCGGGCTGGATGCGCTGGAACGGGGTCCTGCCCGTCCGAGCGGCCAGGTCCGTGACTTGATTTTCTGGCCCGAGGGGCGGGAGGCGACGGCTGCCGAGGTGGTTGATCAGGCCCAGCCCCACGCGACCAAGCTCTCGGTCCGGCATCGTGGGCAGAATTCGGACCCGCCGGGACTTGCTCCGTGCGATCGGCGCAGTCGGCGCCCGCCGGGGTGGGGCAACACGGCTCATGACCGGCCGGAGGGTCAGTAGGGCGGCCTCGGCCGGGGCCCCTGCGAGAAGTACGTCCGGATCAGCGAGATCTCGGCCACGTGGTGGCGGCCGGACAGCGCCGATTCGGCGGCCTGTCGGTTGCCGAACGGCCGGTATTCGCGGCGGTGTTGGGTGGCACCTTCGAAGTACTGCTCGTTCGAGAGCAGGGGGAGGGACTGCTGGTCGCCGATCATCGTGATGACGAGGTAGTCGTCCGTCACGGGGTCGACGTAGTGGTGGCGCACGGCGGTGTAGCCGGAGCCGGACGGCAGCGGCGCCGGGGAGCCCTGCCAGCCCTGGGCGGTGAGCGCTTCGGACCAGCTGCGGGCCGCATCCTGGAGTCCGCCGTCGAAGGTCACGTACAGCGCAGTCTGCCGCTGGCAGAACACCGGGAGCGCGGAGTCGGAGTCGAACTCGCGATGCCCGCGCAGGCAGCGGTCGAGGGTCGCGTCCCCCAGGGCTCCGGGCGAGCCCGGGAGCACGCCGGATATCTCGGAGAGGCGTCGGCCGAGCTCCGAGGACGCGGTCCGGCTGGCGGCCGCCACCTGGGGTGATCGCGCGACACCCCCGACGCCCGGCCGGATCGGCAGGTAGCCCCAGTACGCCCCGGAGGCAACCACAGCCGCCGTCAGCACGGCGGCACCGATGGCCGGCCTCCTACGCCGCTTGGGTGATCTTGTTGTCGCCATCCGGCGATGCTGCCATCCATGCGTCCCAACTGCGTCACGACCGCGTCCTGATGGCATGCGGTCGCTGGTGAGGTGCGCGGCGCGACCGGCGGAGAGCCGGAGAGGCGGGCCCACGGCAGACGACGCCCCCCGAGCGCGCCGCAGCCGCCTTGCGCCGTACCGCGCACGTGTCCGGACCGTCCGTGGAGGGGGACGGCGTGCCGTGGCAGGGCGGTACCGGATACCTCGCCGGTTGGTCATAGATTGTCCGCTCATGGGAGTGAGTGGCGGGATGAGCCGCCGGTCGGTGCTCAGGTCGGGCGTGGTCGTCGGGCTCACCGTTGCCGCCGAGGGGTTGGCGGCCGCCGGGTCGGCGGCCGGGCGGGCCGCGGCCGCGGTGGCGGGCGGCTTTCCGCAGCCGCCGGTGACCATGCCGGCACCGGCGCGGGGCACGAGCGGCCGGGTTCTGGAACAGGTCCTCGATGTCCGGTTCACGGACGTCCTCGTGCCGGGCCACGGCCGGCTCACCACCCGCACGTACAACGGCGCGATCCCGGGGCCGACGCTGCGGGCCCGGGCCGGGGACATCCTGCGGATCACCCACGTCAACGGGCTGCCGCCCAACCCGCCCCACCACGGCGGCCACAACACGCCGCACCGCCCCAACAGCTTCAACCTGCACACCCACGGCATGCACGTCTGCCCGTCCGGGCACGCCGACAACGTGCTGCGCGAGTTCGCCCCGCGCACCGCCGCCCAGGCCGCCGCCGGCGCGCCCGAACCCCGGTACACGACCACCGTCCACATCCCGGCCGGGCACCCCGCCGGCACCTACTGGTACCACCCCCACCTGCACGGCTCCATCGCCGAACAGATCGTCGGCGGCATGGCCGGAGTGATCGTCGTCGAAGGCGACGTCGACGACGTCCCCGGGATCAGGGCCGCAGCCGACCTCGTCGTGTGCATCAACGAACTCAAGATCAAGGACGGCCGCATCCCGCCCTTCACCTCCGGCGCCTGGATGTCGGGCATCGCCTCCGTGTTCACCGTCAACGGCACCGTCAACCCCGCCCTGCGGCTGCGCCCGGGCGAGGTGCAGCGGTGGCGGCTGGTCGCCGCGACCGCGATCACCGCCCTGCGGCTCCGGCTGACCGGCCCGCCCGGCACGGTGACGATGCACCAGATCGCGCAGGACGGCGTCACCTTCGCCGCGCCGGTCGCCCGGCAGGACGTGGACCTGGCGATGGGCAACCGCGCCGACGTGCTCGTCCGGGCAGACGCGGCGGGCCGGTACGAGCTGCGCGCCGAGGGCGTGCCGACGCCGCTGATGACGGTCGAGGTCGCCGGGGAGCGGGTGGAGCCACCGACGGGACTGCCGTCCCGGCTGCCGCCGGGCCGCCCGATGCTCGACGAGCGCGAGGTCACCGCCGGCACCGACCGGGAGGTCGTCCTGCACGCCGACCCCGGCGTCTTCCCGGGGGCCTTCCCCAACGCCTTCCGCATGCTGGGTACCGGAGCCACCCCCGCCGCCGACCCACACGGGGACCTCACCAAGGACCCCGCCTACGGCCTGTTCGACCCCTCCTTCACCAACCACACCCTGCGCCTGGGCACGGTCGAGCGGTGGACCGTGCGCAGCGACGAGACCCTCCCGGCCTTCAACCACCCCTTCCACCTGCACACCAACCAGTTCCTCGTCACCCACCGCAACGGCGAGCGGCTCCCCGTCCCGGTCTGGCACGACACCATCGGCCTGGCCGGCGGGACACCCGGAGAGTCCGTCACCTTCCTGGCCAGGTACGAGGACTTCACCGGCCGGACCATCGCCCACTGCCACCAACTCCACCACGAGGACCTCGGCATGATGCAGACCGTCCACTACATCGACCGCTGACTGCTGACCGCTGCCCCTGGTCGAGGGTCGCTGGTCGCGGCCCGGCTTCCGCCTGCTGCATCGCCCTGGCCCTCCCGGTCCTTTCGAGGCGCATTCGCTGCGGGCCGCGTACCTCGCGCATCGGGGAGTAGGCCGGAAACATGGATCGCTCCGACTGCGCTGCGGGGGCGTGCTCCGGCGAGGTGCCGGAGCTGTGCGACGCGTGCGGACGGCTCGTACCGGTCCGGCAGCTGGTGGTGCTGCGGGTACCGGACTCCTCGGCGGTGTCGGTGGACGCCCGGTTCGACGGTGAGCGACTGCTGCGTGCGTGCTGCGACCCGCACCTGATCGAGCTCGCCGCCGACTACCAGCACCGCCCCTTCGTACCGGAGGAGCTGTGGTCGGGGCAGATCACCCGCGCGGTGCGCCTGCTCGGACCGCTGGGGTGGGAGGAGATGTACGACCGGCTGATCGCGATGACGGGTCTGGGCGAGGAGCAGGTGATGCGGGCGGTCGCCTGGCAGGAGGAGCGCCGCCACCACTCCGGGCCGGCCACCGGTTGAGGCAGCCGGTGAGGGACCACATCGCCGCACGAGACGCGTCTGTCGGTCGGAGGTTGTGCTCGGCGGCTGAACCAGCGGCCTTCCGGCGGCAGTCGTGACCTTGAGAGGTGCGAAGATCGGCGGATGCTGCCCGTAGGTGAGTTCTTCCTTGCCGGAGACGATGCGTCCGCCCTCCGGGTCGGCCCCCACAGACGTCACGACTTCCCGGCCGTGCCGTGTGACGGGATCTACCCGGATGACGCGGTTCTGAAGTGGGAAGCCCAACTGACGGGTGCCGAGAGCACTCTTCGCAGCGGGGTCGGTTCCGGGAGACCCTTCGACCGGCTCAGCCGCGCGCGGCCTGCTCGATCGGATCGGCGGTGGCGGCGACCCGGGAGAGGCGGACCGAGCGGCTGCCGGGAGGCTCGGCGGTGGTGGCACCGATCCGCTCGGCCATCGTGCTGGGCCGGCGGGGACACTGCTCCCCGTTTGAGGACTCCCAGGCCCCGGGGGCCTGGGAGTCGGCCATGAACCGGGCCTGTGCTTCAGCCAGGTCACCGGCGAGTGATCCGTGGAACCTGTCCCGGTCCAGGATCAGAGATCCGATGACCCCACGTCCGGTTCGGCATCACGTCCCGGCGCGATGCGGGTGCGGGTGCTGGGAGGCCTGCTCCTGCAACAGCGCGGAGATCTGGTTGACGTCGTTGAAGATGCTGAGGAAGCTCTGCAGGTCGGCGCTGGAGGCACTGTTCACGCCGATGTAGAAGAGGTGCAGGCAGCCGTCGTCGGTCTGCAGGTAGCCGGCCTCCTCCTGGGCGCCGACCTGGATCCGCTGGTTGAGCAGGTCCTGGCCGAGGACGGTGCCGGGTTTGGCGAAGACCTTGCCCTTGGCCGGGCAGTCGGTGGTGCAGTCGATCCCGTTGCTGCCGTCGACCCCCAGGATCGGCAGGGACAGCCGGAAGGCGTCCGCGTCGGGGGTGCCCAGCCAGTAGGCGAGGATCTGGGTGAGGCCGGTCGGGGTGGCCCGGTCGGACGGCACACCGCCGCGCCCGTCGGCGATCTGGAACTGGGTCGGGTCGATGTGGGCGACGTCGGCGAGGAAGTCGTGCTCGATCGGGAAGGCGTCGAAGCAGTCCGTGCCACCCTGCAGCACGGCCATGTTGCACAGCGCCAGGTTGGCGCCGAGGTTGTGGCTGACCTTGAGGATCAGCTTGGCGTACTGGCTGTACGGCGGGGAGACGTACGCGGCCACCTGCGGGTCGTCGTGGTACGAGGCGGGCAGCTCGCCCTGCGGGTTGGGGCCGGTCGGGTCGGCGGTGACGGTGACGCCGGCTCGGGCGAGCGCCTCGATCAGTGCGGTGCGGCCGAAGGCGTCGGGGTCCTGGATGCTGGAGGTCCGCAGCAGGGGCTGGGTGTCGGCGGCGATGGTGCCGGTCAGGGTGATCCGGGTGCCGTCGGGGGAGGCGCTGACCTGGACGTTCGTCGGGCCTCCGGCCTCCACGGTCCGGACGGTGGAGGTGACCTGGTAGGGGGCGACCTGCGGGCGCCAGGTCAGCTGGGCGGGCTGGCCGGGAGCGGTGGGGGTGGTGAGCAGGTCGATGAGGTTGTCGTTGATGATCAGCGGAGTGGGCTTCGGGTCCAGCGCCGGGGGCGTGAAGATCCGGGGGTCGACGATGACGTCCCCGTTGACATGGGTGATGCCCGCGTCGTGCACCTGCTGGGCGATCTGGTTCAGGCCGGCGAGCGGGTTCTCGGGGGTGAGGGTGGCGCCGGGCAGGTTGGCCTCGGTGTGGTCGATGTCCGTGTAGTCCACCGAGCCGTCGGGCTTGGTGCGGCCGCCCATCGTCAGGTCGCCCTGGGCGACCAGCGCCAGGTTCCCGTTCAGGACCGAGCCGTCGCGGCTGCCGGTGGCGAACACGGGGGTGGTGAAGCGGTGGTCGGGGCCAAGGGTGTGCCAGGCGGAGGAGATGGTCACCAGCTTGGTGGTCGAGCCGGGGATGAAGAACTGGTTCGCGAACCGGGAGTGGATCGTCTCCCCGGTCGAGGGGTCGATCTCCAGCACGCCCCACTGTGCGTGGTCGTACTCGGGCTTGTGCATGATCGCTTCGATCGCGGGCCCGAGGTCGTCGTCGTACGTGGCCGCCGCGGGGGCGACGGCGGCCGAGCCGGCCACGGCCAGGAGTGTCGCTGCGGCGGCGGCGCAGGCGCGCAGCCGGCCGCGGATCGTGGGTCTCATGCGGTTCCGCCGTTTCTGGAGTCGGAGCCCGTCGCACGGTGCGCACCGGGCGCGCTCGGCCTCATGGTAGGAAGCGGAACCAGCGGATTCCGCTCACCCGGTGCCGAGCTGACGGTGTGTGGTGCGGAAGCCATCCGATCGGTCGATCGGCATGGGACCGAGACCTGCGCCGAGGACGTTCCCGCTTGCGCCCATGACCTGGGAGTCGACGCGGATCCGGGCAGAGCCTGTCGCGGACCTGCCGTCCGGCGCCCGGGCAGCAGGTGGCCGCCGACCCGTACCGTCCCCGGGCCCAGCCGCATCCGGGCGGCCGGCGCGAGCAACGGGGACGTACGCCCCGACCCGCCCGGGCCGTCCACCACCAGCAGGCCACCCGCCCCGACCCGCAGGTCCAGGCTCCCGAACACCGCTCAGACGGCGCTGCTCCGGGCCGCAGCGCCGGTCACGGAGCTGTTCACCAGCGGCCTTCTCCCGATGCTCCGGGGTGGCAACCCCTGCCGAGTTGGCCGCCGCCGCTCTGACAGCATGACACCGGCAATGTTGCGATGATCATGTGAATCCACCCATGCGAGGGGACCGGAGAGGGATGCACGGTACTGGAGCGGAGACCGGCGGCGCGCGCGGGGTGTTCGCAGTGGACTCGACTGCCGAAGGCGCCGCACCGCGGGGGCTCGACGCCTTCCGGCGCGGGTGGGAGACGCAGGTCGGCGACGATGTCTTCCAACTGCCGGCCTTCAGCACGGACACGATCGGTGACTTCCGGGTCAAGGGCAACGTGGCCAAGGTGCACGGCGCGGCGATCGCCGATCTCCACGCCGCGTCGGCCACCCGGACCGCGGACGTCCCGGGCGGTGATCAGGACCTGGTTGCCATGTACGTCGTGCGGCGCGGCGCATGGACTCTGGGCGGCCCGCCCGGTGACGGCGACCGGACCGTGTCGGCCGGGCAGTTCCTCGTCCGGCACCTCGGGCGGCTGACGGCCTTCGAGACGTCGGCGCACCTCACGGCGAAGTTCCTCGTCCTGCCCCCCGGTGAGCTCAAACCCCTGCTCGGGACCCGGGTGGTCACCGGGCCGGCGGACTCGGCCGAGATGCGCCTGCTGACGGCGCTCACGGACATGATCCACATGACCGTGGCCGACCTCGGCCCGGCCGGTGTGGCAGCTGCCCAAGGCACCCTGATCGAGCTGGCCAAGGCGGTGGTGAAGGGCCGGTTCGACGACGTGGAACCCCGGTTGGCGCCCGCGCTCACCCGGGCGGCCAAGGATCTCGCGGACCGTCGGCTGGCCGACCCCGACCTGTCCCCGGCCATGCTCGCACGTGAACTCAACGTCTCCGTCCGTACGCTGCACCGGGCCTTCGCCGCGGTGGGTGAGCAGGTGACCACCTACATCCGCCATCGGCGACTGCACGAGGCCCGGCTCGCCCTCGTCGCGCCGTCGGGGCGGCTGAGCATCTCGGAACTTGCCGCACACTGGCAGTTCGCGGACGGCAGTCACTTCACCCGAGCTTTCAAGAAGCACTACGGTCAGACTCCCACCGAGTACGCCCGCTCGACCCGAGCGGCCTCGCTCGCGCCGGACCGGCCCCTGCCGGGCCAGGAGCCGGCCGAGAGCCCGTGACCAGAGGTACGACCGCAGTTCAGCGGGTGCCGCCGACCGGTTGTCCCGGGCCGGGCAGTACGGCGGACAGGTGACCGACGAGGCTCCCCGGCCGGTTGCCCGAGACGCGAGACATCTCGCCCAACCGCCCGGGAGCCTCGTCCGTGCTGCCCTCCTACCGCCTGCCCGGCCGTCAGCCGATCGGAGCCGCCCTGGAACTGCTCGGTCAGCGGGCGATGGAGATGGCGAAGGGGGTGAATCCGGTGGAGCGGATGACGTGCGGGACGAACAGGATGGCGGCCTCGGTGGCGCGGGCGGTGCGGATGCCGCCGAGGTCGGTGATCCAGTCCTGGTCCCAGCCGAGGTCGGTGAGCAGGTCGCGGACGGTCTGCTTGGCCTGGGGGTCCTCGCCGGACAGGAAGACGGTGGGCGCCTGGGTGAGCGCGGCGGGGGCGGTCATCACCGGGAAGAGCATGGTGTTGAGGGTCTTGACGACGTGGGTGCCGGGGAGCGCGTCCTGGAGCTGTTCGGCGAGGCTGGAGCCGGGGTAGACGAGGTCGGCGGGCAGTCCGTCCGGTCCGTCGGTGGTGGCGTTGGAGACGTCGACGAGGATCTTGCCGTTCAGTTCCTCGCGCAGGGCGGCGAGGCGTTCCAGGGAGCCGGCGCCCGGGGTGGCGTTGATGACGATGTCGGCACTGCGGGCGGCTGCTGCGGCGGCGCCGGGGTCGCGGTCCACCACGGTGACCTGGTGGCCGGCCAGGGTGAGGGCTGCGGCGAGGTTGCCGCCGACGCGGCCGTTGCCGAGGACTGCGATGGTGGTCATGGTGATCTGTTCCTTTGCGTTGGTGCGGGTTGGCGTGCGGGTCGGTGCGTGCGGGTTGGTGTGTGCGGGTTGGTGTGTGCGGGTTGGTGTGTGCGGGGTCGGGGCGGGTGGTCAGCGGGTGAGGGTGGCGGCGGCCCGGGCGTGGACGGCGGGTGCGGCGGCGAGGAAGCTTGCGCTCTGCGGGGTCCAGGGGCGGCCCTGGGTGTCGGAGACGGTCCCGCCGGCCTCGGTGACGAGCAGCGCGCCGGGCAGCAGGTCCGCGCGGGCGCCGGCGAACTGCCAGAAGGCGTCGATGCGTCCGGCGGCCACGTTGACCAGGTGCAGGGTGGCGGGGACCGCGACGCGCACCACGAGCGCGTCGGAGAGCATCGCGGTGATCGAGGCGCCGATCTGCTGCACGACCTGCTCGTCCTCGTCGGGGCGGGCCTGGCTGGTGGCGACGATGCCAAGGCCCAGGTCGGCGGTGGCGGAGACGTGCAGCGGCCGGCCGTCGAGGTGGGCGCCGGCGCCGGTGCGGGCGGTGTAGGTCTCGCCGGTCAGCGGCAGGTGCACCACCGTGAGCTGCGGCCGGTTGTCGCGCACCAGGGTGGCGGTGACCGCCCACTCCGGCAGGCCGTGCAGGTGGTTCACGTTGCCCTCGGCCGGGTCCACCACCCACCACTCGCCGTCCGGCAGCGCCCCGCCGTCCAGCTCGTCCTCCACCCATCGGGCCTGCGGCCGCAGTGCGGTCAGGGCGGGACGCAGGATGTCGAGGGCCGCGTCGTCGTTGACGGCCAGCGCCGCCATCAGCTCCTCGCGGCTGCCGTAGCGGACCACCTCGCCGAAACGCGCGCGCAGCGCCGCACCGGCCTCACGCACCGCGTCCGCGGTCCGGTCGAGCAGATCGGCGTCGGACAGGACGGCGGGGGTGGTCTGAAGCGATTCGGACATGGGTGAACTCCCTTATGGGATAGGGCCTATGAGGCTGATCGGGCCGAACCGGGTGGCCGTTCCTGCGCGTTCGTCTCAACGGTAGGCAGCCTCATTGTTAACTTCAAATGCATGTCAAGAGCGGCTGGGATTACTCGCGTGCAAGTGGATGCCAGCCTGCTCGCCCCGATCGACGCGGTACCGGAGCCCGGGCCGCATTCGGTGCACGGCGGGGAGGCCGAGGCGCGTCGGGGGAGCGTCGGGGCGCGCTGGGGGAGGCTCAGCCGAGCAGATCGGCGGCCCGTTCGGCGATGGCGTAGACGGTCGCGTTGGTGTTGGCCGAGGGGATGGACGGCATCACCGAGGCATCGGCGACCCGCAGTCCGGCGACCCCGTGGACGCGAAGGTCTGCAGGGTCGACGACCGCATCGGCGTCGGTTCCCATCCGGCAGGTGCCGGTGTAGTGGAAGTAGGGGCCGGTGGCCTTGCGGATGAACTCGTCCACGGACTCTCCGCTCGTCCCGGCGCCCGGCACCGCTTCCCGCTTGCGCCATTCGGCGAACGCCTCCGCCTCCCCGATGCGGCGTGCCACGGCCAGGCCCCTGCGCATCACCTCCAGGTCACGGTCGTCGCTCAGGTAGCCGGGGTCGACGACGGGAGCACCGGCGGGATCGGCGTCCGCCAGGCGCACGGTGCCGCTGCTGTGCGGAGCCACCGCGGAGAACGCGATGGAGTAGCCGTTGGCCGGCGGCGGGCCCCAGGCCGAGGGGAGCGGCGCGGCGACGACGTAGACCTGAAGGTCCGGCCGGGCCGCGGTGGGGTCGCTGTACACCAGGCCCATCATCTCGGCCGGTGGATTGGCAGGATGGAACGGTACGGGCCGAGTGGCCTCGTACACCACGCCCGCCAGCGGATGGTCCTGCAGATGGGACCCCACGCCCGGCAGGTCGGCGACGACGTCGATGCCGTGTTCGCGAAGGTGTCGTGCCGGGCCGATGCCTGACAGCAGCAGAAGGTGCGCGGAACCGACGGCGCCCGCGGTCAGGATGACCTCGGCGCTCTCGACCGACAGGTGCTCGCCACCTGCGGTGTACTCGACGCCGGTGCAGCGGCCCGCGGTGATCCGCAGACGCCGCGCGGTCGCGTCCGTGACGACGTCCAGGTTCGGCCGGTCGAGGAACGGACGGATGAAGGCGTCGGCCGCGCTCTGGCGGGCGCCGCCGGGCAGATTCAGGTCACTCCACCCGAACCCGGTCTCCAGTCCGCTGCCGATGTCATCGGCGCGGGTGAAGCCCGCTTGCACCGCGGCATCAACGCCCGCCGCGGCCAGGGGATGCGGTTCCGGAACCGGGGCGACCGCGACCGGTCCGTCCGTGCCCCGCACGGAGGCATCACGACGGCGCGTGCTCTCGCTGCGGCGGAAGTACGGCAGCAGGTCGTCGAAACCCCAGCCCGGAGCGCCGAGCCCGGGCCATTCGTCGTAACCGGAGCGGTGCCCCCGCAGGTGGTAGAGGCCGTTGATGCTGGACGATCCGCCGAGCGCCCTACCGCGCAGCACGTCAGCGGCCCTGCCCGTACCGGCCTGCACGGTCGAGGTGCCCAGCCAGAGGGATGACGGGTCGAAGCCCAGGAACCCCCATGGAGATGCCATCGCCTCGGTCGCGTCCCGGGCTCCGGCCTCCAGCAACAGCACTCGCACGCCCGGGCGTTCCGAAAGCCGGGAGGCAATCACGCACCCCGCTGTCCCCGCTCCCACCACGACATAGTCATAGGGGTTCTGGCCCATCATGTCTCCGCTTCCCACGGCAGCGCTGTCCGGCCGCCGGGTTTCAGTAAAGAAGGCTGATCGACGATCAAAGAGTTCGGCCCTGCGCCTTGCACGGTCGTCTCCGAGCTCGGCGCGCAGAAGGTGTGGAACCGGCTGATCAGCAGGCGGCCCGGTGACGAACGATCACCTTGGCCCGCCGGGCCCGGGCGTGCCCGGGCCCGCCATTGCCGAGCACCCCGTCGGGGATGTCCAGGCCGGCGCCGGTATCTGCGATGACGGCCAGGCTGCTGGACTTCTCCTGTTGCACGAGCTCCTTGTCCTTGGTGTGGCCTCGTCCAGGAGCGGCCGGGTTTCCCTTCTGCCATCGAATCGTAGGATCGCCGACAGGGCAGGTTCTTGAACCTCCGCGACGTTCGTTCGGAACCTCAGCGCCATGCGAGGGCCCCTCGATGGCGGACCTGGTGGACGAGCGGGTCGCGCCGATCGGCGGTCCACCGCTCGGCAGAACCTCGTGCCGGACGAGGCCGGGGTCGGTGGGCCAGTTCGCGGAGCCGGTCGGTGTCGCGGGGCGGGGCGGGGTGCGGACCGGGACGTCCGGCCGGTCGGCCAGTTCGTTACCGCGCGGTACCGGTTCCCCCGCCATTCAGGTCAGAAGGTGACCGCTATGGCTCCTAACGTTGACCTTGTCGACGGAGCAAGAATCCACGGAAGGCGGAAACCCATGAGCGAGACCCTGACCGTCAACGAGCCCACCACCGAAGCGCCGGCCGTGACCGGCGAGCGCGCCGACCTGCTGGCGGCGCTGGCCAAGCAGCGGCACTTCCTGCGCTTCACCACCCGTGACCTCACCGACGAGCAGGCCGGGGCGCGGACCACCACCAGCGAGCTGTGCCTGGGCGGTCTGATCAAGCACGTCGCCTCGGTCGAGCGGACCTGGGCCGCGTTCATCGTCGACGGCCCGGCGGCGATGCCCGACTTCACCACCTGGACCGAGGCCGACTTCGCCCGCCGGGCCGACGAGTTCCGGCTCCTGCCCGGTGAGACGCTCGCCGGTGTGCTGGCCGACTACGACGAGGTGGCCCGCCGCACCGACGAACTGGTCGTCGCCCTCCCCGACCTCGGAGCCACCCGGCCGCTGCCGAAGGCCCCGTGGTTCGAGTCGGGTGCGGACTGGTCCGTCCGGCGGGTGCTGATGCACGTCATCGCCGAGACCGCCCAGCACGCCGGCCACGCCGA